>DATGPR010000031.1:0-9906 GCA_035304725.1 Arenimonas sp.
GCTGGCCTACTGCCGCGAGGCCGACATCGCCGAGTACGCGCAGTGGAAGCAGTTCCCGATCATTCCCTGCAACCTCTGCGGCTCGCAGGAGAACCTGCAGCGCAAGCAGGTCGGCCGCATGCTGGCGGCCTGGGACAAGGAGACGCCCGGCCGCGTCGACACCATCGCCCGCGCCCTGGCCGACGTGCGGCCCTCGCAGCTGGCCGACCCGAAGCTGTTCGACTTCCTGGCCCTGGGCCGACGCGATCCCTCCGGCCTGGCCGACGCCCACGCCTGGCTGGCCGGCGGCGAGCAGGACGCCTGAACACCCGATGCCTGACCCCGGCGGCGTCGTTTCCGGCGCCGCTCCGACTTGAATGGATGCTTGATGTTCTTCCGTAACCTGACCTTCTTCCGCTTCCCCGCCACCCTCGCCAAGTCCCTCGACGATCTCGACGCCCGCCTGGAGGAATGCCGGCTCAAGCCGGTCGGTCCTTCCGAGCCGATGTCGCGCGGCTTCGTTTCGCCCTTCGGCCGTGACGAGCCGGCGATGAGCCACCGCGTCGGCGACGCCATCTGGATCACCCTGGGCGGCGAGGACCGGCTGCTGCCGGCGGCCGTGGTCAACGATGCGCTGGCGCGCAAGATCGCCGAGATCGAGGAGAAGGAAGGCCGGCGCCTGGGCGGCCGCGCCCGCAAGCGCCTGAAGGAAGACCTGGTGATGGAACTGCTGCCGCGCGCCTTCGTGCGGCCGACCCGGCTCAATGCCAGCCTGGACCTGGAGCATGGCTTCATCGCCGTGGACAGCAGCTCGCGCAAGGCCGCCGAGGCCCTGGTCTCGGAGGTGCGGCACGCCCTGGGCAGCTTCCCGGCCCTGCCGCTGAACGCCGAGGTGGCGGTGCGGGCGGTGATGACCGGCTGGCTGGCCGGCGAGCCGCTGCCGGCCGGCCTGAGCCTGGGCGACGAATGCGAGCTCAAAGACCCGGTCGACGGCGGCGCCGTCGTCCGCTGCAGCCGGCACGAGCTGCAGGCCGACGAGATCCGCAGCCACCTGGAGGCCGGCAAGCAGGTCACCCGCCTGGCCCTGGTGCTGGACGATCACGTCTCCTTCGTCCTCGGCGAGGACCTGGTGCTGCGCAAGCTGAAGTTCCTCGACGGCGCCGTCGAGCAGCTGGAGAACAGCGAGCGCGATTCCCTGCACGCCGAGCTCGACGCCCGCTTCGCGCTGATGGCCGGCGAGCTCAAGCGGCTGTTCGCGGTGCTGGAACAGGCGCTGAAGTTCAGCCGCGCCGAGGCTTGAGTCCGGCCGCACAACGCGCCAGCATCGCCGCATGCCCCTGTTGCGCACGCCGCGCCCCGCACCGCCGGCCGAGGAAACCCGGCCGCTGCGGCTCGCCGACGGCCGTGAAGTCCCGGTGCGCTGGGTCCGGCACCCGCGCGCGCGCCGGCTGCGCCTGCTGGTCGGCGAGCGCGGCGCCCGCCTGACCCTGCCGCCGCGCGCCTCGATCCGCGCCGCCGAAGCCTTCCTGCACGAACATCGCGACTGGCTGGCGCAGCAGCTGGCCGCACATGTCGCCACCACCCTGCCGCCGCTGGCGCTGTGGCAGGAGCCGCAACTGCCGCTGCGCGGCGAGGCGGTGCCGTTGCGCTGGCAGCCGGGCCGCTACGCCCGTGCCGCGCTCGACGACGACGGCGTGCTGCTGCAGCTGCCCGAACGCGCCGGCGAACGCCAGGCGCGGGCGGCGCTGCGCGAGTTCTACGGCCAGCAGGCCCGCGCCGACCTCGGCGCCTGGCTGCCGAAATACCTGCCGGGACTGCCGCGGACGCCGCTGTCCTTCCGGCTGCGGCCGCTGTCCTCGATCTGGGGCTCGCTCAGCCCCGGCGATGCGCTGTCGCTGGACCTGGCCCTGGTG
Source organism: Arenimonas sp. (assembly GCA_035304725.1). Taxonomy (GTDB): domain Bacteria; phylum Pseudomonadota; class Gammaproteobacteria; order Xanthomonadales; family Xanthomonadaceae; genus Arenimonas. The sequence goes on from DATGPR010000031.1 coordinate 1,893, forward strand.
CTGGGCCGGCCTTCGGCCTTCGAATACGTGCTGGTGCACGAGCTCTGCCACCTGATCCACGCCCACCACTCGCGCGCGTTCTGGCGCGAAGTGGAGAAGCGCTGGCCGGACTGGCGCGACGAGCGCGACTACCTGCGCGCGCAGGGCCCCGGCCTGAAGGCGGCGCTGGCGCGGCTGGCGGGCTGAGTCCGGACACGCGGGCGCGTTCGCGCCCACTTCCTCCACACCCCGGCCGCGGCGCGGTTCAACGCGCCCGCTTCAATCGGCGGCGAGGAAGTCGCGCAGCATCGGCCCGACCACCCCGGGCTGTTCCATGTGCAGGTGATGTCCGCCCGGCACCTGCTGCAGGCGGATGTCGGCCACGCAGGTGGCGCGTTCGCGCAGGATGTCCGGCGGGAACCAGGGCGGCGAGGGCTCGGCGGCGATGACCAGGGTCGGTGCTTCGATCAGCCGCAGCATCGAACGCACCGCCGCCTCCGGCATGCGGGTGGAGGCCGGCAGGGTCAGGCGCGGATCGCTGCGCCAGGCGTAGCCGCCCTCGAAGGGCCGCAGGTTGCGCTCGACGATCAGCCGGGCCGCCTCACGTTCCATCTTCGTGGCGGCCAGGCGGGCGTTCACCGCCGTGTCGATGTCGGGGATGCGCCGCGGCGGGCGCGGCCGCAACTGCCGCCGCGCCTGCACCGATTCGCGCAGGCGCTGGCCGGCCTGGTCGGGGTCGCCCGCCAGCGGGCCCAGGGCCTCGACCAGGGCCAGGCGCCGCACCCGTTCCGGCACCGCCGCCGCCAGCAGGCTGGCGATGGCGCCGCCCATGGAATGGCCGAGCAGGTCGGCCCGTTCCCAGCCCAGCGCATCCAGGGCATCCAGGACATCGTGGATCCAGTCGACGAAGGCGTAGTCGTGGCCGGGCGCGCGGTGCTGGGAACCGCCATGGCCGGGCAGGTCCAGGGCCACCCAGCGGAAGTCCGCCAGCCAGGGCGCCAGCGGCTGGAAGCTGGCGGCGTTGTCCAGCCAGCCGTGCAGGCAGAGCAGGGGCCGGCCGTCCTCGCGGCCGCCGGCCAGGGCCGCCAGCCTGCCGCGGGCGGCCGTCAGTTCGATTTCGCGGATCATGCGTGCGGCCAGCCCTGCAGGTGCCGGCGCGCCAGTGCCGCCAGGGCGGCGACGTGGCCGGGGCTGTCATTGAGCGCCGGGATGTAGCGCAGCTCGCCGCCACCGGCCTCGCGGAAGAACTGCGCGTTCTGCACCGCGATCTCCTCCAGGGTTTCCAGGCAGTCGGCGGCGAAGCCGGGGCAGACCACGTCCAGGGTCTTCACGCCCTCGCCGGCCAGGCGGCGCACCGTCGCGTCCGTGGCCGGGCCCAGCCATTGCTCGCGGCCGAAGCGCGACTGGTAGGTCAGCAGCCACTCGCCCTCGGCCAGCCCAAGGCGGGCGGCGAGGGCGCGGGCGCTGGCCTCGCACTGGCGCGGGTAGGGATCGCCGGCGGTCTCGAAGCGCTGGGGCAGGCCATGGAAGGACATCAGCAGGCGTTCGCCGCGGCCGTGCAGGTCCCAGTGCTCGCGCACCCGCGACTCCAGCGCGTCCAGCCAGCCGGCGTCGAGGTGGTAGTCGGCGACGAAGCGCAGCTCCGGCACCCGCCGCCAGCGGCCGATCTCCCGGTACACCGCATCCAGCACCGAGGCCGAGGTGCTGGCCGAGTACTGCGGGTACAAGGGCAGCACCAGCAACCGGGTCATGCCCTCGGCCTCCAGGGTCCGCAGCGTGTCCGCGATCGATGGCTCGCCGTAGCGCATCGCCACCCGCACCGGGATGTCGGGCAGGGCGTGCTGCAGCTGGGTGGCGAGACGACGGCTGTAGGCCAGCAGGGGCGAGCCCTCATCGCCCATCCAGATCGAGGCATAGGCATGCGCCACCCGCGGCGAGCGCAGCGGCAGGATGGCCAGGTGCAGGATCGGGCACCACAGCCAGCGGCTGAGCTCGACCACCCGGTGGTCGTGCAGGAACTCCGACAGGTAGCGCCGGACCGCCGCCGCCGTCGGCGCCGACGGCGTGCCCAGGTTGACCAGCAGCAGGGCCGTGCGGCCGGGGCCGGTCTGGCGCGGGGAATCTCGGTAGACGCTCATGGGGGTATCCTGCCCGGGCTGGCGGCCAATTATCATCGCAGTCGCATCCGGCGTGCCTTTCGGCTCACCCCCGGTTCATGCCGCCGGCACATACTCCACCCGACGCGAAAGCCTGGAGAACGCGATGAAGCTCGCCCGCCTCGCCCTGATCACCCTGTCCCTGCTGCTGGCCGCCCTGCCCGCCTTCGCCGGCGAGAAGGAGGAACAGCGCGCCGCCCACGCCGCCCGCGTGCTCGGCGAGATCATGCGCATCCCGGAGACGTCCGTGCCGGAGAAGATGTTCTCCGAGGCCTACGCCATCGCGGTGATCCCGGACGTGGTCAAGGCCGGCCTGTTCGTCGGCGGTCGCGGCGGCAAGGGCCTGATCTCGGTGCGCAGCCCGGACGGCACCTGGTCCAATCCCAGCTTCATCAAGCTCGGCGGCGGCAGCTTCGGCTTCCAGGCCGGCGTGCAGTCGGCCGACGTGATCCTGGTCTTCCGCAGCCCGCGCGGCGTGGACGGCATCGTCAACGGCAAGTTCACCCTCGGCGCCGACGCCAGCGTGGCCGCCGGCCCGGTCGGCCGCAGCGCCCAGGCCAGCACCGACGAGCAGCTCAAGGCGGAGATCTACAGCTATTCCCGGGCCCGCGGCCTGTTCGCCGGCGTCGCCCTGGACGGCACCTGGCTGCGCATCGACCACCGCGCCAACGAGGCCGTCTACGGCCGCGGCACCACCCCGCGGATGATCTTCGAGGGCCGGGTGGACGCGCCGCCGACCCCGGTGGTGGATTTCCGCGACCGGCTCGAGGAAAACACCGTCCCGCAGGAGTGATGGCAGGGGCGGCCGGGGGGCCGCCTGCGCTAGACTCCGCGGCAGTCATACACGGCGGGAAGCACGATCATGGGCAGTTTCAGCATCTGGCACTGGATCATCGTCCTGGTGGTGGTCGTGCTGATCTTCGGCACCAAGAAGCTCGGCAGCATCGGCAAGGACCTGGGCGAAGGCATCCGCGGCTTCAAGAAGGGCCTGAAGGGTGACGAGTCCGAGGCCGGTCCGCCGGCGCAGCTGGGCAACGAGCGCAAGGACGCCGACGCCGCGAACTCCCGCCAGGAGTCGGGGTCCGGCAAGGACGCCTGATCCCGGCCGTCCCGCGGCCAGGATCCGTCAGGCACCATGTTCGACGTCGGGTTTTTCGAACTGCTGGTCATCGGCGTGGTGGCCCTGGTGGTGCTCGGGCCCGAGCGCCTGCCGCGGGCCGCGCGCATGGCCGGGCTGTGGGTGCGCAAGGCGCGGGCGCAGTGGTACTCGGTCAAGGCCGAGTTCGAACGCGAGCTGGCGGCCGAGGACATGCGCCGCAGCATCGGCGACCCGGCGAAGGCGCTGCAGGATGAGGTCGGCGCGGTCGGCCGCGAACTGAAGCAGTCGCTCGACGAGACCGCGCGCGCCGCCGAAGCCGAGGCGCCGGCCACGCCGCCCGCCACGCCCGCCGCACCTGCCGGCGACGGCGCCGACGCGCCCGGGACCGACACCCCGCCCCGCCAGGAGCCGCCCGCGCCATGAGCCGTCCCGGCGAGCTGCCCGAAGACAGCCTGATGGGCCACCTGCTGGAGCTGCGCGCGCGCCTGCTCAAGGGCGTGCTGGCGGTGCTGCTGCTGTTCGTCGCGCTGCTGCCCTTCGCCGAGAAGATCTACGCCCGCTTCGCCGCGCCGCTGCTGGCCAAGCTGCCGGCCGGCGGCCAGCTGGTGGCCATCGACGTCGCCTCGCCCTTCTTCACGCCGATCAAGCTGGCCTTCTTCGTCGCCCTGCTGCTGGCCATGCCCTGGCTGATCTACCAGGCCTGGGCCTTCGTCGCGCCCGGCCTGTACCGGCACGAGCGGCGGCTGGCGCGACCGCTGCTGGCTTCGGCCCTGCTGCTGTTCTACATCGGCTGCGCCTTCGCCTGGTTCCTGGTGCTGCCGGCGGTGTTCGGCTTCCTCACCGCGGTCACGCCCGAGGGCGTGGCGATGATGACCGACATCAGCCGCTACCTGGATTTCGTGCTGGTGATCCTGATGGCCTTCGGCCTCGGTTTCGAGCTGCCGGTGGCGGTGGTGGTGCTGGTGCTGCTGGGCGTGGTCTCGCCGGCCCAGCTGCGCGAGGCGCGCGGCTACGTGATCGTCGGCATCTTCATCCTGGCGGCGGTCGTCACGCCGCCGGACGTGATTTCGCAGCTGCTGCTGGCCATCCCGATGTGCCTGCTGTACGAGGCGGGCATCGTCGCCGGCGTACTGCTGCGGGGACGCAGGAGGGAGGGCTGAGGCATGGCCACGCCTGCCGGATTCTGGCGCCGCTACGCCGCCTACAGTCTGGATGCCGTCGCCATCGCCGTGCTCGCCCTGCCCCTGGCCTGGCCGCGAATCCAGGCGGCCCGCGCCGCCTGGGACGAGGGTCTGCTGGCCTTGCAGATGCGCCTGTGGGAACTGCTGGATGGCGCCCTCCAGGCCGGCGTCGATCCCGGCACCCAGCTGATCGCCTGGACCCAGGATCCGGCACTGCGCGCCGGCATGTTCGGCCTGGCCGGCGTGCTGGCCGAGGCCATCCTCGCCGTGGTGGCCTGCCTGGTGCTGGTGGCGGCGCTGTGGTTCGTGGCCTTCGAGGGCTCGCCCTGGCAGGCCAGCCCGGGCAAGCGCGCGCTGTCCCTGAAGGTCACCAACCTCGCCGGCGAACGGCCGGGGCTGCTGCGGGTGATCGGCCGTTTCCTGGCCGGCGTGCCGTCCTGGCTGCTGCTCAACCTCGGCCATGCCATCGCCGGCTGGCGCAAGGACAAGCGCGCCCTGCACGACCTGATCGCCGGCACCCGAGTGGTGCTGGAGGACGGCGCGTCCGAGCGCATGCCGCGCTGGGCGCGGATCTGGCTGGGCGCGCAGGCGGCGGTGTTCTTCGCCGCCTGCGGCTGGGTGCTGCTCAACTACGCGATGCTGGCCTGGGACGTGATGCGCGACGCGCTCTGAGCGCCCGCCGTACTCACACTTCCAGCGAGGCCGGCGGCGCCGGAGCCGCTTCCGGACCCGGCGCGGCGAACTGGTCGCGCCAGGCGTAGTAGCACAGGCCGTTGTAGACGACGAACAGCAGCACCGCCACCGCGAACATCACCACCAGCAGCAGCGGCACGCCCAGCAGCGGCACCAGCCCGGCAAGCAGCGCCAGGATCACCAGGCCGACGCCCAGCACCAGGCCCAGGATGATCGAGGCCACCAGGAACAGCGCCAGCGCCACCAGCACCGCGCCCGGGTTGCGCGCCATCATCCGGAAACCGTCGGCGATCGCGCCCAGGGTGCCGCGGCGGGACAGCTGCACCAGCGGCACCGTGATCAGCTGCAGCACCGTCTGCAGCGCATTGATGCCCAGGCCCGCCAGGAACATCAGCACCGGCGCCCGCGGCTCCGGCGGCGCCACCTGCCGGCCCTGCATGGCCTCCTCGAACACGGCCACGGACTGGGCGAAATAGTCCGGGCCGCCAAGCACGTGATAGTTGGCCAGGGTCAGCGCCAGGCTGGCCAGCGGAATGATGGCCAGGCCCGCCAGCGCCCAGAAGCGGCCGCCGGTGATGCCGGCGAAGACATCGGTCGCCGTTACCGGCCGGCCTTCCTCGGCATGGTGCAGCACCTGCTGCATGCCGCCGGCGAACACCGGCATCAGCGCCGAGATCAGCACGATCAGCGGCAGCAGCAGCATCAGGGTGCGGGAAAAGTCGGGCTTCTCGCCCGGCGCCATGCCGGCTGCCATCAGGATCGACACGAACAGGCCGGCGACGATGAAGAGGGCGGCCATCGCCGCCACGCCCAGGGCGGCGGCGGTGAACAGTCCCTTCGCCTGCCGTCCGCCCACGTCCACTGCCCGGGTGAACCAGGACACCGCATTGCCTGCCTCGATCCGGCGGATGCCGTTCGCCCCGCCACCGGTTTCCATGCTCATGCCTTCTTCCTGTCTCCTTGCTGGCGGCGCTGGGCCACCTGGACGAAACGCCGCAGCACGCGGCGCGAATGCGGAGCCGGCCGGACCTGGGCCAGCAGCGTGCGATGGCAGCTGCCTTCCTCGGCCAGGGCCTGGGCGCGGCCGCGGATGTAGCCACGCATCATGCCGGTGCTGAATTCGGGGTGGAACTGCAGGCCCCAGGCCGCCTCGCCCCAGCGGAAGGCCTGGCAGCCGTCGCGCTCGGATTCGGCCAGCACGATCGCGCCCGGTGGCGGCTCCAGCACGGTCTGCAGGTGGGTGGTCTGGGCCGGCATCGCCGCGGGCAGGCCGGCGAACAGCGGGTCGGCCGCGGCCTCCGCCTTCAGCCGCACCTCGACGGTGCCCATCTCGCGGCCGCGCGGGTTGTAGTCGACCTTGCCGCCCAGGGCATGGGCGATCAGCTGGTGGCCGTAGCAGATGCCCAGGATCGGCAGGCCGGCCTCGGCGGCGGCACGCAGCCAGTCGGCGCTGCGTTCGCTCCAGTCCAGGCGCTCGGTGACCATGGCCCCGGAGCCGGTCACCAGCACCCCGGCCCAGTCGCGGTGCCCGGGCAGGGGTTCGCCGTCCAGGACGTGCACGTGCCGGACCTGGCGGGCGTGCAGGCCGGCGGCCACCCGGATCCAGTGGCCGAAGCCGCCGTGCCGGCGCAGGGGTTCGATGGGCCGGCCGGTCTCGAGGATGAGGAAGGGTTTCATGGCGTCTCGGGGGGTCGGAGGCCCGGGGCTGTCGCGGGCCGCGGCTATACTAGCGCCCTTTGCACCGGGTACCGCCTGCCGATGAGCGCACCGACCTTCCAGGAACTGATCCTCCGCCTCAACCAGTACTGGGCGGAGCAGGGCTGCGTGCTGATCCAGCCGCTGGACCTCGAGGTCGGCGCCGGCACCTTCCACCCGGCGACCTTCCTGCGCGCCCTCGGCCCCGAGCCCTGGAACGCCGCCTACGTGCAGCCCTGCCGCCGCCCGACCGACGGCCGCTACGGCGAGAACCCCAACCGCCTGCAGCGCTACTACCAGTACCAGGTGGTGATGAAGCCCAGCCCGGACGACATCGTCGAGCGCTACTTCGCCTCGCTGCGCGCGCTGGGCATCGACCCGCTGGTGCACGACCTGCGCCTGGTCGAGGACAACTGGGAATCGCCCACGCTGGGCGCCTGGGGACTGGGCTGGGAAGTCTGGCTCAATGGCATGGAAGTCACCCAGTTCACCTACTTCCAGCAGGCCGGCGGACTGGAGTGCCGGCCGGTACTGGGCGAGATCACCTACGGGCTGGAACGGCTGGCGATGTACCTGCAGAACGTCGATGACGTGTTCGACCTGGTCTGGACCGAAGGCCCGCAGGGCGTGGTCACCTATCGCGACGTGTACCACCAGAATGAAGTCGAACACAGCGCCTACAACTTCGAGCACGCCGACACCGACTTCCTGCTGCGCGCCTTCGATGCCCACGAAGCCGCGGCGCTGAAGCTGGTCGAGCTGGACCTGCCGCTGCCGGCCTACGAACCGGTCTGCAAGGCCTCGCACAACTTCAACCTGCTGGATGCGCGTCGCGCCATCGGCGTCACCGAGCGCCAGCGCTTCATCCTGCGCGTGCGCACGCTGGCGCGTGCGGTGGCGGTGTCCTACCACGCGCAACGCGAACGGCTGGGGTTCCCGGGCCTGCGCACCGATGGAGCAGCGGCATGAGCGCGGCCCGTGACCTGCTGCTGGAACTGGGCACCGAAGAACTCCCGGTGAAGGCGCTGCCCGGGCTTGCCCAGGCACTGGCCACGCAACTGCTGGCCGGACTTGACCAGCGCGGGATCGAACACGGCGCCGCGAACGTGTACTACACACCGCGGCGGCTGGCGGTGCTGGTGCAGGCGGTGGCCGCGGCGCAGCCAGAGCAGCACAGCGAACGGCGCGGACCGGCGCTGGCTGCGGCGCGC
>DATGPR010000032.1:0-3526 GCA_035304725.1 Arenimonas sp.
GCGGAACTTGGGCAGTTCGCCCAGCTCCTGCTGCAGGGCCATCTGGAAGTGGTGGCCGGGAATGGCCTCGTGCAGGAACAGGCTCTCGGCGTCCCAGGTGCGCCGGCTCGGCAGGTCGTAGGTGTTGAGGTAGAAGATGCCAGGCCGGCTGCCGTTCTCGCCCGGGATCATGTAGCTGCCACTGGCGGCGGACTGGGCGCGGAAGGGTTCGACCGGGCGGATCTCGAAACTGGCTTTCGGCACCAGCGAGAACTGCTCGCCCACCCGTTCATTGATCCTGCCTTCCAGCGCCCGGTAGAAGTCCAGCATCTCATCCTCGCCGGCGAACTCGAACTGCCGGTCGGTGCGCAGGAACTCGAAGAACTCCTGGCGGCTGCCCGTGAAGCCGACCTGGCGCATCACCTCGTCCATTTCGGCATGGATGCGCGCCACCTCGTCCAGGCCGATCTGGTGGATCTGCCCGGGGCTGAGATCGGTGGTGGTGAACTTGCGAACGAGATAGGCGTACCAGGCCTCGCCATCGGGCAGGGCCGAGAGGGAGACGGTATCGCGGCAGGCCGGCAGGTACTCGTTGGCGACGAAATCGCGCAGCTGCCGGTAGGCCGGCAGCAGTTGCTCGGCGATCAGCTGGTGATAGGCGGCGGTGAGGCGGGCCTTGTCCTCGTCGCCGAAGTCCTCCGGCATGTTGGCGATCGGCATCCAGAACAGGGTCTGCTCCGGATCATCGCTGAGCAGGGCGTCCAGCTGCGGCAGCACTTTCTCCATCAGCACCCGCGGCTGCACCACGCCCTTGGCCATGCCCTGGCGCATGTTGGCCTCCATGCTCGCCAGCAGGGCTGGCAACTGCGAGGCGCGCGCCAGCCAGTTGTCGTAGTCGGCGACGGTGTGGAAGGGCTGCGCGCTGGTGCCCGAACCCAGCTGCGCCGCCAGGCCGGGGACGTTGTAGAACTGCTCCAGCGGCAGCATCCAGTCCGGGAAGCGCTCGCCCTCGAGGGCGAATTCGAGCTGGTTGACGAAGATCTCGTAGCTCAGCAGGTCCTGGCCCTGCAGGCCCTCGCTGCCGATGGCCCGGGCCTTGTCCAGCCAGCTGCGGGCGAAGGCCTCGGTACGGGCGCGGAACTCGGCGCTGTAGAAGTCCGGCAGCCGGTCGTTGTAGCGGTGGTCGCCGACGAAGGTGGCCTGCAGCGGATTCAGCTCCAGCGCAGCCTCCCAGAAGTCGGCGTACAGCTGCTGCAGGCGGGCCGCGCGCTCGGCCGGCTGCACCTGCGCGGCCGACTCCGCCTGTGGCGCGTCGCCGGCAGGCTGGCAGGCGGCGAGGGTGAGGGCCAGGGCGAGGGCAAGCGGGCTCAGCTTCATGGCGATCTCCGGAATGTGGTCGTTGCAGGAAGGGTGCCAGCATGTGCTGCCGGCGACGTGGTCGCCTAGGCCATAGGTCATGTACAAATGTGACCGAACGGCGGAGGAGCGGACGATGGCGGCCGAGCACGGCGCGGGCGAGCTGGTCAGGGTGGTGGCGCTGCTCGGCGCCGCCGTGGTGGCCGTGCCGCTGTTCCGGCGCATGGGCCTGGGCTCGGTGCTTGGCTACCTGGCGGCCGGCCTGGCGATCGGCCCCTTCGGGCTGGCCTGGTTCACCGATCCGGCGGCCATCCTGCACGTGGCCGAGCTCGGCGTGGTGATGTTCCTGTTCGTGGTCGGCCTGGAGATGCGGCCTTCGCAACTGTGGCAGCTGCGGAAGCAGATCTTCCTGCTGGGCGGCCTGCAGGTCGGGCTGGCGGCGCTGGCGATGACCGGCGTCGGTGTGGCCCTGGGCCTGGCGCCGATGGTGTCCTTCCTTGCCGCCGCCGGCTTCGTGCTGACCTCCACCGCCATCGTCATGCAGGTATTGGGCGAGCGTGGCGACATCGCCCTGCCGCGCGGACGCAAGATGGTCTCGATCCTGCTGTTCGAGGACCTGCTGATCGTGCCGCTGCTGGCCCTGGTCGCCTTCCTGGCGCCGGCAGCCGCGCATCCGGACAGCGGTACCCGCTGGCAGGCGGTGCTGCTGGGCACGGGCGCCCTGGTCGGCCTGGTGGCGGCGGGCCTGTGGCTGCTCAACCCGCTGTTCCGCATCCTCGCCCGCGCCGGCGCCCGCGAGGTGATGACGGCAGCGGCATTGCTGGTGGTGCTGGGTGCGGCGCTGCTGATGGACCTGGGCGGGCTGTCCATGGCCATGGGCGCCTTCCTGGCCGGCGTGCTGCTGTCGGAGTCGGCCTTCCGGCACCAGCTCGAGGCCGACATCGAGCCTTTCCGCGGCCTGCTGCTGGGCCTGTTCTTCCTGGCCGTGGGCATGTCGCTGGACCTGGCGGTGGTGGCCAGCGACTGGCGCCTGATCCTCATCGCCGTGCCCTGCCTGATGCTGGCCAAGGGCCTGTGCATCTACCTGGTCGCGCGCTGGCTGGGCAGCGGCCATGGCGAGGCCCTGGACCGGGCGGTGCTGATGGCGCAGGGCGGCGAGTTCGCCTTCGTGCTGTTCGCCGCCGCCCAGAATGGCGGCCTGCTGTCGGGCGGCACCGTCGCCAGCCTGAGCGCGATCGTGGTGCTGTCGATGGTGCTGACGCCGCTGGTGGTGCTGGTGGCGCGCCGCTTCATGCCGAGGGCGGCGCTGGACATGTCCGGCGTGGAAGCGGCCGACGGCCTGGCCGGCAGCGTGCTGCTGATCGGCTTCGGGCGCTTCGGCCAGGTGGCCAGCCAGGCGCTGCTGGCCCGCGGCGTGGACGTCACCGCCATCGACAAGGACATCGAGATGATCCAGTCGGCGGCCGACTTCGGCTTCAAGGTCTACTACGGCGACGGCACCCGCCTGGACGTGCTGCACGCCAGCGGCGCCGGCAGCGCCCGCGCCATTGCCGTCTGCGTCGACACCCGCGCCGAGGCCGACCGCATCGCCGAGCTTTGCCTGGCCTCCTTCCCGCAGGCAAGACTGCTGGTGCGCAGCTTCGACCGCCAGCATGCGCTGAAGCTGACCCGGGCCGGTGTCGACTACACCATCCGCGAGACCTTCGAATCGGCGGTGGAATTCGGCTCGGCGGCGCTGCGCCTGCTCGGTGCCGACAGCGAGGATGCGGCGCGGATCGCCACCGAGGTGCGCAAGCTCGATGCCGAGCGCTTCACCCTGGAACTGGCCGGGCAGGTCGAGAAGGGCAGGAGCCTGATGCTGACCAACACCGGCGAGCCGCGCATGCGGCAGACGCCGCTGCTGCCGCCGCAGCGCGAAGGCCAGGTATTGAACGCCGGGGAATCCGACGAGGCGGGCGGCTAGCCGCGGAGGGCGGCGGCGCGCAGCTGCGCCGCCTGCTCGCGGCCGAGCCAGCCGGTGATCAGGCGCCGCATCAGGTACAGCAACGGGATCAGGGCGATGGCGCAGGCCAGCTTGTAGCCGTAGTTCATCGTGCCCACCGCCAGCCAGAGCGAGGTCGGCCACTGCTGCGGGCCGAGCACGAAGGCGATGTACAGGACGATGAAGCTGTCCACCAGCTGCGAGACCGCC
>DATGPR010000033.1:0-8085 GCA_035304725.1 Arenimonas sp.
CCGCACCAATACCGAGGAAATCTTCGGCCCGGTGGTCAGCCTGCAGCCCTTCGAGGACGAGACCGAGGCCCTGGCCCTGGCCAATGCCGTGCCCTACGGCCTGGCCGCCAGCCTCTGGACCTCCGACCTGGGCCGCGCCCACCGCCTGGCCGCCGGCCTGCAGTCGGGCATCGTCTGGATCAACACCTGGCTCAACCGCGACCTGCGCACGCCCTTCGGCGGCATGAAGCAGTCCGGACTGGGTCGCGAAGGCGGCTGGGAGGCCATGCGCTTCTTCACCGAGCCGCGAAGCATCACCCTCAGCCTGGACTGACGCCATGCCCCTGAAGGAACTGCTGGACAGGAACAAGGACTGGGCGGCGAAGGTCAACGCCGAGGACCCGACCTTCTTCGAGCGCCTCTCGCGCATCCAGGCGCCCAAGTACCTGTGGATCGGCTGCTCGGATTCGCGGGTGCCGGCCAACCAGATCACCGGCCTGATGCCGGGCGAGGTCTTCGTCCATCGCAACATCGCCAACGTGGTGGTGCACACCGACCTCAACTGCCTGAGCACGCTGCAGTTCGCCGTGGACGTGCTTAAGGTGGAGAACATCCTGGTGGTCGGCCATTACGGCTGCGGCGGCGTGCACGCCGCCCTGACCGGCGCCCGCCTCGGCCTGGTCGACAACTGGCTGCGCCATGTCGGCGACGTCGCCTACAAGCACGCCGAGCTGCTGGCCGGGATCCCCGACGAAGCGCGCCGGCACGCCCGCCTGTGCGAACTGAACGTGGTCGAGCAGGTGGTGAACCTCTGCCACACCACCATCATCCGTGACGCCTGGGCGCGCGGGCAGAAGGTCAGCGTGCACGGCTGGGTCTACTCCCTGCGCAACGGCCTGGTCAGCGAGCTGGGCATGGGCGTGGATTCCCTGGACGAACTGCCGGAGGCCTATGCCCTGGCGATGGGCCATATCCGGGCCCGTATGGACGAAGAGGCATGAGCGAGATCATCCGTACCGAAACCGCGCCGGTGCCCGTGGGCCGCTATCCGCATGCCCGCCGGGTCGGCCAGCTGCTGTTCCTGTCCGGCATCGGCCCGCGCAAGCCGGGCAGCAACCTGATTCCCGGCAACATCTACGACGAGGCCGGCCGGGTGGTGGACTACGACATCGTCACCCAGTGCCACTCGGTCTTCGCCAACGTCCGGGCGGTGCTGGAGGCCAGCCACTGCCGCTGGGACTGGCTGGTGGACGTGACCGTCTACCTGACCGACATGCACCGCGACTTCCAGGCCTTCAACGCGGTCTGGGCCGAATACTTCCCCGACATCAACAAGGCGCCCTGCCGCACGACGCTGGGCATCAGCGCCCTGCCCACGCCGATCGCCATCGAGCTCAAGTGCGTGGCGGCGTTCCCCGAGCCGCGTTGAGCGGCGCGCCAAGGAGGTCCGAGATGAACCTGGGTTCCGCCTTCAGCCTGCAGCAGTGGATCGACGAGCACCGGCACCTGCTCAAGCCGCCGGTGGGCAACAAGTGCATCGTCGACGGCGACTTCATCATCATGGTGGTCGGCGGTCCCAACCAGCGCACCGACTACCACTGGGACGAGGGCCCGGAGTTCTTCTACCAGCTCGAGGGCGAGATGGCCCTGCGCATCCAGGAAGATGGCAAGGTGCGCGACATCCCCATCCGCGCCGGCGAGATCTTCTACCTGCCGCCGCGGGTACCGCACTCGCCGCAGCGCGGTCCGGGCGGTGTCGGCCTGGTGATCGAACGCAGGCGCCTGCCGCACGAGAAGGATGGCCTGCTGTGGTATTGCGAGCGCTGCAACTACAAGCTCTACGAGGAGTTCTTCGTCCTGGAGAACATCGAGACGCAGTTCGGCGCCGTCTTCGAGCGCTTCTACCGCTCCCGCGAGCACCGCACCTGCAAGGCCTGCGGCCACCTGAACCCGGCGCCGGCGAAATACGATGCTGAAGATTGACACCCACGCCCACTACCTGCCGAAACACTGGCCGAACCTGGCCGAGAAGTACGGCGACCAGCGCTTCCCGGTGATCCACCACGGCGAGGACGGCCGGGCGCGCATCTACAAGGACGGCAAGTTCTTCCGCGAGATCTGGCCCAAGACCTGGGATCCGGAGCTGCGCATCGCCGAGTACGCCGCCTTCGGCGTGCAGGTGCAGGTGCTGAGCACGGTGCCGGTGATGTTCAGCTACTGGGCCAAGGCCCAGCACGCGCTGGAGCTGCACCAGGCCCTGAACGACCACCTGGCCGAGACCTGCCGCCGGCACCGTCGCCACTACGCCGGCATCGGCACGGTGCCGCTGCAGTCGCCGCGCCTGGCCATCCAGGAGCTGGAACGCTGCATGGACCAGCTCGACCTGCAGGGCGTGCAGATCGGCTCGCACGTCAACGACTGGAACCTTGACGCGCCCGAGCTGCAGCCCTTCTTCGAGGCGGCGCAGGACCTGGGCGCGGCCATCCTGGTGCATCCCTGGGACATGATGGGCGCCGAGTCCATGCCCAAGTACTGGCTGCCCTGGCTGGTCGGCATGCCGGCCGAACAGAGCCGCGCCGCCTGCTGCCTGATCTTCGGCGGCGTGCTGGAGCGATTCCCGCGCCTGAAGGTCTGCCTGGCGCACGGCGGCGGCAGCTTCCCCTACACCATCGGCCGCATAGAGCACGGCTTCCGCATGCGCCCGGACCTGGTGGCCACCGACAACCCGCACAACCCGCGCGACTACCTGCCGCGCCTGTACTTCGACAGCTGGGTGGCCGACCAGCGCGCCCTGCGCTACCTGCTGGACACCGTCGGCAGCGAACGGGTGATGCTGGGCACCGACTACCCCTTCCCGCTGGGCGAGCAGGAACCAGGCGCCGGCATCGCCGCGCTGGGCCTGTCCGAAGACGAGCAGTCCCGGCTCTACCACGGCACCGCCCTCGAGTGGCTGGGCCTGCCGCGCACGAGGTTCGAATGAACGCCGCCGACTGGCTGCAGGCCGACCCGGCCGCCCTGGACGCCGCCGACCCGCTGTCGGCCCTGCGCGATGAATTCCTGGTGCCGCCGCATGGCGACGGCGAGCAGGCTTATTTCTGCGGCAACTCGCTCGGCCTGCAGCCGCGCGGCGTGCGCGAGGCGCTGCTGCAGGAGCTGGAGGACTGGGCGCGGCTGGCGGTGGAGGCACATTTCCACGGCCGCCATCCCTGGATGCCCTACCACGCCGAGGTCCGCGACGGCCTGGCCGACATCGCCGGCGCCGAGCCGGGCGAAGTGGTGGCCATGAACACGCTGACGGTGAACCTGCACCTGCTCATGGTCAGCTTCTACCGGCCGACGCCGGAGCGCCCGGCCATCCTGATCGAGGCCGGCGCCTTTCCTTCCGACCGGCATGCGGTGGTTTCGCAGCTGCGCTTCCACGGATACGACCCCGAGCGCGACCTGATCGAGCTGGAACCGGACGAACCCGGCGGCATCATCTCCATGGCCTCGCTGGAGCGCTGCCTGGCCGAACACGGCCGGCGCATCGCCCTGGTGCTGTGGCCGGGTGTGCAGTACCGCACCGGCCAGGCCTTCGACCTCAAGGAAGTGGTGCGGCTGGCGCATGCGCAGGGCTGTGTGGTCGGCTTCGACCTGGCGCACGGCGCCGGCAACCTGCCACTGGCCCTGCACGACAGCGGCGCCGACTTCGCCGCCTGGTGCAGCTACAAGTACCTCAACAGCGGCCCCGGCGCGGTCGCCGGCGCCTTCGTGCATGCCCGCCACGCCCGCAGCGAGCGGCCGCGTTTCGCCGGCTGGTGGGGCCATGACCAGGCCACCCGCTTCCGCATGGGCCCGGAGTTCGTGCCCACGCCCGGCGCCGAGGGCTGGCAGCTGAGCAATCCGCCGATCCTGGCCCTGGCGCCGCTGCGGGTCTCGCTGGAGATCTTCCAGAAGGTCGGCATGCCGGCCCTGCGCGAACGTTCGCTGCGCCTGACCGGTTACCTGGAGGCGCAGGTGCGCTCGCGCCTGGCGCAGGTGCTGGAGATCGTCACCCCGGCCGATCCGGCCCAGCGCGGCTGCCAGCTTTCCATCCGCGTGCGCGGCGGTCGCGCGCGTGGCCGCGAGCTGTTCGAATTCCTGATGGCGCGCGGCGTGGTCGGCGACTGGCGCGAGCCGGACGTCATCCGCATCTCGCCGGCGCCGCTGTACAACCGCTTCACCGACATCGCCCGCTTCGTCGCCGAGGTCGAAGCCTGGGCCGGCATCGGAGGAACACCGGCATGAAGCCCCGCAATCCCCTGGTCATCGTCGGCGCCGGCCTGGCCGGTGCCCTGCTGGCCACCCTGCTGGCCCGGCGCGGCTGGGCCGTCGACGTCTACGAGAAGCGCCCCGACCCGCGCCGGCGCGGCTACGAGGGCGGCCGTTCGATCAACCTGGCCCTGGCCGAGCGTGGCCTGCACGCGCTGCGCCAGGCCGACCTGGCCGATACCGTGATGGCCCAGGCCATCATGATGCGCGGGCGCATGGTCCATCCGGTCGGCGGCGAGCCCATGCTGCTGCGCTACGGCCGCGACGACAGCGAAGTGATCTGGTCGGTGCACCGCGGCCGCCTCAACCTGGCCATGCTCGATGCCGCCGAGGCGGCCGGCGCCCGCATCCACTTCAACCGGCGCCTGCTGGAAGTGAACTTCGAGGCCAGCGTCGCCCGCTTCATCGACGACCACGACCGTTCCACCCACGAGATCGGTTTCGAGGCCCTGCTCGGCTGCGACGGCGCCGGCTCCGGCCTGCGCGCCGCCATGGCCCAGCGCCTGGACCTGGGCGAGCGCTTCGAGCCGCTGGGCCACGGCTACAAGGAACTGGAGATCCCGCCCGGCGAGGACGGCGGCTTCCGCATCGAACCCAATGCCCTGCACATCTGGCCACGCGGCGGCTACATGTGCATCGCCCTGCCGAACACCGAACGCACCTTCACCGTCACCCTGTTCCTGCCCAACGAGGGCGAACATCCCTCCTTCGCCACCCTGCCCGACCTGGCGGCGGCCCGCGCCTTCTTCGAGGACGACTTCGCCGACGCCCTGCCGCTGATCCCGGATTTCGACCGCGACTGGACCGGCAATCCGATCGGCGTGCTCGGCACGCTCTACCTGGACCGCTGGCACCTGGGCGGCCAGGCGGTGCTGCTGGGCGATGCCGCGCACGCCATGGTGCCCTTCCACGGCCAGGGCATGAACTGCGCCTTCGAGGACTGCGTGGCCCTGGACCGGCACCTGGGCGAGGCGGCCGATTTCGCCAGCGCCTTCGCCGCCTTCGAGGCCGAGCGCCGGCCCAATGCCGAGGCCATCCAGCACATGGCGCTGGAGAACTACATCGAGATGCGCGACCGGGTGGACGATCCGGACTTCCTGCTGCAGCGGGAACTGGAGCGCACCCTGGCCGAGCGCCACCCCGGCGTCTTCGTGCCGCGCTACACCATGGTCAGCTTCACCCACGTACCCTATGCCACCGCGCTGGAGCGCGGGCGGGTGCAGCGGGAGATCCTGGTCGAATCCACCCGCGGGCTGGAAAAGCTGGAACAGGTGGACCTCGCTGCCGCCGACGCGCGGGTGCGGGAACGGCTGACGCCGCTCGACCTGGGCTGAACGGGCCTCTGCCATGGCCGACAGCTTCCTCTGGTACGACCTGGAAACCTTCGGCAAGGACCCGCGCCGCAGCCGCATCGCCCAGTTCGCCGGCATCCGCACCGATACCGAGCTCAACGAGATTGGCGAGCCGATCAGCCTGTACTGCCAGCCGGCCCGCGACCTGCTGCCCTCGCCCGAGGCCACCCTGATCACCGGCATCAGCCCGCAGCGGGCGCTGGCCGAAGGCCTGCGCGAGGCGGAGTTCTTCGCTCGCCTGGCCGAGGAGCTGGGCCAGCCCGGCACCTGCGCGGTTGGCTACAACTCGATCCGCTTCGACGACGAATTCGTCCGCTTCGGCCTGTACCGCAATTTCCACGATCCCTACGAACGCGAGTGGCGCAACGGCAATTCGCGCTGGGACCTGCTGGACGTGCTGCGCATGGCCGAGGCCCTGCGCCCGGAAGGCCTGGAATGGCCGCTGCGCGAGGACGGCGCGCCGAGCTTCAAGCTGGAGGACCTGGCCCGCGCCAACGGCGTGCGCGAAGGCGAGGCGCACGAGGCCCTGAGCGACGTCCGCGCCCTGCTCGGCCTGGCGCGCCGGTTCCGGGCGGCGCAGCCGAAGCTGTGGGAGTACGCGCTCGGCTTCCGCGACAAGCGCAAGGTGGCCGGCCTGCTCGACATCGCCGGCATGACGCCGGTGCTGCATGTTTCCTCGCGTTACCCGGCCAGCCGGCACTGCTCGGCCCTGGTGGCGCCGGTGGCGCGGCATCCGCGCATCGATTCGCGGGTGCTGGTCTGCGGCCTCGACAGCGACGAGGCCCTGGACGCGCTGCTGTCGCTGTCCGCCGAGGACATCGCCGACCGCCTCTACACGCCGGCCGCCGACCTGCCCGAGGGCGAGCAGCGGGTGCCGCTCAAGGAAGTGCACACCAACAAGTGCCCGGTGCTGGTGCCGCTGGCGCACCTGCGCGAGCAGGATTTCCGGCGCCTGGGCCTGGACCGAGACCTCGCCCTCGCCCGCGCCGAACGCCTGCGCCAGGCACCGGGCCTGGCCGAGAAGGTGCGCCAGGTCTTCGCCGCGGAAGCCCACCGCGAGCCGGCCGACGCCGATGCCGCCCTGTACGAGGGTTTCCCCAGCGAGCACGACCGCCGCCTGTTCCCGCAGGTGCGCAGCGCGCCGTTGGCGGAACTGCCTTCCTACGCTCCGCGCTTCGACGATCCGCGCTATTCCGAACTGCTGTTCCGCTATCGCGCCCGCAACTGGCCCGAATCCCTGGACGCGAAGGATCGCGAGCGCTGGGACGCCTACCGCCGGCACCGGCTGTCGGCGGGCAGCGGGCTTTCCGAATACGACTTCGACAGCTACCGGGCCGAGATCGCCCGCCTGCGCGCCAGCACCCCACCCGGCCCCGGCCAGGCCCTGCTGGACGCGCTGCAGGCCTGGGGCCTGGACCTGGAACGGGAACTGGCATGAGCGCCTATTTCACCGACAAGACCTTCCGCTTCCTGCGGCAGCTGGCCAGGAACAACAACAAGGCCTGGCTCGAGCAGCACCGCCAGGACTACGACGCGCACCTGAAGCAGCCCTTCCTGCGCCTGATCGCCGACCTGCAGCCGGACATCGCCGCGCTCAGTCCGCACTACCGGGCCGATCCGCGCGGCAATGGCGGTTCGCTGTTCCGCATCCACCGGGACACGCGCTGGTCCTCGGACAAGACGCCGTACAAGACCTGGGGCGCTGCCCGCTTCTTCCACGAGCGCCGGCGCGAGGTGGCCTCGCCCTCCTTCTACCTGCACATCCAGCCGGGCAACAGTTTCCTCGGCGCCGGCATCTGGCATCCGGAGCCCGAGGTGCAGCGGCGGCTGCGTTCCTTCATCGCCGACAATCCGGCCGGCTGGCAGGCGGCGGTGCATTCGCCGGCGTTCCGGAAGCGCTATGAGATGTGGGGCGATTCGCTGGTGCGGCCGCCGCGGGGTTTCCCGCCCGAGCATCCGCTGATCGAGGACATCAAGCGCAAGGACTTCACCGCCGGCATGGCGCTCGACGACGAGACGGTGCTCGGGCCGCGCCTGCGCCAGGCCGTCGTGCGCGGTTTCTCCGGCCTCGCGCCGCTCGTCGACTACCTCTGCGCGGCGCTCGACCTCGATTTCTGAGGGCGTCTTCGCTGCGGGGCAGGTCGTTGGTGGGGGGTGGGGTTTTTTGACGCGGATTGACGCGGATGGGCGCGGATCGTTCCTGGTTCGCGGGTCGCGTCTCCGCCTAACTTGTGGTTCGCTGGCGCTTGATGTGGCGCGTTCCCTGTCGGCCTGTTGGCTTGGTGGGTGGCGCCGCCGCGACAAGCGCGGGCGACGGTCCCGGAAGGTGGCGTGCCGGGCCCTCGGCCGCCGCGCCGGCACTCCCAATCGCGATGCGAATGACTTGCGTCAAGGCGCCCCGGGGCCTGCGGGGTGAAGCTTTAGGCCCAACAGGAGGAGTCGGAACGTGGCCCGACCAATTCCC
>DATGPR010000034.1:0-4017 GCA_035304725.1 Arenimonas sp.
AGGGCGGCCGGTGGCGGCAAAGCCTAGCCGCGGGCGAGGCGGCCGGGGAGGGGGTGGCCGGCGGTCCTTCAGCCGCCGGTGGGCTGCCCGGCGCCTGCCGTGCGACCCTTTGCCCCATGGCCGGCATCCCCGGGTCCGTCACGGGCCTGTCAACGCTTCGGCCCCTGCTGCGTTCATCGTCCCGAAACCCCGCTTTTTGGAGCTCCCATGCCCGGACCGGCCCGTCGCCCCTGGACCCGCCCCCTGATCGCCGTCGTCGTCGTCGCCCTGCTGGCCTTCGGGCTCTGGCAGGTGCTGGGTGGCAACGGCGAGCCCGCCGCCCGCTACCGCACCGCCGCCGTCGACCGCGGCGATCTGCGGGTGGCCATCTCGGCGACCGGCGCCCTGCGCGCCCTGTCCACGGTGGACGTTGGCTCGCAGGTCTCCGGGCAGATCCTGAGCGTGGAGGTGGATTTCAACGACCGCGTGCAGGCCGGCCAGGTCATCGCCCGCATCGACCCGGCCACCTTCGAGGCGCGGCTCAACCAGACCAGGGCCGACCTGGCCAGCGCCCGCGCCTCGCTCAACGAGGCCATCGCCGCCCGCCGCAACGCCGAGGCCGACTACGAGCGCAAGCGTGAGCTGGCCGAACGCCAGCTGATCGCCCGCAGCGAGCTGGACCAGGCCCTGGCCGCCCGCGACCAGGCCCGCGCCCGCGTCGGTTCCGCCGAGGCGGCGGTGCTGCAGCGGCAGGCGGCGGTGGACAACGCCGAACTCGACCTGAGCAACACCGTGCTGCGCTCGCCGGTGGACGGCGTGGTGCTCAATCGCGCCGTCGAGCCCGGCCAGACCGTGGCCGCCAGCTTCCAGACGCCGGTGCTGTTCCAGATCGCCGAGGACCTGTCGCAGATGCTGATCGAGCTGACCATCGACGAGTCCGACGTCGGCCAGCTGCGCGAGGGCCAGCCGGTGCGCTTCACCGTCGATGCCTTCCCGGGCCGGGAATTCGCCGGCCGGGTCAAGCAGGTGCGGCTGTCGGCCACCAATACCCAGAACGTCATCACCTATCCGGTCATCGTCGCCGTGGACAACCCGGACGGCAGCCTGCTGCCGGGCATGACCGCCAATGCCGAGATCGAGGTCAGCGCCCGCCGCGAGGTGCTGCGGGTGCCGGTGGCGGCCCTGCGCTACCGCCCGGCCGACGCGCCGGAGATGCCCGCCGGCGGCGTGCGCGCCGGTGGCGACCTGCTGGCGGCGATCCCGACCCTGGTGGCGCCGCTGGACCTGGACGAGGACCAGCGCGCCGCCCTCGACAGGGATCTCGCGGCGATGCGCGAGCGCATGCAGCAGCGCCGCGCCGCCGGCGGCCAGGGGCCGGCGCCGGGTGGCCCGGCCAGCCCGGGTGGCGTCATGGTCGTCGCCGGCGGCAACGGGGCGCCCTCGCCGGAGGCCATGCAGCAGGCGATGTACCGGCGGATGCTGGAAGGCTTAGCCGGCTTCCGCGCCAGCCTGGACGAGGCCCGCCGCGGCGCCTTCGACCAGGCCCTGCGCGAGCACCTCTCGGCCCGCCAGGTCACCCTCTACCGGCTGGAGAACGGCCAGCCGGTGCCGGTGACGGTGCGGGTCGGCGTCACCGACAGCCGCCATGCCGAGGTGCAGGGCGAAGGCCTGGCCGAAGGCGACCTGGTGATCATCGGCGAAGAGGCGGCCGGCTGATGGCGGGACATCCGGTCATCGAGCTGACGGACATCCGCAAGGTCTACGCCGAGGGCACGCCGGCCGAAGTGGTGGCCCTGCGCGGCGTGTCGCTCCGGATCGACCACGGCGAGTTCGTCGCCATCATGGGCCCGTCCGGTTCCGGCAAGTCGACGCTGATGAACATCATCGGCTGTCTCGACCAGCCCACCTCCGGCCGCTACCTCTGCGACGGCGTCGACGTGGCCGACCTGGACGCCACCGGCCGGGCGCGGCTGCGCCTGCGCAAGATCGGTTTCGTGTTCCAGGGCTTCCACCTGCTGTCGCGGCAGACGGCGCTGGAGAACGTGATGCTGCCCATGGCCTATGCCGGCATCCCGCGGCACGAGCGTCGGCCCCGGGCCGAGAAGGCCCTGGCCGAAGTCGGCCTGGCCGACCGCGCCGGGCACAGGCCGGCGGAACTCTCCGGCGGCCAGCAGCAGCGCGTGGCCATCGCCCGCGCCCTGATCAACGCGCCGCCGATCCTGCTGGCCGACGAGCCCACCGGCGCCCTCGACACCCGCACCGGCGACGAGATCATGGCTCTGTTCCGGCGCCTGCAGGCCGAGGGCCACACCATCGTCCTGATCACCCACGAACAGCACATCGCCGACTTCGCCGACCGGATCCTGGTCATGCGCGACGGCGAACTGCACGAGCAGGAGGTGGCGGCATGAACGGCGCCGGCATCGGCGACATCCTCGGCATGGCCCTGTTCGCCCTGCGCGGCAACTGGGTGCGCAGCGTGCTGACCGCGCTGGGCGTGATCATCGGCATCGCCGCGGTGATCGTCATGGTCTCGGTGGGCGAGGGCACCCAGGCGGAGCTGGACCGCACCATTTCCCGGCTCGGCTCCAACCGCATCGACGTCATGCCCAACTTCGGCCGCCAGGGTGCGGTGCGCATGGGCGCCGGCAGCATCTACTCGCTCAGCGACGACGACGCCAAGGCGATCCGCGAGCAGGTCGAGGGCGTGCGCTACGTCAGCGGCGTGATCCGCGGCAGCACCCAGGTGGTGAACGCCGACCAGAACTGGTCCACCAACTGGTACGGCATCGAGGCCGACTACTTCGCCATCAACGACTGGACGCTCGCCGAGGGCGAGGACTTCAGCGACCGCGACTTCAGCGGCGCCGCCAAGACCGTGATCATCGGCCAGACCGTGCGCGAGAAGCTGTTCGGCAGCGAGGACCCGGTCGGTGCCACCATCCGCGTCGGCCGCGTGCCCTTCACCGTGGTCGGCGTGCTGGAGCGGCGCGGCGCCAACAACTGGGGCGGCGACCAGGACGACGTGATCTTCGTGCCGCTGGAAACCGCCCGGCGCCGGCTGATGGGCCAGGTGGGCATACCGCCGCGCACGGTGATGCAGATCTCGGTGGGCGCGGCCAGCGCCGAGGCGCTGCCGGCGGTCGAGCGGCGCATCGCCGAGGTGCTGCGCGAGGCGCACCGGATCGCTCCCGGCGCCGACGACGACTTCACCGTCCGCAACCTCACCCAGATCGTCAGCACGCGCAGCGAGACCACCCGGCTGATGTCGCTGCTGCTGGGCGCGGTGGCGACCATTTCGCTGATCGTCGGCGGCATCGGCATCATGAACATCATGCTGGTGTCGGTGACCGAGCGGATCCGCGAGATCGGCCTGCGCATGGCCGTCGGCGCCGGCCCGCGCGAAATCCAGCTGCAGTTCCTGGCCGAGGCCATGATGCTGTCGCTGGGTGGCGGCGTGATCGGCATCCTGCTGGGCGTGGTCGGCACCTGGCTGACGGCGAAGTTCGTCGCCCTGCCGGTGGCGCTGAACCTGCAGGTGATCGGCCTGGCCACCGGATTCGCCGTCGCCACCGGCCTGTTCTTCGGCTACTACCCGGCGCGCAAGGCGGCTGCCCTCGATCCGATCGAGGCGTTGCGCCACCAGGGCTGAGCCGGCGCCGCGTCCTCCGGCCGCCTGCCGGAGGGCGCGCGTGCTTCGGCCCGTGTTTATCCGCTGCCGCTTCCCTGATAGAACTGCCCGGAGTTTCCGCGGAGTTCCAGCCATGCGCATGCGCTTTCCGACCTTCCTGCTGCTGGGCCTGCTCGTGGCCGGCCCGGCCCTGGCGGCGCCGCCGCGTTATGCCCTGGTCATCCACGGCGGCGCCGGTGTGATCGAGCGCGGCGCGCTCAGCGAACGCGAGGAACGCCTGGTCCGCGCCGACCTCAACCGCGCCCTGGATGCCGGCGAGGCGGTGCTGCGCCAGGGCGGCAGCGCCCTGGACGCGGCGGTGGCGGCGGTCGAGGTGCTGGAGGATTCGCCCCGCTTCAACGCCGGCA
>DATGPR010000035.1:0-3591 GCA_035304725.1 Arenimonas sp.
TCTTGCCGACCAGGTGGGCGTAGCGCTCGTCCTCGGGGTGCACCATCACGGCGGTGTCGCCGAGCATGGTCTCGGGGCGGGTCGTCGCCACCACCACCTCGCCGCTGCCATCGGCCAGCGGGTAGCGGATGGACCACAGCCGGCCCTCTTCCTCCTCGTTCACCACCTCGAGGTCGGAGATGGCGGTCTTCAGCACCGGGTCCCAGTTGACCAGGCGCTGGCCGCGGTAGATCAGGCCTTCCTCGTACAGGCGCACGAAGGTCTCGAGCACGGCCTTGCTCAGGCCCTCGTCCATGGTGAAGCGCTCGCGGCTCCAGTCGGCGCTGGCGCCGAGGCGGCGCATCTGCCGGGTGATGGTGCCGCCGGACTGCTCCTTCCACTCCCAGACCTTGGCGACGAACTTCTCCCGGCCCAGGGAATCGCGGCTCTCGCCCTTGCCCTCGCGCTCGAGGTTGCGGCTGACCACCATCTCGGTGGCGATGCCGGCGTGGTCGGTGCCCACCTGCCAGAGGGTGTCGTAGCCCTTCATGCGGTGGTAGCGGATCAGCGCGTCCATCAGCGTGTGCTGGAACGCGTGGCCCATGTGCAGGGTGCCGGTAACGTTCGGCGGCGGCAGCATGATGGTGTAGGGCTGGCCCTTGCCCGAGGGCCGGAAGCAGCCGCTGGCTTCCCAGTGCTCATACCACCTGGTTTCGAAGGTGCCGGGTTCGAAGCTCTTGTCCATGGGCGGGAAACGGTGCGGGCCCGGCGCGGGCCGGGCGTGAAAACGGGCGGAAATGAAGCGCCAAAGGCCGCAAATGCTACCAAATCCCCGCCTCCGGGCGGGCTTGCGGGCAGGCGCGCCGGGCTTTCAGGGCGGCAGCAGGGCCATGGCCATGACGATGGCGTCCTCGCGCCCCTTCGCGGCCGGGTAGTAGTTCGGCCGGCGGCCGATCTCGTTGAACCCCTCGCTGTGGTACAGGGCGATCGCCTTCGGATTGGACGGCCGCACCTCCAGGAAGACCTGGTGGGCGTGGTGCCAGCGCGCCAGGTCCACCAGCCGCCGCAGCAGGCGGCGGCCATGGCCCTGCCCCTGCAGCTCGGGCGCCACGCAGACGTTGAGGATGTGCGCCTCGCCGGCCGCCGCCGACAGCACGCCGTAGCCGATGATCCCCTGCCCCGATTCCAGCACCCAGCAGTGGTGCCCGGCGCGCAGGCAGTCGCGGAAGATCCCGGCGGTCCAGGGGAAGGGATAGGCGCGCGTCTCGATGGCCATCACCGCCTCGATGTCGGCCTGGCGCATCGGCCTCATCCGGGCGGCGTCGTCGGGCCGCGCGTTCATGACCCGGGCTCAGTGCAGGCGGCGGAGCGCGCGCAGGACCGGCCAGAAGGCGCGCTTGGCAGCCGGACTGGCGCGCAGTTCGGCCAGGGGCGGCAGGACATGCGCCAGCTCGCGGCCGCGGGCCGCGCGGCGAAGGGCGGCTTCCAGCCGTTCGAAACCGCCCTGGGCCGGGCGGGCGGTGGTGGTCCGCCCGGCCGGCGGACGGCGGGCCGCCTCGGGGGCCGGCGCGGGCACGGGCTCGGCCGCCGGCGCGGCGGCCGCGCTGCCGGCCCGGGCGTACAGGGTGTAGCCCATGGCCTCCAGCATCACCTGTTGGGCGGGGCTCCAGCTCATGCGGCGGACTTGTGCCGGATTCGGGTCCAGGCCCACCAGACCGGGCCGGACAGGGCGTACAGCAGGGCGATGGCGAACAGGCCCTTGGCCTGGGCGATGAACAGCACCGCGATCACCAGCACCACCAGCGCCATCACGAAGAAAGGCACGCGGTCGCCCTTGGGGAATCCCTTGAAGCTGAAGTAGCGGATCCGGCTGACCATCAGCAGGCCGGCCGCCACCGTCACCACCAGCGCCTCCCAGCGCAGGGCCTGGCCGGCGTAGCCGAAGCTGTTCATGGCCCAGACGAAGGACACCACCAGGGCCGCCGCCGCCGGGCTGGCCAGGCCGATGAACCAGCGCTTGTCCACCGCCCCGACCTGGGTGTTGAAGCGGGCCAGGCGCAGGGCCGCGCAGGCCGCGTACAGGAAGGCGGCCGCCCAGCCGACCTTGGACAGCACCGAGCCGTCGGCGCGGAATCCGGACAGGGCCCAGTGGTACATCACCAGCGAGGGCGCCATGCCGAAGCTGACCAGGTCGGCCAGGGAGTCGTACTGGACGCCGAATTCGCTGGTGGTGCCGGTCATGCGCGCCACCCGGCCGTCGACACCGTCGAACAGCGCCGCCACGAAGACGGCGATGCAGGCGTTCTCGAAATGGCCGCTGGCCGCCGCCAGGATGGCGTAGAAGCCGGCGAACAGCCCGCCCGTGGTCAGCAGGTTGGGAAGCAGGTAGATGCCGCGGCTGCGCACGGCGTGCTGGTCGTCATTGGGCTGCATGGCCGAAGTGTAGCGGCTCCCGGGCCGGGCCCGCAGCCTCCGCCTTGCGGGGGCGGGGGGCTGGTGGTATCACGGGGCTCCCGTTGTCCGGAGCGTCACCATGAAGCGCAATGTCCTGATTTCCGCCCTGGCCCTGGCCCTGGTGCCCGCCCTGCTGGCGGCCGAGGACAAGGTCACGGTGTACAAGACCACGTCCGAGGACGGCGTGAACGTCTATTCCCAGACCGAGCTGGAGGGCTCGCAGGCCCGCGAGGTCGCCGGCGACACCGGCGGGGCCCCGGTCGAGGGCGAGCAGGCCCCGGCCAAGTCCCCGGTCGAGCTGGCCTGCGAGAAGGCCCGCGCCAATTACGAGCTGCTCAGCTCGGACAAGCGCCTGCAGCGCGACAAGGACGGCGACGGCGTGATGGAGGAATACACGCCGGAGGAGCGCGCCGCCGAGACCGACATCGCCCGCCGGCAGATGCAGGCCTACTGCGGCGAGCAGCCCGGATCCTGAGCCCTCGGGGCCCGGCGCCAGGTCGGGCCCTCCCTGCGACACCGTCATCGGGGCCCCTGGGGGGCCCTTTCCCGTCCTGGGCCGGGCGCTTCCGCGCCGCCGGGGCATGACGGCCGCGCCGGCGCCGGTACAATGGCCGGCCCTGTCCCCGCGCCTGGCCTGCCGATGCGCCTGTCCCGCTTCCACCTGCACACCAGCAAGGAAACCCCCGCCGACGCCGAGATCGTCAGCCATCAGCTGATGCTGCGCGCCGGCATGATCCGCAAGCTCGCCGCCGGCATCTACACCTGGACGCCGCTGGGCCTGCGGGTGCTGCGTAAGGTCGAGGCCATCGTGCGCGAGGAGATGGACCGGGCCGGCGCCATCGAGATGCTGATGCCCTCGATCCAGCCGCGCGAGCTGTGGGAGGAAACCGGGCGCTGGCAGAAGTTCGGCGGCCAGCTGCTGAAGATCAAGGACCGCAAGGACGGCGAGTTCTGCTACGGCCCGACCCATGAGGAAGTCATCACCGACTTCGCCCGCAACGAACTGCGCTCGTACAGGCAGCTGCCGGTCAACTTCTACCAGATCCAGACCAAGTTCCGTGACGAGATCCGCCCGCGCTTCGGCGTGATGCGCGCGCGCGAGTTCCTGATGAAGGACGCCTATTCCTTCCATCTGGACGCCGCCAGCCTGGCCGAGAC
>DATGPR010000036.1:0-6720 GCA_035304725.1 Arenimonas sp.
AGGGTCGGATCAGTCGGCGGGGACGGTGCGGGGGAGGGCCCAGGCGCGCAGGGCCTGCACCTGTTCGGCCATCAGCACGCTCAGTGGCCGGGTGCCGCGGATTTCCTCCAGCAGCCGCGCCTCGTCCACCGGCACGCCGTCGGCATGGGCGGAGTACAGCGCGCCGACGATGGCCTGCTCGATCTCGGCGCCGGAGAAGCCATCGGCCGCCTCCGCCAGCGTGTCCAGGGAGAACTCCTCCCAGGCCACCTGCCGCTTCTCCAGGTGCAGGCGGAAGATCTCCGCGCGGGCGCCGTGGTCGGGCAGGTCGACGAAGAAGATCTCGTCGAAGCGGCCCTTGCGCAGCAGCTCCGGTGGCAGGTCGTGCACGGCATTGGCCGTGGCCACCAGGAACACCTTGGACTTGCGCTCGGCCATCCAGGTCAGGAAGTAGCCCAGCACGCGCCGTGAGACGCCGCCGTCTTCGCTGCTGCCGGACGCCGCCAGGCCCTTCTCCAGCTCGTCGATCCACAGCACGCAGGGCGCCAGCTGCTCGGCCGAGGCCAGGGCCTCGCGCAGGTTCTTCTCGGTTTCGCCGTGGTACTTGTTGTAGAGCGTGCCGAAATCCAGCCGCACCAGCGGCACCTGGAAACCGCCGGCCACCGCCTTGGCCGCCAGCGACTTGCCGCAGCCCTGCACGCCCAGCAGCAGGATGCCCTTGGGCGGGTCCAGCCCCGGCGGCAGCGAATCGGCGGTGAAGGCCGCGCGCCGCTGCCGCACCCAGGCCTTGAGCCGGCTCAGGCCGGCGACCTCGTTGAACCGGGCGGTGTCGTACTCGAAGTGCAGGTGGCCGCTGCGGTTGAGCAGCTCGAACTTCAGCTTGGCCAACTCCGGCAGGTCGCCGGCGTGGATGGCGCCGTCGGCGAAGATCACATGCCGTGCCAGCCGCCGCGCCTCGGTCAGCGACAGGCCACGCAGGTTGCGCACGATCGCCTTGAGCGCATCCTGGTCCACTTCCACCCGCTTGCCGCCGTGCTCGCGCATGTACAGCGCGGCCTCGTCCCGCACCATCTTCAGCAGTGCCTTCTCGTCCGGCAGGCGCAGGGAGAAGCGCACGGCGTGGTGTTCCAGGTCGGGCGGCAACTCGATCTGGGTGCCGACCATCACGATGGTGTGTTCCTGGCAGCCGCGGCGCAGGATGATCTCGCGCAGCAGGCGCTGGGTGGTGGCGTAGCCGAGGTAGGGGTGGAAATCCAGCAGCAGGCAGATGCTGCGCTGGGGCAGGCCGCGGATGGCGTGCAGGGTGGCGGTGGCGTCCGGCGGCGCCAGCGGCTCGTCCTCGCCGTCCAGGTCGACCCGGCGCAGGCCCTCGGTGATCGCCCAGCGGTACAGCGGCCGCCAGACGTTCAGCAGCAGGTGGCGGAACAGGTCCACCACCCGGCCCTCGTCCGGCGTCTCGATCACCACCAGCGCGGTGTTGGCCCGCACCAGCGAGGTCAGGTCCTGCAGTTCGCTCATCAACATCTCCCCGTCGAGGCGGCAAAGGATATGCCAACCCCACCACCCCCGGGGTCAGACCCCGGACTCTGACCCTTTACTCTGACCCCGGTGGGTTTCGGGGGCGGTGGTGGTAGGCTGGCGGCTCATCCCATCGCGGAGGCCCGGCATGCGCACGATCCTGGTCGCCAGTTCGAAGGGGGGCGCCGGCAAGAGCACGGTCGCCACCAACCTGGCCGCGCACTACGCGGTTGGCGGCAAAGCCACCGCCATCCTGGACGCGGACAGGCAGCAGTCCTCCACCCACTGGTGCCAGAAGCGGGCCGGCCTCGACAGCGCCGTGCTGCCCCTCGATGGCTGCAAGCGCAACTGGCAGAACCACCTGCCCAGCGGCATCGACATCCTGGTCGTGGATGCCCCCGCCGGCGCCATGGCCAAGGAACTGGACGACTACCTGGCCATCGCCAACGCCGTCGTCGTGCCGGTGCTGCCCTCGATGATCGACCTCGAGGCCACCGTGCCCTTCCTGAACTCCCTGGCCACCCACACCCGGGTGCGCAAGGGCAAGCTGCCGGTCGGCATCGTCGCCAACCGCCTCAAGCCCTGGACCAGCAACAGCCAGCAGGCCCTGGAGCAGCTCAGGGCCTGGCCCTATCCGCTGGTGGCGCAGCTGCGCGATACCCAGGCCTACGTGCTGATGGCTGCCCTGGGCCGCTCGCTGTTCGACTACCACTCCGAACAGATCCGCTCCCACCAGGAAGACTGGGCGCCGCTGCTGAAGTGGCTGCGCAAGGCGCCCTGAGCCGACCCGATGCGCGAACTCATCCTGCTGCGCCACGCCCACGCCGAGCCCGCCGCCCCGGGCCAGGACGACCTCGACCGGCCGCTGTCCCTTCAGGGCCAGGCCGAGGCCGAATCCGCCGGCCGCTGGCTGCTGGAACAGGGCTTCCTGCCCGACCGGGTGCTGTGCTCGCCGGCCCGGCGCACCCGCGAGACCTGCGAAGCCGTGCTGGAACTGCTGGGCTACGCCGAGCTGCGCCAGGAGCCGCGCATCTACGACGCCACGCCCGGCCGCCTGATCCAGGTCGCCGACGAGCATCGCGAACTCGGCCGCATCCTGCTGATCGGCCACAACCCCGGCCTGGAGCAGCTGGTCGCCCTGCTCTGCTCGGGCCGCTCGGGCAGCTTCCGCGGCATGCCGGCCGGCGCCGTGGCCGTGCTGTCCCTGCCCGAAGACCTGGCCATGGAGCCCGGCATTGCCCGGCTGGCGGCGTTCTGGTCCCCCTGAGGCGGTGAGGGCGCTGCTGCTGGGCGCCTGCCTGGCCGCCAGCCAGGCCAGCGGCACCCCACCTGCCGACCCGCCCGCCGCGGCGGAAGCGCCGCCGCCGGAGGCCGAGCCCCCGGCCCCGCCCGAACCCCGCATCGCCGCCCTGGACCCGGCCGCCTCCGACGCCCGGATCGTGGTGGAGATGCGCCTGGGCGGCCAGGTGCGCGGCCGCTTCGAGCACATCGAGGGCGAGCTGGTCGGCCTGCCTGACGGCCGCTGCGTGGTGCGCGTTCGCCTGGATGCCGGCCGCCTGCGCCTGGAAGGCCCGGAATGGCGGGTGCGCATGACCCGCTCCGAGCACTTCCTGGACGTGGAGAACCACCCGGACATCCGCTTCGTCTCCGCCCCCTTCGACCGCCAGTTGCTGCACACCGGCGGCCGCCTCGACGGCGCCCTGCGCCTGCGCGGCCAGGAGCGGCCGGTGGCCTTCGC
This sequence comes from Arenimonas sp., assembly GCA_035304725.1. GTDB lineage: Bacteria > Pseudomonadota > Gammaproteobacteria > Xanthomonadales > Xanthomonadaceae > Arenimonas. The sequence goes on from DATGPR010000036.1 coordinate 3,236, forward strand.
CCTGGACCCGGCCGACTGCCCGTCGCCGGGCCCGGGCTGCGCGCTTCATGTTTCAGGGGAGATCAGTCGGCGAGAATTCGGCATGGCCGCCTACCGGCTCTGGATACAGGACGGGGTGGCCTTCGACTTCACGGTCCGTTTGCGTCAACCTGACACCCCATGACCCCCCGGTTGCTGTTGGCGTTCTGCGCCCTGCTGGCCCTCGCGGGCTGCACCACGCTTGATCCGCGCGTCGCGCGCGAGGCGGCGGAGATCGTCGAGACCGCCCGCCAGGCCGCGCCCGGTTGCGAGGGCGAGGCCTGCGAGCCGGTCGCCTCGCCCCTGCTCGAACTGGCCCACCAGGCCGTGGCCGAGTCCGCTCCCGGCGCCCCGAAACACCGGGTGACCCTGCTGGACTACGGCCAGGACGCCCTGCTGGCGCGCGTGCACCTGATCCGCGCCGCCCGCGAGAGCATCGAGCTGCAGACCTTCATCTATGACACCGACGACGCCGGCCTGCTGGTGCTGGAGGAACTGCTGGCGGCCGCCCGCCGCGGCGTGAAGGTGCGGGTGCTGCTGGACCAGCTCTACGGCCTGCCCGATCCCGGCCTGCAGGCGGCCCTGGCCGGCGCCCATCCCAACTTCGAGCTGCGGCTGTACAACCCGACCTTCAACGAGGCGCAGACGCAGAAGCTGCAGTTCGCCGCCGGCATCATCTGCTGCTTCCGCAGCTTCAACCACCGCATGCACACCAAGCTGCTGCGGGTGGACGGCGTGGTCGGCATCACCGGCGGCCGCAACATCCAGGACCGCTATTTCGACTGGGGCGAGAACTACAACTACCGCGACCGCGACATCCTGGTGGCCGGGCCGGTGGTGGCGGCCATGGGCCGCAACTTCGAGGCCTTCTGGCGCGATCCGCGCAGCGTGCCGGCCGAGCGCCTGCGCGACGTGGCCAAGCGCCTGGTCGAACACGGCGAGCCGATCCGGCACCGCTACCTCTACCCGGACCGCGAGCGTTCGCCGCGGGTGCTGGCCATGAACGAGGCGGCCGGCAAGGGCGAGGCGGTCTGGGAGCGGCTCTCGCAGTTCACCCTGCCGGTGGGGAGGGTGGACTTCTACGCCGACCTGCCGGACAAGCACAGCGGCGAGCACGGTCCCGACGACGATGCCTCCCGGGCCATGCGCGAGCTGGTGTCCGGCGTGCGCGAGGAGCTGGTGATCCAGACGCCCTACCTGGTGTTCTCGCGGCCGGCCAAGAAGATGCTCAAGGCCCTGCAGAAGCGCGAGCAGCCGCCGGTGGTGTGGGTGTCGACCAATTCGCTGGCGGCCACCGACGCCTTCCCGGTGTACGCGATGAGCCACAAGTACAAGCGCTTCTACCTGCGAGAGCTGGGCTTCCGCATCCACGAGTTCAAGCCCTATCCCGAGGACGCGCCGATCCAGGTGGCCGCCACCGGCGCCCTGGGCCCCGACGAGACCATCCGGCTGCCGCTGTTCGGTTCCGGCTCGGCCGGCTCGGCCTCGGGGCCGGTGCCGCTGAAGCGGGCCGGCGTGCGGGTGGGCCTGCATTCGAAGTCGCTGGTGGTCGACAACGAGGTCGGCGTGGTCGGCAGCCACAACTTCGACCCGCGTTCGGACAACCTCAACACCGAATCCATGGTGGTGGTGCACGACCCGCTGTTCGCCGCCGCCCTGCACGCCAGCATCCGCCGCGACATGAGCGAGCGGAACGCCTGGCTGGTGGCCGCGCACCGCAAGTCGCCGATCCTGCCCGGCCTGGTCTACAGCCTGGGCAAGATCAGCGAGAAGCTGCCGGTCTTCGACATCTGGCCCTTCCCCTACGCCACCAGCTACGAGCTCAAGCCGGGCTGCAACCCGATGCCGCCCTCGGATCCGCGCTTCCACGACTGCTACGAGGACGTCGGCGCCTTCCCCGAGGTGGACATGCCCCTGAAGTCCATCTACACCCGCATCCTGACCGCCTTCGGCGCCGGCCTGGTGCCCATCCTCTGAGCCGGGGCGGACCCGGCCGGCCCGGGTCCGGCCTCGATTGACGCGCCCGGCGGGCCGGCCTAGGCTGCTGGGCTCCGAACCGACCTGCCGGACCCCACGCCGATGCCCCTTTCGATCCAGTTCGAACTCTCCGACCGCGACCTCGAGCATTTCACCCAGGCCATGCAGAAGGCCCGGGAAGCCGCCGGCCACAAGAGCCGCGATGAGATCATCGCCGCCGCCACCAGGCTGCTGGAAGGCGCGGAGAAGGTGGAGGTTCCCGATTTCATCGCCCAGCGCCTGGACCGGCTGGACGCCATGATCGCCATGCTGCGCGACGAGGCCTGGCACCTGCCGGAGGAAGACGCCCAGCGCGTGCTCTCGGCCCTGGTCTACTTCGCCGACCCGGCCGACATCGTCCCGGACCACGTGCCGGTGCTGGGCTACTTCGACGACGCCATCGCCATCGAGATGTCGGTGCGCGAGCTGCGCCACGAACTGGACGCCTACGACGAGTTCTGCGAGTTCCGCCAGAACGAGGCCGAGCGCCGCGGCCTGGAGCCGGCCAAGGTCGGCCGCGCCGACTGGCTGGAGGCCCGCCGCGACGAGCTGATCGACCGCATGCACCGCCGCCGCAACCGCGAGCTGGGCAGCGGCTACGGCGATTCCTCCGGCTATCAGCGCAGGGGCTACACCACGGCCTACCGGCCGGGCATGTTCCGTGTCCGCTGAGGCCACGGCCGGCGGCCCCTTCCGCAAACGTCCGGGCCTGCCCGCCCTGAACGCCCACCTGGCCGGGTGTGCCCCCGGCCATCTGGGCATCGTCCTGACCGACCACGGCGAGGACTACCTGCGCGGCACCATGCCGGTGGACCAGCGCACCAGGCAGCCCTTCGGCCTGCTGCACGGCGGCTCCTCGGTGCTGCTGGCGGAAACCCTGGCCAGCATGGCCGGCTGGCTGTGCCTGGACGAGGGCGAGCAGCTGGTCGGCCTGGAGATCAACGCCAACCACCTGCGCGCGGTCACCGAAGGCAGCGTCACCGGCACCGCCCGGCCGGTGCACATCGGCCGCAGCACCCAGGTCTGGGAAGTGCGCATCGAGGACGAGCGCGGCAAGCTGGTCTGCCTGTCGCGCATGACCGGCGCCGTGGTGCGCCGCTGAGGGCCCGATGGGCCGGGTGTTGCGCTACCTGCTGCGGATCCCGCTGTTGCTGCTGCACCTGCTGGTGTCGCTGCCGGCCACGCTGCTGCTGATCAATCCGCTGAGCGCCAGGATCGAACTGCGCGGCGAGCGCCTGGATCACCGGGCAATCCGCTGGTGGTCGGGCATGCTGCTGCGCATCTTCGGTTTTCGCGTCCGCCGCTACGGTACGCCGCTGCCGGGCGCGGTGATGTTCGTGGCCAACCACGTCAGCTGGATCGACATCGAGCTGATGCACAGCCAGCGCATGATGGGCTTCGTCGCCAAGGCGGAGATCGCGCGCTGGCCGCTGGTGGGCTGGCTGGCCAGC
>DATGPR010000037.1:0-11678 GCA_035304725.1 Arenimonas sp.
GGTCGGTCAGCACCCGGCCATGGCGCAGGCCACGGGTGAGCAGCAGGCGGGCATTGGGCAGGGCAGCGCGCAGGCGCCGCGCCTCGCTGACCGGCACCACCCCATCGTCGTGGTCGTGCACCAGCATGGCCGGCACCGGCAAGCCCGCCACCTGCGGCGCCACATCGATCTGTCGCGCCGGCAGGCCGACCCGTTCGTCCACCAGCCGGCGGAACCGGCGGTGTGCCCGCGGCGTCAGCGACAGGCCGCGGGCCGAGCGCAGCAACGAATGCGCCAGGGCCGAAGGTGCCGCCAGGGTGAGCACGCGCTCGGCGGACAGGCCGTCGCGCAGGGCCAGCAGCGCTGCGGCGCCGCCCATGGAATGGCCGATCACCGATTCCACGCCGCGCAGCTCCGCCGCCGCCTCCAGCAGGAACTGGCGGAAGACCAGCACGTGCGCGAAGCCGCGATGGCCTGGCTGGTGCTCGGGCCCGTACGGGGCGATGACCTGGCGGCCGGCGGCCAGCAGCGCCGGCAGCAGTGCCGCGAACTGGCTGGGCCGGCCTTCCCAGCCGTGCATGGCCAGCACCACCGGGCCGCTGTCGCCCCAGCGCAGGGCGCGCTGGCCGAAGCGGAAGGTCACCGGCTGCGCCATCTGCAGGGCGGGCAGCTCCCAGGTCGCCGGCGCGGTGGTGTTGGGCCAGAGCACCAGGTGCTGGGCCAGACGGCCGCTGGCCTCGGGTGCGATGTGCCCGAGCACGCGGTGCAGGGCGGGATGCGCCGCCCAGCGCCGCCAGCGGGCGGGCCGGCGCGGCCACTGCGAGAGGGAGGAGGAAGTGGGCATGTTGATCATGCGAGGGCCTCGCGGTGCTGCCGCCAGCGCGGCAGGAACTGTTCGGGATCCAGGGAGGGCCAGCGGCTGGGATCCAGGCCGGTGGCTTCGACGCGGCGGGCCAGTTCGCCGTTGCGGAAGGCCGCCATCGTCTCGGTGCAGCCGCCCAGGTAGCGGCCGCCGACGAAGACCTGCGGCAGGGTCGGCTGGCCGGTGCGGATGTGCAGCAGCGCCCGCAGCTGCAGGTCCAGGCCGGCCTCGCGCAGCGGCGGCGCGTCCAGCTCGACCACGCGGAAGGGCAGGCCGATGCGTTCGAACAGCCGCCGCAGCGACCAGCTGAACTCGCACCAGGCCAGGGTGAAGGCGACCACCGGTTGCGCCGGGTCGCGCACCACGCCTTCAAACCAGCGCAGCACCGATTCGTCCACCGAGGAAGCCGGCGGCAGCGGCACCGTCGGCGCGGCGCCGCGCCCGGGCGCGTCGAAGCGGGCGGTCGGGCTGGAGCGGGAGATCTCCCACTCGCCGGCATCCATGTCCTGGCCGATGTCGTCGAACAGCGGCGTGCTCAGGTAGCGCTCGCCGGTGTCCGGCAGCAGGCAGAGCACTTCCGCCGCCGGCTCCTCGGCCAGCAGGCGCAGGCCGGCGGCGACGGTGGCGCCGGAGGTGATGCCGGCGAGGATGCCTTCGCGCCGCGCCAGGTCGCGCGAGGTCGCCAGGGCCTGGTCGCCGCCGACCGGCATGACCCGGTGCACCAGGTCCTCGGTGAGGGCGGCGGCGGTGTGCAGGGGGATGAAGTCGGGCGTCCAGCCCTGCATCGGGTGCGGGCGGAAATCCGGATGGCTGCCATGCTCGGGCTGCGGCCGGCCGCCGGACAGCAGGGGCGCGTTGTCCGGTTCGGCGACGACGAGGCGCACGTCCGGACGCAGCCGGCGCAGGGCGTGGCCGATGCCGCGCAGGCTGCCGCCGGTGCCGGTGCCCAGCACCACGTAATCGAGCCTGCGGCCGGCGAAGGCGGCGGCGATCTCAGGGCCGGTATGCCGTTCGTGCACCTCGGCATTGGCCTGGTTCTCGAACTGGCGCGGCCAGAACCAGCCATGGGTGGCGGCCAGCTCGCGCGCCTTTTCCACCATGCCGCTGCCCTTGAGGTGGGCCGGCGTCAGCACCACGCGGGCGCCGAGGAAGCGCATCAGGCGCCGGCGTTCGACGCTGAATTGCTCGCCCATGACGATCACCAGCGGATAGCCGCGGGCGGCGCAGACCATGGCCAGGGAAATGCCGGCATTGCCGCTGCTGGCCTCGACCACGGTCTGGCCGGGGTGCAGGGCACCGCTGCGTTCGGCCGCCTCGATCATGGCCAGGGCCATGCGGTCCTTGACCGAACCGCCGGGATTGGCCGATTCGAGCTTGGCGTGCAGGCCGCCGCCCGGCGCCAGCCGGCGCAGGGACACGACCGGCGTGTTGCCGATGGTGTCGGTGATGCTGCGGTGGATGAACATCGTCTTCCTCAGCGGAACAGGCGCGGCACCAGCATCGGCACGCGCTCCCGGTACTCGGCGTAGCCGGGCAGCGCGTCGACCAGGTCGCGTTCCTCGAAGCGGATGGCGACCAGGATGTAGAGCGTGGTCATCACCGCGAACACGAGGTGGGCGACACTCATGCTCGGCGTGGCCCAGAAGGCGAACAGCCAGCCGACGTAGAGCGGATGGCGCACCAGCCGGTAGGGACCGGGCGCGCGCAGCGGCAGCTGGGTGTAGGGCCGGCCGCGGAAGTGCAGCCAGACCTGGCGCAGGCCGAACAGGTCGAAATGGTTGATCAGGAAGGTGGTGACCAGCACCACCAGCCAGCCGAAGCCATACAGGCCGTAGAGCACGGCGCGGCCGACCGGATGCTGCACGTCCCAGACCAGGCCGCCCATCGGCTGCCAGAACCAGAACAGCACGATCAGCGCCAGGCTCGACATCAGCACATAGGTGCTGCGCTCGGCCGGCTCGGGGATGATGCGGGTCAGCCAGTGCTTGAAGGCCGGCCGCGCCATCACGCTGTGCTGCACGGCGAACAGGCCGAGCAGGCCCAGGTTCACCAGCAGCGCATTGCCCAGCGGCACCAGCGCCGGCGAATCCATCGTCCGCGGCACGGCGAAGTTGCCGATGAAGCCGAGCGCGTAGAGGAAGGTCAGGAAGAAGACGGCGTAGCTCAGCAGGCCATAAGCCAGGATCAGGACGCGGGGCATCGGGGTTCTCCGGTTCAGAGCAGCGGCAGGGCGTAGGACCGGTAGTGCCGGTCCAGCTCGGGGGCGCGGGTGCGGTAGGCGGGAATCGGCAGGAAGCCGGTCTGGCGGTACAGGCGTTCGGCGTCGGGGATGCGCGGGCTGGTTTCCAGGCGCAGCTCGCGGTAGCCGAGGCGGCGGGCTTCGCCGATGGCGCGTTCGAGCAGCTCGCGGGCGATGCCGCGGCCGCGGTGGCCCTCGCGCACGTAGAGGCGACGCAGTTCGGCGCAGCCGGGGTGCTGCGGCAGGGCGCGCAGGGCGAGCTGGCCGACGGCTTCGCCCTTGCTGCGGGCCAGCAGCAGGCAGCCGCCGGGCGGCTGGTATTCGGGATCGACCAGACCGGGCTCCAGCGACCAGGCGGGCTGGGCCAGGAAGGCCTGGGCCAGGGCCGGCACGTCGGGGAACAGGTCGGCCAGGCGCCGGCAGAACTCGGCGAGCAGGGTTTCGGCCTCCGCCAGGGCCGGGCCGCCGGCCACGGGTTCGATCAGCGCCGCACGGCGCAGGACGATGGGCCGACGGGACAGGGGGGACGGCCGCTCCAGGGCGGGGCGCGGCCGGACGGACACGAACATGATGCGACTCCGGAAACAGCGCGGAACATTCCGCGGCGCGCAGTCTCGGGATCGCGGCCCGGCCGGTCTTGACCCGTCAAAAACCAGCCCATGACCATTTCATGACCACCCCCAGGTCATTCATTTCCCATCCAGAATCAACCACATAACCCCGGGGTCAGACCCTTTGCTCCGACCCCGGGGTCAGAGTCAGGGGTCTGACCCCGGTTCCGGGTCAGGAGAGGGCGCGGGCGGCGAGGAGGGCGGCCAGGAGGGCCAGGGGGAGGCCGATGGCCCAGGTCAGGCGGGCGGCCGTGGACATCGGCTCCGGGGCGGGCTCGGGTGCGGGCTCGGCCGGCGGGGCGGGCGGGCTGGCCGGCTCGGGTTCGGCGGCGTCGGCCGGCTCGTCGGCGCCGCTGCGATCGCGGGCGCGGCGGTCCAGCACCGGTTCGACCGGGGCGATGAAGCGGTAGCCGCGGCCATGCACCGTCAGGATCACCCGCGGGCTCTCGGCCTCGTCGTCCAGGGCGCGCCGGGCCTTCATCACGCAGCGGCTCAGGGCCGCCTCGGTCACCACCTGGCGCGGCCAGACCGCGTCCAGCAGCTCGGCCTTGTCCACCACCCGCCCGCGATTGACCAGCAGGAAGGCGATGCACTCGAAGACCTTGGGCTGCAGCTCCACCGGCTCACCGGCGCGCAGCAGCAGGCGGCGCGCCAGGCTCAGCTCGAACTCGCCGAAGCGGAAGGTGTCCGGGCCGGTGCTAGCCAGCGGAAGTTCGCCTTGGCCGGGCGGGACACTCATGGCGTCGGGGGACTCCTGAAGTCGGGGCCGAGAATAACGCAGTCCGAACCGCCATACGGCCGCGTCGGGCCCTTTCCCGGCGGGGCGGCTACAATCGGTCCTCTTTGCCGGGCCCCATGCCCCGGCCGCGAATACCGCCCCGTCCATGTCCGACCAGCAAGACGATTTCAAGCAGGCCGCCCTCGACTACCACCGGCAGGCGCCGGCCGGAAAGATCAAGGTCACCCCGACCAAGGCGCTGATCACCCAGCGCGACCTGGCCCTGGCCTACTCGCCGGGCGTGGCCGCGGCCTGCGAAGCCATCGTCGCCGACCCGGGCGAGGCCAGCGCGCTCACCGCCCGCGGCAACCTCGTCGGCGTGATCACCAACGGCACCGCCGTGCTCGGCCTGGGCAACATCGGCCCGCTGGCCGGCAAGCCGGTGATGGAAGGCAAGGGCGTTCTGTTCCAGAAGTTCGCCGGCATCGACGTCTTCGACCTGGAAATCGCCGAGAACGACCCCGACAAGCTGGTCGAGATCATCGCCGCCCTCGAGCCCACCTTCGGCGGCATCAACCTCGAGGACATCAAGGCCCCCGAGTGCTTCGTCGTCGAGCGCAAGCTGCGCGAGCGGATGAAGATCCCGGTCTTCCACGACGACCAGCACGGCACCGCCATCATCGTCGGCGCCGCCCTGCTCAACGCCCTGCAGGTGGTCGGCAAGAAGATCGGGGAAGTGAAGCTGGCCGTCAGCGGCGCCGGTGCCGCCGGCATCGCCTGCCTGGACATGGTGGTGGCCCTGGGCGTGAAGCCGGAGAACATCCTGGTCTCCGACCGCGACGGCGTCCTGCACAGCGGCCGCGCCGACCTGCAGCCCGGCGGCGCCAACCACGGCATCGTCCGCTACGCCCGTGATACCCGGGCGCGCACGCTGGCCGACATCGTCAAGGGCGCCGACGTCTTCATCGGCGTCTCCGCCGGCAATGTGCTCAGCGCCGACATGGTCAGGAGCATGGCCGAGCGGCCGGTGATCTTCGCCCTGGCCAATCCGACCCCGGAGATCGATCCGGCCCTGGCCCGCCAGGCGCGCCCGGACGCCATCATCGCCACCGGCCGCAGCGACCACCCCAACCAGGTCAACAACGCGCTCTGCTTCCCCTACATCTTCCGCGGCGCCCTCGACGTCGGCGCCACGACGATCAACGAGGAGATGAAGCTGGCCTGCGTGCACGCCATCGCCGAGCTGGCCCGGCGCGAGGCGACCGACCTCGGCGCCGCCTACGGTGGCGAAACCCCGCGCTTCGGCCCCGACTACCTGATCCCGCGACCCTTCGACCCGCGCCTGCTGATGTCGGTGGCGCCGGCGGTGGCGCGCGCCGCCATGGAATCCGGCGTCGCCACCCGCCCGATCGAGGACATCGATTCCTACCGCGACCGCCTCAGCAGCTGGGTGTTCCGCACCGGCCTGATGATGAAGCCGCTGTTCGACCGCGCCCGCGCCGACCGCAAGCGCGTGGTCTACGCCGAGGGCGAGGAGGAGACGGTGCTGCGCGCGGTGCAGACCGTGGTCGACGAAGGCCTGGCCTTCCCGATCCTGGTCGGCCGCCCGGCGGTGATCGAGCGTCGCATCCAGCGCCTCGGCCTGCGCCTGCGCATCGGCCAGGACATCGAAGTCACCAACATCGACGATGACCCGCGCTTCAACGACTACTGGCAGCTCTATCACCAGATCATGGAGCGCAAGGGCATCACCCCGGCCGCCGCCAAGGCGGTGGTGCGCTCGCGCGACGTGGTGATCGCCGCCCTGATGGTCCGCCGCGGCGAGGCCGACGCCATGCTCTGCGGCCTGGTCGGCCGCTATGCGCGCAAGCTCAAGTACGTCCGGCAGATCCTCGGCGTGGAGAGCGAGGAGCGCGGCCTGTCGGCGCTCAGCGCCGTCATCAATGACAAGGGTGTCACCTTCTTCACCGACACCCACGTGCAGGTGGAGCCGAGCGCGGCGCAGATCGCCGAGTCGGTGGTGCAGGCGGCCTTCCGCCTCAAGCTGTTCGGCATCACCCCGAAGGCGGCGCTGATCAGCCACAGCAACTTCGGCTCCAGCGAGAGCACCGCCGCGCAGAAGATGCGCGACGCCCTGGCCATCCTGCGCGAGCGCGCCCCGCGCCTGGAGGTCGAGGGCGAGATGCATGCCGACATCGCCCTGAACGAGGAGTCGCGCCAGCGCATCTTCCCGAACTCGCGCCTGACCGGCCGCGCCAACCTGCTGGTGTTCTCCAACCTGGACGCTGCCAACGCCGCCTACAACCTGACCCGCAATGTCACCGACGGCGTCGGCCTGGGCCCGATCCTGATGGGCCTGTCGGCGGCCGCGCACGTGCTGACGCCCTCGGCGACGGTGCGGCGGGTGGTGAACATGACGGCGATCGCCGCCGTGGACGCACAGATCCGCGCCGCCAGGGGATAAGCAACGAGACCCAGGTCGCCGGGGAGGGCGCCATGGAGCTCAAGTCGGGCCTGACCATCAACGGCAAGCGGTACCGCAAGGGCGAACGGGCGCCGATGGGCTGCCTTTACCCCTTCTTCCTGTTCCACATGGGCATGTTCGGTGGCTCCGGCTTCCTGATGGCCTACTTCGCTGACGACATCGACGTCAGCTTCCTGTACATGCATGGCGGCATCGCCATCACCGTCTACCTCGTCTTCTACCTGGCCATCTTCGGCCTGGACGAGGTCAAGTGGATGTTCATCAATGCCGCCCTCGGCACCTTCGGCATCTACACCGAGATCGGCTGGCTGCTGGGTGTGTTCGGCAAGGAGGTCGCCGACTTCCCCTGGTACGTGCACGTCGTGCCCTTCCTGTACTACGTGCTGTACACCTTCCTGTTGCGGCAGTTGCTGCTGGACCTGTTCGGCGGACGCGACAGGCCCGATCGCCGGCGGGCGATCGAGCGCTGGTACGTCATCGTGTCGCTGCTGGTGTACGGCAGCCTGCTCCTGCTGGGCCGGAGCTGAGCCGGCCCGGCCGCCGCCGGACGCTCAGAACGAATACGTCAGCAGGGCGAAGGTCTCGCCGCGGTTGCGGCCGCCGGTGTTGCCGTTGGACAGGTGGCCCAGGGATACGCTGACCTTGCCGAAGTCGTAACCGATGGCGGTGCGGAACTGCCAGTGCTTGGACAGCACTTCGTTGTCGCTGTCGGCATAGGCGATGCCGCCCTGGGCGAACCAGCCCTTCCAGGTCAGGCGCTTGGAGAACGAGACGAACACGGTCTCGCTGGTCGAGGCCCCCGGCACGCGGTCACGGCCGCCGATGGCGCCGACGGCGAGTTCCCAGGGATGGCGTTCCTCGGTCAGCCAGGCGGCGGTGGCGATCCAGCTGCCTTCGCCATCGATCTCGTCCACCGGGCCGGCGCCCAGTTCGAACTCGAGGGCGGCGGCGGGGGCGGAGAACAGCGCGGTCAGGGTGAACAACAGGGGGAGCAGGGTACGGCTGCGCATGGGAGGGGGCTCTCGTCAGGCGTAGGGCAGGGGGAGCGTACAGGGGCCGGAATAATCTGTCAGGGCCGCCCTCACTCGTCATCCTCGCCGCGCAGAACCTTTTGTTGCATGGCGTCCAGGTAGGCGTCGGCCTCGGCCACCGAGGAGAAGATCTCGTTCATCGGCACCGCCTTGACCACGTCGAAGACCTTCTGGATCTGCGGCTGCGGATTGACCACCACCACCTTGCCGCCGCGGGCCGCCATGGCCTTGCGGGCCTTGAAGATGGAGCGCACGCCGGCGGAACTGATGTATTCCAGCCCGGCCAGGTCCAGCACCAGGGACTGGATGTCCGAGGCCAGCACCGGCGCCAGCTGCGCGTCCAGGTCGGCATACGTATGCGTATCCAGCCGGCCGGCGATGGCGACGCGCTGCTTGCCGGCCTCGCCGGGACTCATCTCGATGCTCAGGCTCATCGTCTACTCCTCCGGGGACGGCGGGATGTGCAGGGTGATGCGCAGGACGTTCTGGCCGTCCTCGCGCCGGTACTCCAGTTCCTCGGCCAGCTGCCGGACCAGGTGCACGCCCAGGCCGCCGATCGGCCGGTCGTTGATGTCGGCATCCAGGTCCGGCGGCGGCGCCGACAGCGGATCGAAGGGCCGGCCGTCGTCGCGGAACTCCAGCTCCAGGTGGCCCACGTCGACGGTGGCGCGCAGTTCCAGCGTCGGCTCGTGGCCTTCCTCGGCGCCGTGGTGGACGATGTTGCAGGCCACTTCCTCGACCACCAGGTGCAGGTCGTGCAGCGCCGTGCGCGGCAGCCGATGCTCGGCCAGGCCGCGGTCCAGTTCCGCCAGCAGCTGCCGCACCGGCTCCGGTGGCAGCGGCGGCCGCAGGGTGGCGCGCACGCAGAAGCGTTCCTGGGTATCGGCATCGCGCTTGAAGCGGACGGCCAGCACGGTTATGTCGTCCGATTGCGGGGCCGTGCCGGCGAACTCGCGCACCGCTGCCACCAGCGCCTCGCACTGCTGGCGGGCGTTGCGCCCCGGGTCGAGGGCGGCCAGCAGGCGGTCGGTGCCGAACGCGTTCTGCTCACGGTCGAAGGCCTCGGTGATGCCATCGGTATAGGCCAGCAACGTATCGCCGGGCAGCAGCCGGCCGCGCCAGACCGGGAAATCGCCCTCCGGCAGCTCCACCCCCAGCGGCGCCCCGGTGGCCACCGGCAGCAGCTCGCGGCGGCCGTCGGCGCGCAGCAGCACCGGCGGCTCGTGCGCGGCGCTGGCCAGGGAGGTCATGCCGGTGCGCAGCTCGATCACCCCGCACAGCACGGTGGCGAACATGCAAGTGTCATTGCCCTCGACCAGGTGCCGAGCCGCCTCCAGCAGGGCCTTGTTGGGCGAACCGCCCAGCTGCGCCGCCACCTCCAGCACGGTCAGGGCCCGGGCCATGAACAGCGCCGCCGGCACGCCCTTGTCGGAGACGTCGCCGATGACGAACCACAGGGCATCGTCGCGCTGGAAGAAGTTGTAGAAATCGCCGCCGACCACGCGCGCCGCTTCCAGCAGGCCGTGCACTTCCAGGTGGGCATCCTCGGCCTCCAGCTCGTCGCCGATGGGCAGCATGGCCTGCTGGATGTCGCGGGCGATGTCCAGCTCGCTCTGCATGCGTTGCCGCTGCGCGCCCATCTCGGCGATCTCGGCCATCTGCCGCTTGATCGAATCGCGGGCGACGTCGAGCGCGCGCGCCATCACGCCCACCTCGTCCTGGCGCTCGACGTGGCGCAGCGGGTAGTCGAACTCGCCCTGGGCGAAGTGGTCGGCACTCTGCGTCAGATCCTCGATCGGGCGGGCGATCAGGCGCGAGTAGCGCTGCACCACCAGCACCGTCACCAGCACGCCGACCAGGCCGGCCAGCACGCCCCAGAAGGTCACCCGGTTGAGCGAGGCCAGCACCCAGCGTTCATCCACGCTCAGGGCGAACACCCAGCCGGTGCTGCCGACCGGCTGCACCACGGTGTAGCGCATGTCGCCGGCCTGCGGTCCGCTGGGCACCTGATGGTGCACTTCCAGGGCGCGCTTCTCGCGCCAGCCGCGGAGCAGCGGTTCCAGTTCGACGCGGCCGCCGCGCACCTGGTCCTCGAGCTTGGCCTGCATGGCCAGGGCCTGTTCGACGTGCACGGCCAGGGTGCCGTCGGGCGTGACCAGGGCCGGGCGCAGCTCGCCGTCGGCCGGCACCTCGCCCAGCACGGCGCGCAGGCGCCAGACCGGCACGTCGACGCTGACCATGCCCACCGGCTCGGCATCCGGCGGGTCACCGGAGCGGCGCAGGGCCAGGTTGTAGGTGACGAACCACTCGTTGGCGGTGGCCTCGTTGCGGTAGGGCTCCGACCACCACGGCCCCGGCGAGGTCATGGTGCGGATCCACCAGGGCATCTTCCGGTAGTCCTCGTACTCCGGGCCCAGGCTGCGCACGCTGGATTCGACGATGCCGTCAGCGTAGCGGCGGATGTACCAGTCGAAGCCGGGATCGTCCGGTTCCAGCCGGCCCGGCTCGATGATCAGCATCACGCCGGCGATGGCCGGGTCGGCATCGAGCGTGGCCTTCATCAGGTTGGTCAGGTCCACCGGCTGCCGGCCCAGGCGCGCCGCCGCGCCGGTAAGGGCACGGCCGCTGACCTGCACCGAATCCAGGGTGGCCTGCAGGCCACGGGCGGACTGTTCTGACAGGCTGCGCAACTCGTCCCGGGCCAGCTGCACCAGCACCACCCGCAGCGCCGCGTAGAACACCAGGGCGACCGAAAGCAGCAGCAGGATGCTGGCCAGGCTGGACCAGAGCGCAAGCCGGGTGCGCAGGCTGCGCTGCCAGGGCAGCGGCCTTCGGGCGGGCTTGGCGGCGGTATCGGCTACCACGTTCCTGCGCCCTCGCACCGGGGGTGCCCTCAGCATACCGGCCCGAACGGAAACCTGCCCGGCCCTTGACCCGGGTCCGGGCCCCGCCGGGGCGGGGTGGGGTAAACTCCATCGGCTCGAATATCCAGCCAAGGAAGCGCCGCCACGCGGCCCAGGAAAGGACATGAACTGGCTCAACGACGTACTTGAAAACGATCCCGATCCGACCGAGACCCGGGAGTGGGTGGAGTCGCTGAAGGCGGTGCTGGACCACGACGGTCCCGAGCGCGCCCACCAGCTGCTGGAACGCATGGCCGAGCTGACGCGCCGGGCCGGCGCGACGCTGCCCTTCCATCCGACCACCGAGTACGTCAACACCATCCCGCCGCACCTGGAGGCCAAGAGCGACGGTGATCCGGCCATGGAATGGCGCATCCGCCGCCTGATCCGCTGGAACGCCATGGCCATGGTGGTGCGCGCCAACCGCAAGCCGGGCGACCTGGGCGGCCACATCGCCAGCTTCGCCTCCAGCGCCACCCTCTACGACGTCGGCTTCAACCACTTCTGGCGCGCGCCCAGCGAGCAGCATCCGGGCGACCTGGTCTACATCCAGGGCCACAGCTCGCCGGGCATCTATGCCCGCAGCTTCCTCGAGGGCCGCATCAGCGAAAGCCAGCTGGACAACTTCCGCATGGAAGTCGACGGCAAGGGTATTTCCAGCTACCCGCATCCCTGGCTGATGCCGGACTACTGGCAGTTCCCGACCGTGTCCATGGGCCTGGGCCCGATCAGCGCCATCTACCAGGCGCGCTTCCTCAAGTACATGGAAGCCCGCGGCCTGATGCCCAAGAGCGACCGCAAGGTCTGGTGCTTCCTCGGCGACGGCGAGACGGACGAGCCCGAGAGCCTG
>DATGPR010000038.1:0-7006 GCA_035304725.1 Arenimonas sp.
TTCCTCCGTCAGCGCCGCCTGCAGGGCGCGGTGCTGGGCCAGGGCACGCTGCGGATCCACGGCCGCGTCCATGGCCATGTAGGCGTTGTCGCGGGCCGACTGCTCGGCCAGGGCGAAGCCTTCGGGCGCGACCAGGAAGGCCGCCTTCGCACAGGCCGGCAGGTCGGCCGGCGTGCGCCGGAAGCGGTCGGCGAAGGCGGCAAGGTCGCGGGTGATCATGCCGCTTCCCCGCGCAGGCGCGTGCGTTCCAGGGCGCGTTCGATGACCTCCCAGCCGGCGCCGGGCCGCACCGCTTCCTGGCTGAGCACCTGGCGGAAGGCGCGGCCACCGGGCTGGCCATGGAACAGGCCGAGCACGTGCCGGCTGATGTGCTTGAGGGCGGTGCCGCGGGCCAGGCAGTCCTCGACGTAGGGCCGCAGGGCAAGCAGCAGGTCCTCGCGCGGCGCCGGTTCCTTCTCCGGTTCGAAGAGGGCGCGGTCCATCAGGTGCAGGCGATAGGGCTCGTGGTAGGCGGCGCGGCCGATCATGGCGCCGTCCACGTGCCGCAGTTGCGCCAGCACCTGCTCCACCTCGGACAGGCCGCCGTTGACCAGCACCTGCAGTTCCGCTCGCTCGCGCTTGAGCCGGTGCACCCATTCGTGCCGCAGCGGCGGGATCTCGCGGTTCTCCTTCGGGCTCAGGCCCTGCAGCCAGGCCTTGCGCGCGTGCACGACGAAGAGGCGGCAGCCGGCCGCGGCGACGGTGTCGACGAAGGCGCGGAAGCTGTCGTAGTCCTCCTGCTCGTCCACGCCCAGGCGGCATTTCACCGTCACCGGCACCTGCGCGGGCGCGGCGGCGATCATGGCGGCGACGCAATCGGCCACCAGGGCCGGTTCCTTCATCAGGCAGGCGCCGAAGCGGCCGGCCTGGACGCGGTCGCTGGGGCAGCCGACGTTGAGGTTGACCTCGTCATAACCCCAGTCGGCGCCGATGCGGGTGGCCTCGGCCAGGTGCGCCGGATCGCTGCCGCCCAACTGCAGCGCCACGGGATGCTCGACGGCATCGAAACCCAGCAGCCGCTCGCGGTCGCCATGGATCACCGCCTGCGCGTGCACCATCTCGGTGTACAGCCGCGCATGCGGCGCCAGGAGGCGATGGAAGACGCGGCAGTGCCGGTCGGTCCAGTCCATCATCGGGGCGACCGACAGGCGCCACTGGCCGGCAGCGCCGGCGTCGGGGGTCGTATGCATGGGCCCTAGGATGCCATGCCGACCCTGATCCCCGGCCCGACGGAGGGTGGGCGGCCGGGTGTTGGCGCGAGCGCCGGATCAGCGCGCCAGGGCCGAGCGCGGCAGCACCTTGCCCAGGTGGTCGGTGACGATCCGCAGCCGGCGGCGGCCGTAGTAGAAGGTGAAGCGGAAATGGCCGGCGTCCTCGCCGGTGCCGCGCTCGCAGAGGGTGGCGATGCGGCCGTCCTCGACCATGGCCGGCACCTCCGGTGGCGGCAGGCCCAGGGCCTGGCCGACCAGGTTGGCGTCCACGTCGATGCGCCGGTGCACCTCCACCGGCCTGGCCTCGGCCGCCGGGTCGTACCCGCCGGGCCCATCGGTGCAGGTGTCCACGCCGGCGGCATCCAGGGCCTCGGACACGCCCGGCAGGGCGTGCGATTCGTGGTCGTTCCAGTCGATCTGCATGGCGCGCTCCGGGTTCTTCCCGGCAAGCATGCTGGGCCCGCTGCAACACTCTTTCCCTGACCTGGGTCAGGCGAACCTCAGGTTCCGACATGCCGCGCTGCCTACAATGGCGGCATGCAAGCTTCCGGAACCCTCGACCGCGCCGCCCTCGCCCGCCTGGTGGACACCTTCTACGAGAAGGTCCGGCGCGACCCATCGCTGGGCCCCGTCTTCAACGACGCCGTGCACGACTGGGACGAGCACAAGCAGCTGCTGACCGAGTTCTGGAGCTCGGTGGCCCTGGGCACGCGCAGCTACCGCGGCAATCCCATGGCGGCGCACCGGGCCCGGCCGGACATCCGTTCCGACCACTTCGACCGCTGGCTGCAGCTCTGGCGCGAGACCACGGCCGAGCTGCTGGCCCCGGCCGATGCCGCCACCCTGCAGGGCCATGCCGCCCGCATCGGCGAAAGCCTGCGCTATGGCCTGGGCCTGGAGCCCGGCCGGCGCAGCCTGGGCCTGCCGATCCGGGGCGGCTGAGCCCCGCCCCACCGCCGGATCAGGACCTGACTTCGGTCAAGGCACCGCGGCCGACCCGGCCGCAGACTGCGCTCCATATCCACGGGAGGCATGTCCATGAACCGGGTCAAAGGCAAGGTCTGCATCGTTACCGGCGGCGCGCTCGGCATCGGCCGCGCCTGCGCCGAGCGGCTGGCGGAAGAAGGCGCCGCCGTCGCCGTCTTTGATCTTCACGACGCCGAGGGCGAGGCGGTCTGCGCCGGCATCCGCGAGCGCGGCGGCCAGGCCCGCTACTGGCGCGTGGACGTGGCCGACGAAGCGGCGGTGAAGGCCGCCATCGATGACGTGGCCGCCACCTTCGGCGGCCTGCACGTGCTGGTGAACAACGCCGGCATCTCCGGCTCGGTCAAGCTCACCCACGAGATCAGCGAGGAGGAGTGGGACCGCGTGCAGGCGGTGAACGTCAAGGGCGTCCTTTTCTGCAGCAAGCACGCCATCCCGCACATGAAGCGGGCCGGCCACGGCAGCATCATCCACCTGTCCTCGATCTACGGCCTGGTCGGCGCGCCGGACATCCCGGCCTACCACGCCAGCAAGGGCGCGGTGCGGCTGATGGCCAAGACCGACGCGATGATCTACGCGCCCGACCGCATCCGGGTGAACTCGGTGCACCCCGGCTACATCTGGACGCCGATGGTGGAGAACCACCTCAAGGCCAGCGGCGGCAGGCGCGAGGACGTGGACGCGCTGCACCCGCTGGGCCACATGGGCGAGCCGGACGACATCGCCTGGGGCGTGGTCTACCTGGCCAGCGACGAGAGCAGGTTCGTCACCGGCACCGAGCTGGTCATCGACGGCGGTTACACCGCCCGCTGAAGCAGGGGCGCGGGGCTAGATCCGCCCCAGCCGATAGGCGGGCCCCTGCGGCGCGCCTTCGGCATCCAGCAGCTCCAGGCTGCCGTCCTCCAGCAGGAGCAGGCGCAGGCCGGCGCCGTCGGGATCCAGCACGTAGAGGCGGTGACCGGCCTCCCCGCCTTCCTGCCACGTGCCCTGCTGGCTGAAGCTCGGCACCAGCTCACCGCCGAGGTAGCGCTCCTCCAGTTCGAAGTGGCGCTCATCGCCCTCGCGCAGCAGGCGCAGGCGGGTCTGGATGCCGTCGCAGTCGGCGCAGGGCAGCACGCCGAACCACTGGCGGTCGAAATCACCGGTGTCCGCCGGCACCGCCGTCCCGGCGGGCGCATCCCCGCTGTCGTCCTGCCGGTCGGCAGGCCCGCAGGCCGCCAGCAGCGCCGCCAGCAACAGCGGCAACAGGCGGTGCGGACGCGATGTCGGGACCCGGATCATGAGCGCTCCATCCTAGCCAGAACCCGGCGCCGGCACGAGCCGCGCCGCTCAAACCCCGTTCAGCCTGCTCGCGCGTTCATGGAGATGCCCGCCACGAAGGAGGTGTCCCATG
Organism: Arenimonas sp.; assembly: GCA_035304725.1. Taxonomy (GTDB): domain Bacteria; phylum Pseudomonadota; class Gammaproteobacteria; order Xanthomonadales; family Xanthomonadaceae; genus Arenimonas. The sequence goes on from DATGPR010000038.1 coordinate 3,628, forward strand.
GTCAGAAGCCTCGCCCACTCCCCCTCCCAGTTCGCCGGGATCGACGGCAAGCGCATCGCCGGCAATGCCCTGGTGATCACCCTGCACGCCGTCGCCCTGGGCGTGCTGATGATCCCCAGCACCTGGTCCCCGCCCGAACGCCCGGTGCGGGAAATGACCGTGGTGCCGGTGGACATCCGCCCGGTGGAACTGCCCAAGCTGCCGGATCCGCCGCCGACGCCGGTCCCGGTGGAACGCAAGCCCCAGCCCAGCACGCCGCCCAGGCCGATCATCGCGCCGGTGCCGATCGAAGCGACGCCGACCTTCGAGACCGGCGAGATCTTCGTCGAAACCGGCGAGGAAGCCGGACCGCCCGCCGAGAGCTTCGAGGTCGGCGGACCGGAACAGGTCACCCTGGCCTACGCCGTCGCGCCTGCCCCGCGTTACCCGCGTGCCTCGCTGCGGGCCGGGCACGAAGGCACCGTCATCCTGCGGGTGCTGGTGGACGAGTACGGCCAGCCGCAATCGGTGGAGATCGAGCGAAGCAGCGGCCACCGCGAGCTCGACCGCGCCGCCCGCGAGCAGGTGCTGAACCGCTGGCGCTTCCAGCCGGCCCAGCGCAACGGCCGCGCCGTGCCCGCCTACGGCCTGGTGCCGATCCAGTTCACCCTGCCCTGAGCGACAGCGGCCGTCCCGCGCCCCGGGGCTTGCGACCGGCGCGCGGGACGCTCAGGCTTCCCGGCATGGGACGCCCGCGGCCAGGGCGTCCCGCTTCTTGCCGGGAGGAACCATGCGCGCCATCGCCCTGAGCTGCCTGATCGCCGCCACCAGCCTCGCCGCCCTGCCCGCCGCGGCGCAGGAGCAGGAAGACGCCAAGCAGGGCCCGCCCCGCTGGACGTTCGGCGCCCTGGTCATCGACCGCGCCGATCCCTATGTCGACATCGACCGCGACCCGCTGCTGGTGCCGCTGCTTCGCTTCGAGGGCGAACGCGCCTACCTGCGCGGCCTGCGCGCCGGCTGGCGCCTGGTCGACGGCGACCGCTTCGAACTGGCCGGCCTGGCCCAGGCCCGGGTCAGCGGCTACGAGGCCAAGGACTCGCCGGCCCTGGCCGGCATGGCCGAGCGCCGGCCCAGCCTGGATCTCGGCCTGGCCGGCACCTGGCGCACGCCGATCGGCGGCTTCGAACTGGCCCTGCTGCACGACGCGCTGGACCGCAGCGGCGGCAGCGAGGCCAGCCTGACCTGGGCCGTGCCCTTCCGGCGCGGCAACTGGGGTTTCCTGCCGGCGCTGGCCGTGCATTGGCGGGACGCCGACCTGGTGGACTACTACTACGGCGTGCGCCCCGGCGAGGCCCTGCCCGACCGCCCGGCCTACCGTGGCGAATCGGCACTGGTGCCGGAGATCTCGCTGCTGCTGGAACGCCGGCTGGCGCCGCAATGGTCGCTGTTCGCCCGCATCGGCCACAGCCGCTATCCCGGCGAGATTTCCGACAGCCCCATCGTCGAGCGCGAGCACGGCACCTCGCTGATGCTCGGCCTGGGCTGGTCGCCCGCCGACTGAAGCGGCGGCTTCGCCGCGCTCAGCCCTGGCCGCGCAGCCAGTCCAGGGCGCGCTGGTGCAGCTCGCCGATCGCGGCGGGAATTTCCGCGGCGCCGTCCACCTGCACCATGCGGCCGGCATCGGCCTCGGTCACGCCGTGCTCCTGCTCATGCGCCCAGGTGACGTGGTAGGGCATGTGCACGCCCCAGCCGCCCAGACGCAGCACCGGCTCGATGTCCGAGCGCAGGGAATTGCCGACCATGACGAAACGGTCCGGCTGTACGCCGAACTCGGCGAACAGGCGCGTGTAGGTGGCGCGGTCCTTCTCCGAGACGATCTCGATGCGCCGGAACAGGTCGGACAGGCCCGAGGCCGCCACCTTGGCTTCCTGGTGGAACAGGTCGCCCTTGGTGATCAGCACCACCGGGTGGCTCTGCGCCACTTCCTCGACGGCCTCGCGGATGCCCGGCAGCAGCTCGACCGGATGCGCCAGCACGCCCTTGCCGATGCCGACGATGCGGTGCAGGTCGGTGGCGCTGATCTTCTCGTGCGTGAGCGCCACCGCCGCCTCGATCATCGACAGGGTCATGCCCTTGGCGCCGTAGCCGAACAGCTTGAGATTGCCGCGCTCGATCTGCAGCAGCCGCTCGTGCAGCCCGGCATCGGCCAGGTCGACGTACTTGCCGACGATGGCCTCGAACTCGGCCTGGGCCTGGCGGTAATAGCCTTCGCTGTGCCAGAGCGTGTCGTCGCCGTCGAAACCGACCAGGCGGATCATCGCGCCTCCAACAGCAGTTCCGGCGTCGGCTCGGTGCTGCCGATCGCGACGCTGCCGATGCGCATGCGGTAATAGGCATCGGGCTTGCGCCCGAACACCTTCATGGCCGCCTCGTCGGTTTCCGGGCCGGGGCCATGCGCCATCCAGTGCCGGCCGCAGTCGTCGCCGAAATCCTGGGAACGCTCCATGCGGTGATCGCCCAGGCCGGTGCCGGTGATGCGCTGGCCACCCTGGCCGCTGGCGAAGATGGCGACGATCTCGGTCTCGGGCCAGGCGCGCACGTGCCAGGCGGTGGCATGCGAGGCGGTCAGCAGCAACGACACCTGGCCCGGCACCATCACGTCGACGCGGCGGATGGTTTCGCGGCCGGGTTCGCTGTCATCCAGCGGCGCGCCGGCATCCACCACGAACAACCGGCCCGGCACGGGCAGCTGCAGGTTCTGGAAACGGCAGGTGCTCCAGTCCGTGCCGGCCGGCGCGGCCAGCACCGGCGCACCGGGCTCGGCCGGCTCCGGCGCCGGCAATTCCTCGCCCGCGCAAGCGGCCATCAGGGCCGCCAGCCCCACGATCCCCAGGACAGCCACCTTCCCCATCCGCTTCCTGCCTCCAATCATGACCGGCGAAGCATACCGCAAGGTTCTTTTTTTCCGCGGACGTGCGCGTCAGGATCCCGCCTCTTCCCGCGCCTGCGCGGTCGCCACGCGCTCGCGGTGGATGAGGTAGAGGCCGGAGGCGATGACAATGCCGGCGCCGGCGAAGGTCCAGCCATCCGGCAGCGTATTCCAGACCACCAGGTCCAGGCCGAGCCCCCAGGCCAGGGCGCTGTACTCGAACGGCGCCACCACCGAGGCATCGCCGCTGCGGAAGGCCTCGGTGATCGCCACCTGGCCGAGGAAGCCGGTCAGGCCGACACCCGCCAGCACCCAGCCGTCGCCGCCCTGCAGGGATACCCAGCCCGGCAAGGCCAGCAGGCCGGCCAGGGCCGCGGTCATGGCGATCATCCAGAACACCAGCGCCTGCGAGCTGTCGGTGCGGTGCAGGATGCGCACCATGATCGCCGTCAGCGCATAGCCGGTGGCCGC
>DATGPR010000039.1:0-3259 GCA_035304725.1 Arenimonas sp.
CGGGCCACGTCCGGCCGGATCAGGCCGGTGGCGGCGGCTTCGGGCTCCAGTCCGGCCAGGCGTGCCAGCGGCACCCCCAGTTCACGGGCGCGCCGGTGGTGGGCGGGGTCGACGTCGTCGCCCTGGGCCAGCCAGTCGTCCAGGCTCGGGCGGTCGGTGGGCTTGTTCCAGTGGTTGCCGCCCGACATGGCCTGCAGCCAGTGGGCCAGGCTGTCCTGGCTGGTGAGGAGGGCGGGTTGGTCGTGCAGGTCCGGCGTGTCCATCGGATTCCCCCTGGGTATCGCGCCAGTATGGGCCTGGCCGGGGGTCTCGGCCTTGCTTCAGGTCATATCGGCAAGGGCCGGGTGGGCCGGCGGTGGGCTAGAATCGCCGGAGCCCCGAACCCCTTCCCGGATACCGCCATGCGCCGTTTCGCCTTCCTGTTCGCCCTCCTGCTGGCGGCCATGCCTGCCCTTGGCCAGGACCGCCGTACGGATGAGCACTCCTACGCCCAGCCCGACAAGGTCCGGATCACCGACCTGGCCCTGGACCTGCGCCTGGACTTCGACCAGCGCCAGCTCGCCGGCGAGGCGGTGCTGAGCCTGGCCTGGCAGGACCCGGATGCGCGCGAACTGGTGCTGGACACCCGCGACCTGCGCATCGACAAGGTCAGCGGCCGCAACGGCGACGGCCGCTGGCGCGCCCTGGACTTCGAGCTGGCGCCGCGCGACGAGCGCTTCGGCAGCAAGCTGACCATCAGCATGCGCAAGCAGTACGAGCAGGTGCGCGTGGTCTACGCCACCTCGCCGGAGGCCTCCGGCCTGCAGTGGCTGGCGCCGACCATGACCGCCGGCCGGCAGCTGCCCTTCATGTTCAGCCAGTCGCAGGCCATCCACGCCCGCAGCTGGGTGCCGCTGCAGGACACGCCCTCGGTGCGCTTCACCTACAGCGCCCGCATCCGCACCCGTCCGGACGTGATGGTGCTGATGAGCGCCGACAACGACCCGGCGGCCGAGCGTGATGGCGACTACAGCTTCCGCATGCCGCAGCCCATCCCCTCCTATCTGCTGGCGATCGCCGCCGGCGACCTGGTGTTCAAGCCGATCTCCGAACGCGCCGGCGTCTGGGCCGAACCGCAGACCGTGGATGCCGCGGTCCGCGAGTTCGAGGACACCGAGAAGATGATCCAGGTGACCGAGTCGCTGTACGGCCCCTATCGCTGGGAGCGCTACGACCTGCTGATCCTGCCGCCGTCCTTCCCCTTCGGCGGCATGGAGAACCCGCGACTGAGCTTCATCACCCCGACGGTGATCGCCGGCGACAAGTCGCTGGTGGCGCTGATCGCGCACGAGCTGGCGCATTCCTGGTCGGGCAACCTGGTGACCAATGCCACCTGGAAGGACATGTGGCTCAACGAAGGTTTCACCAGCTACGTCGAGAACCGCATCGTCGAGGCCCTGTACGGCAAGGAGCGGGCCGACATGGAGTTCGTGAACTCCCGCAACGGCCTGCTCGAGGAAATGAAGCAGGTGCCGGAGGCGCAGCAGGTGCTGATGCTGCCGGCCCGCAGCGGCAGCGACCCTGAGGATGCGCTGGGGGCGGTGGCCTATGACAAGGGCGCCTGGTTCCTGCAGTTCCTCGAGCAGCGCTTCGGCCGCGAGGCCTTCGATCCCTTCCTGCGCGCCTGGTTCGACGAACACGCCTTCCAGAGCGCCACCAGCGAGCAGTTCCTCGACTTCCTGCGCGAGCGGCTGATGGCCGCGCATCCGGACCGGGTGAGCGAGGAGGAGGTGATGGCCTGGATGACCTCGCCCGGCATTCCCGAGTTCGCCCCGCGCATCGAATCGCCGCGCCTGGCTGCCGTGGACGCCGCCCGCCAGCGCTGGCTCGACCAGCGCAGCACTGCCCGCGACCTCGACACCGCTGCCTGGACCACCCAGGAATGGGTGTACTTCCTCGAGGGCCTGCCGTCGGAGCTGTCGGGCGAGCAGATGGTCGAACTCGACCAGGCCTTCCGCTTCACCGGCACCGCCAATGGCGAGTTGGCCCAGCGCTGGTATCCGCTCAGCGAGCGCAGCCGCTACTTCGAGGCGCGGCCGGCGATGTCGCTGTTCCTGCGCAAGATCGGCCGGCGCAAGCTGATCATGCCGACCTACGAGGCGCTGGTGGCCACGCCGGACGGCCTGGCCTTCGCCGAGCAGGTCTTCCGCATGGCGCGCCCGGGCTACCACCCGATCACCACCGCCACGGTGGAAGCGCTGCTGGCCAAGGCCAGGGTGGCGCAGCAGGCCGGCGACCAGACGGAATAAGCCATGGGCCGCCCGCGCCGCCGGCGCCTGCGCGTCGTCCTGGCGGCCGTGGCGGTGCTGCTGGCCGGCCTCTTGCTGCTGGCCTGGGCCTCGCCGGAAACCCTGCTGCGCGCCGAGTTCGCCCGCCAGCGCTGGCTGGCCGGCGCAGGGCTTGTGCAGGTGCAGGCTGCCGGCCATCGCTGGTCAGTGCTCGAATCCGGCCAGCCTGGCAGCGGCCCGACCGTGCTGCTGGTGCATGGCTTCGCCGGCAGCAAGGAAAACTGGCTGATGCTGATGCCCGAGTTGCCGAAGGACTGGCACGTGCTCGCGGTCGACCTGCCGGGCTGGGGCGACAGCGAGCGCCGCGCCGATGCCGATTACGGTCCGGTGGCACAGGCGGACCGCCTGGCGGAGTTCATCGCCACCTTGCCGGCGCCGCCCGATCTGGTGGTGGGGCATTCCATGGGCGGCCAGGTCAGTGGCCTGCTCGCCGCGCGCCATCCGGACACGCTGCGGCGCCTGGCACTGGTCTCGGCGGCCGGTGTGACCTTCGAGGAAAACGGCTTCGCCACGGCGGTGCTGGCCGGCGACAATCCCTTCGTGGTCACCGACCGTGCCGGCGTACACCGTTTCCTCGAGCTGGTCTTCGAAGATCCGCCGCGGGTGCCGTGGCCTTTCGACGAGGCGATGGCGAGGCAGCGGCAGGCCGATGTCGATTTCGAGGCGAAGGTGCTCGATGCGATCGGCCGGGGGCCGGAGTCGTTGCTGCTGGAGTCGCTGCTTCCCGACATCCAGGCGCCGGTCCTTCTGCTCTGGTGCGATCGCGACCGGGTGATCGATCCCAGCGCCGCCGCCACCTACGCCGCCGGCCTGCGCGATTCCCGCACGCTCATCCTCACCGGTTGCGGGCACATGCCGCCGATGGAACGGCCGGGGGAGATGGCGGATGCGCTTGTGGGGTTTTTGGACGCGGATTGACGCGGATGAGCGCG
>DATGPR010000040.1:0-10781 GCA_035304725.1 Arenimonas sp.
GCCACCGCCGCCAGGGCGACGACGCCCAGGCGCAGGGCCGCATGCACGGCGTTGTGCGCGATCCCCCTCATGGCCGCTTCTCGCCGAGGATGCGCGGCCGGGTGTGCAGGTCCAGCCAGGGCGCCACGCAGTTCATCAGCAGCACGGCGAAGGCGACGCCGTCCGGGTAGCCGCCCCAGCGCCGGATCGCCAGGGTCAGCACCGCCACGCCTGCCCCGAAGATCAGCCGCCCGCGCGGGGTGGTGCAGCCGGTCACCGGATCGGTGGCGATGAAGAAGGCCGCCAGCACCAGGCCGCCGGAGAACACGTGCTGCAGCGGGAAGGGATGCAGGTCGGGGTCCATGGCCCAGAACGGCAGGCTCAGCAGGATCACCGTGCCCAGGGTCGCCACCGGCACCTGCCAGGGAATGATCCGCTTCCACAGCAGGAACAGGCCGCCGATGGCGTAGAAGTTGGCGATCCACTCCCAGCCGCGACCGCCGAAGTCGCCGAACAGCGAATGTTCGCGGATCTCCGACAGCGTCTGGCCCTGCTGCGCCAGCGTCCGCACCGTATCCAGCGGCGTCGCCTGCGCCAGGCTGTCCCAGCGCCAGGGCGGCGGCAGTTCGCCGGTGAGCACGGCGCGCAGGCTGTCGCCGAAGCCGGGCGGTACCGCGCCCTCCAGTCCGCGCGGCGGCAGCCACTGGGTGAACTCGCGCGGGAAGCAGAGGATCACCACCGCCACGCCGACCATGGCCGGGTTGAACAGGTTGTGGCCTAGACCGCCGTACAGGTGCTTGGCCAGCAGGATGGCCGCCGCCATGCCGATCGCCGCCAGCCACCACGGCGCCAGCGGCGGCACGCAGAGCGCGAACAGCACCGCCGTCAGCGGCGCGCTCAGGTCGCCCAGGAAGGTGTTCAGCGGCTTGCCACGCAACCACAGCGCCAGCGCTTCGAAGCCCAACGCGAAGGCGGTGGCGAGCACGATCTGGAAGGCGATGCCCGGACCGAAGAACCAGCCGTGCGCCAGCACGCCCGGCAACAGCGCCAGCAACACCAGCCCCATCACCGTGCGCACGTCGCGGCGCGGTGGCATGTGCGGGGCAGGGGCGGTGTCGAAGCGCCTCACGCTTCGCCTCCTTCGCCCTTGCCGGCCTTGCGGGCGCGGGCGCGTTCGATGGCGGCGGCGACGGCATCGGCACTGGTGGCGGCCTTGCGCGCCGCCAGCCGGGCCTCGCGTTCTGCCGCCTCGCGGGCCAGGCGCTGGCCGCGGGCCTCGTAGCGTTCGCGGGCGGCGGCCGCGGCCTCGGCCTCGTCGGCGCGCCGGCGCAGCTCCGCCTTGCCATGGCGGAAATGCGCGGTCAGCGGGATGTGGCTGGGGCAGACCAGGTCGCAGCAGCCGCATTCGATGCAGTCGGGCAGGCCCTGCTCGGCAGCAGCCTCGTACTGCTGGCCGCGCACCTGCCGCAGCAGCATCTGCGGCAGCAGCCGCGACGGGCACACGCTGGCGCAGTCGCCACAGCGGATGCAGGGCATCTCCGGCCCGGCCTCCGGCAACTGCGCCGCCGACAGCACCAGCACGCAGTTGTGGGTCTTGCCCAGGGGCACGTCGTCGTGGGGCAGGGCGATGCCCATCATCGGCCCGCCCAGGAGCAGCCGGGCCGCGTCCGGCGTATAGCCGCCGGCCTGGTGCACCAGCTGCGCCACGGTCATGCCGGTGGGCACCACGTAGTTGCCGGGACGGACCACGCCGCCGCCGGTGACGGTGACGATGCGCTCCATCAGCGGTTCGCCATGCGCCACCGCCCGCCAGCCGGCGTGGGCGGTGGCGACGTTGAGCACGATCACGCCGATGTCACGCGGCAGGCCGCCACGCGGCACTTCCTGGCCGGTCACGGCGAAGATCAGCTGACGCTCGCCGCCTTCGGGATAGATGGTCGGCACGACGACCAGTTCCACCTCGCCCTCGCCATGCAGGGTGATGGCCTCGCGGCAGGCGGCCAGGGCCGCCGGCATGCTGTCCTCGACCGCCAGCTGGATGCGGCCGGCGCCGACCGCGCGCGCCAGCATGCGGCCGCCCAGCACCACTTCCGCAGCGTGGGCGCGCAGCAGGGCATCGTCGCAGGCGATCCAGGGCTCGCACTCGGCGCCGTTGAGGATCAGCCGCTCGCGTCCCGCCGCCAGCTTGCCTGCGGTGGGAAAGCCGGCGCCGCCGAGACCGGCCAGGCCGGCTTCATGGATGCGTGCGCGCAGTGCCTCCGGCGTGGCCTGTTTCCAGTCGAGGGCCGGCAGCCGCACGGTGTCATGCGGCGGTTCCGGGCGGATAAGCACGTGCAGGGCGCGCATGCCGGGCCACTGCGGAACGTCTTCCTCGCGCAGCTCCGTCACCTGGCCGGCGCAGGGCGAATGCACGTCCACGCCCGGCGCCTGCTCGGCCACGCCCAGGCGCTGGCCGCGCCGTACCCACTGGCCCTCGGTCACGCAGGGCCGGGCCGGGTAGCCGGCGTGCTGGAGCATGGACACCCGCAACTGCTCCGGCATGGCCGCGTGGTGCAGGCCGCCGGCGGCGGACTCGGCCTTGTGGCCGTCCAGTTTCAGGCCGCCGTGGAAGCGGTGCGGGCGCATGCGCGGGTTCGGGCTCAGCGGCCGCTGAACTGCGGTTTGCGCCGCTCCAGGAAGGCGCCGGTGCCTTCCTTCATGTCCTCGGTGGAGAAGGCAAGGGCGAAGGCCTGGGTCTCGTAGTCCAGGCCGGTGGCCAGGCCGGCCTCGCCGCCGATCACGACTGCGTCGAGCACGCCGCGCAGGGCCTGGGGCGCGGCCTGGGCCAGCTTGCCGGCCAGGGCGTCCACGGCCTCGTCCAGCTGCTCGGCCGGGACCACCCGCGTCACCAGGCCCAGTTGCAGGGCGCGGGCGGCGTCGATGGGGTCGCCGGCCAGGCACAGCTCCAGGGCCGGGCCGCGGCCGCAGAGCCGCAGCAGGCGCTGGGTACCGCCGAAGCCGGGGATCAGGCCCAGGTTCACCTCCGGCTGGCCCATCCGGGCGGTTTCGGCGGCGATGCGCAGGTGGCAGGCCATGGCCAGCTCCAGGCCGCCACCCAGGGCGAAGCCGTTGACGCGGGCGATCACCGGCTTGCCCAGGGTCTCGATCCGTTGCATCAGGCTCTGGCCCAGGCGGGAGAAGTCGCGCGCCTGGACCGGCGTCAGGCCGTTCATCTCGGCGATGTCGGCGCCGGCGACGAAGGCCCTGGGGCCGGCGCCGGTCAGCACCACCACCCGCACCGCGTCATCGGCGCCGGCGGCCTGGAAGGCCACGTGCAGCTCGGACAGGGTGGCGCGGTTGAGTGCGTTCAGCTTGTCGGGGCGGTTGATGGTGATGCGTCGGACGCCATCGCGGTCCTCGACGAGGAGGTTGGTGAATGCCATGGATTGCTCCGGAAAGCGGATGGAAAACTTTGGTTAAGAAGGGGATTCGGCGCTGTCGGGAACTTCAGCCGCCGTTCCCGGTCCGAGCCGTGTGCTCCGGCCGGTGTCAGTGGCGGTTAAGGCCAGCCGGGGCTATCCTAGCGCGGCCTTTCGGGGCCCGTATGCCCCGTGTATCCACCACAGGAGAGTTCCTGATGAAGTTGCGTGTGTTGGCTGCCACCCTGGCGGCCCTTGGTCTGGTCGCCGCCCCCGTGCTCGCCCAGAACGCCCCGGCAGGCCAGCAGCCGCCGGCGCCGCCGCCGGTCAACAAGCCGGTCCTGAGCTATGCCATCGGCTATGACCTGGGCCGTGACCTGGCCAACCAGAACGTGGATGTGGACATCAACACCGTCATCCGCGCCGTCCAGGACGGTTTCGCCAAGAAGGATCCGGCCTATCCCAAGGCGCAGATGGATGCCCAGCTCGCCGGCCTGCAGCAGCGCATGATCGCCGAGGCCCGCGCCGAGATCGAGCGCGTCGCCAGCGAGAACAAGGCCAAGTCGGACGCCTTCCTGGCCTCCACCCGTTCCAAGCCGAACGTGGTGGCGCTGCCCAGCGGCATCCTGTACCGGGTGATCGATCCGGGTTCGGGCGCCAAGCCGACCAACGACAGTACCGTGCAGATCCACTACCGCGGTTCGGTCTCCACCGGCCAGGAGTTCGCCAACACCTACGCCCAGCAGAATCCGGCGCCGGTGACCTTCAAGGTCTCCGAGTTCCCGATCGCCGGCGTGCGTGAGGCCCTGGTGCTGATGCCGCAGGGCGCCCGCTGGGAAGTGTTCCTGCCGCCGGAGAAGGCCTTCGGCAACGACCCGCGTTCGCCGGTCGGCCCGAGCCAGGCGCTGGTGTTCGACATCACCCTGGTCAGCGTCAAGTAAGTCCCTGCCGCCGCGCCGGCGTCCCCGGCGCGGCGGCATTCGCATCATGTCGTTCACTCCCCCCGCCTACCGTGTCGTGCTCAGCCCCTGCGTAGGGGTGTGCTCGCTGGATGCCCAGGGCATCTGCGAAGGCTGTTTCCGCACGGTGGCCGAGATCGCCCGCTGGCCGCAGATGGGCGACGAGGAAAGGCTGCACCTGATGGAGACGGTGCTGCCGGCCCGGGAGGCGCTGCGGGCGTGAGCGGTCCCGACCCGCTGGAACGCCTTCCCCGCGCCCTGCATCCGCTGGCCGAGCCGCCCGGGGCCGAGCCCTGGAACCTGCGTGAACTCGACGGCCTGCTGCCGGCCGGTGCCCGCCTGCGTCAGGCCGCCGTGCTGGTTCCCCTGATCGAACGCGCCCGTGGCCTGCAGGTCCTGCTGACCCGCCGTACCGAGGCGTTGCGCCTGCACGCCGGCCAGGTCTCCTTCCCCGGTGGCCGCATCGAGCCGGACGACCGCGACCCGGTTTCGGCCGCGCTGCGCGAGGCCAGCGAGGAAGTCGGCCTGGGCCCGGACCTGTCGCGGCCGCAGGGTTACCTGGATCCCTTCGCCACCATCACCGGCTTCCATGTCTATCCGGTGGTGGCGCGGGTGGACGATGCCTTCCACGCGCGCCCGGATCCGGGCGAGGTGGCCGAGGCCTTCGAGGTGCCGCTGGACTTCCTGCTCGACCCGGCCAACCTGCACACGGTCGAGATGCAGTACCAGGGCAGGCCGCGCCGCGTGTTCGAGTTCCGCCACGGCGGCCATCGCATCTGGGGCGCCACCGCCGCCATGCTGCTGAACCTGCGCCAGCGCCTGGAGGCGGCGCGGTGAGTCCGCTGATCTCCGTCGGGGCGCTGCGCGACCGGCTGGGCAGCCCGGGCCTGGTGATCGTCGATTGCCGGCACGCGCTGACCGATCCCGACGCCGGTGAACGCGCCTGGCGGCAGTCGCGCATTCCCGGCGCCGTGCACGCGCATCTGGACCGTGATCTCTGCGACCTGTCGCGGCCGGCCTCCGAGGGCCGGCATCCGCTGCCGCGCACCGGCGATTTCCTGGCGACGCTGGCGCGGCTGGGCATCAGCCCGGGCAGCGAGGTGGTGGCCTACGACGATGCCGGCGGCGCCATGGCGGCGGCGCGCTTCTGGTGGTTGCTGCGCCTGCTCGGCCACGGTCGGGTGTCGGTGCTGGATGGCGGCTTTGCCCGTTGGCAGGCCGAAGGCGGACCGGTGGATGAGGGCGAACCGAAGGCGCCGGCGCCGGCGCGTTACCTGGCCCGATTCGATACCCGTCAGATCGTCGGCACCGACCAGGTGCTGGCGCAGTTGCGCGAACCGGCCGGCTGGCTGCTGATCGACGCCCGTGCGCCGGAGCGCTACCGCGGCGAGCAGGAACCGCTGGACCCGGCCGCCGGCCACATTCCCGGCGCCCGCAACCGGCCCTTCGCGCAGAACCTCGATGCCGACGGCCGCTTCAAGCCGGCGGCGGAACTGCGTCGTGAATTCGAGGCCCTGCTGCAGGGCCGGTCGGCGCAGGAGGCGGTGCTGTACTGCGGCTCCGGTGTGACCGCCTGCCACCATCTGCTGGCCATGGAGCATGCGGGACTGCCGGGCGCGCGCGTCTACGCGCCGTCCTGGAGCGGCTGGGTCAGCGACCGCGAACGGCCGATCGAGACGGGCGAGCCGCTCAGGTCCTGATCGCGTCGCCGTTGTCCGGCTCGGCCGGAGCGATGTCCAGCCGCGTCAGTTCCACCCCGTCCACCGTCATGCGCCAGCGGCCGTCGCTGTCCTGATGCGGCGCTTCGTTCACTTCGAAGCGGGCGCTGAGCGCGCCGACCCCGATCCGGAATTCGTTGCGGCTGAAGGAATGCGCCGGCCCTTCCACCGAGGTGCGCTGGCGGTTGCGGATGCGCTCGTAATGGCCGTGGCCATTGGCCGAGATCACGATCAGCATGCCTTCGCCGCGCCAGTGGCCGACGTAGTCGCGGAAGTCTTCCGGCACCGGCCGTTCGCAGGCCGCCAGCAGGCAGGCCAGGGCGAACAGCCAGGCACTCCGCAGCAGGACCGGCTTCATTTGCCCAGGCGGGCCACCAGGGCGGCGAGGGCCGCCTGGCAGTCCGGCGAATACCAGCCGTCGATGAAGCCCGCCAGCTCGGCTTCGCTGAAGCCGGCCAGGGCCGCGACCAGGTCGGCGCGGGCCAGGCGGCGGGTCGCCAGCATCGGCGCCGAGGGCAGGGCCAGCAGCTCCTGCAGCCAGGCGCGGGCGCGCGCCGCGACCTGCTCGGGCTCGGCCAGCTCGTCCACCAGGCCGATGGCCTGCGCCTGTTCGGCTTCCACCAGGGCGCCGGCCATCAGCAGGCGCTCGGCGCGGTAGGGGCCGACCAGGCGGCGCATCAGGTGCTGGATGGCGTCCGGCGCCACCAGCCCCACCTGCACCTCGTTCAGGCCGATCCGGAACGGACCGCGCGCCATCACCCGGTAATCGCAGCACAGCGCCAGCACGCAGCCGCCGGCCGGGCTGTGGCCGCCGATGGCGGCGACCACGGGAACCGGCGACTCGGCGATGGCGCGGGCGGTCCGGAAGAAGCCCCACCAGGCGGCGGTCAGCGCCTCACGGTCCAGGGTCAGCAGGTGCGGCACGTCCATGCCGCCGGAGAACACTTTCGGACCGCCGGAGATGACCAGGCCGCGCGCGCCCTGGCCGGGCGCCGCCTCGACGGCCTCGCGCAGGGCGGTCAGCAGGCCGGGGTCGAGGGCGTTGACCGGCGGCCTGGCCAGCCGGATCTCGTGGATGTCGCCGTGGCGGAGCAGTTCGATCATGGGCTCAGTTGGTCGGAACGTCGGGGGCCCAACGATAGCGCACCGTGTACTGCAGCTGCGCCTCGCCGCCGGCCGGCACCTTCAGGTCGAAGCTGGCCGACTGGGCGTCGCGGGCCACCGCCGGCACGCTGCTGGACACCAGTTCCCACTCGCTCCAGCGCGGCATGGCCTCGTGGATGCGCACGGTGGCGGCGCCCGGCTTGGCGTTGCGCACGGTGTAGCGCACGGTCTCGGTCATCTGCCGGCCGGCGCGGTCGAGCTCAAAGCCGGTCCGCTCGCGCTCGGCATTGAGGTCGAAGGCATTGCCCAGCTGCAGGCTGACCTCTTCGCCGGCGGCGGTGTGGCCGAGCATGGCCTCGCCGAGCAGGTCGCCGTTCTCGCTGACGCGGACGCGGCCGGCCGGCAGCGGCACGCCCAGGCCCTGGCCGCGGTTGCGGAAGCTCAGGCTGGCGATCACCGGCCGCTCGCCGCCGTCGCCATTGAAGCTGCGGTCGATGATCGGCTGGGGCGGTGTCCAGCCCTGGCCGGGCGCGCCGACTTCGTAGCGGCGCTCGCAGGCGATGCCCTCGGCGGCGTCGAGCAGGGGCAGGCGCTGGATGCTGCCGTCGGCCAGGGTGCTCAGGCCGGGAATGCGGTAGGCATGCGATTCGCCGGCGACGCGGGAGCCGGCGGCGGCGTCATAGCCGGCCTTGGCCCGCGGCGCCGCCGCGACCATGGCCATCTCCACCACCACCGGACCTGAGGCGCGGTTGGGTTCGCCCGCCACCAGGGTCAGGGCGACATCGCGGAAATCGCTGCCCGAGCGGTTCACCACCATGGCGCCGCCTTCCAGGCGCATGCGGCAGGAAGCGCCCTGGCCGCTGAGTTCGGCCTGGTATTCGGCGCGCCAGCCGAGGCCGGCAGTGTCGTAGGCCAGGTCGAAGAGCTGGCGGCCGGCGCGCTGGCTTTCCAGGGTCCAGGCCAGGGTCGGTTCGTTGACCACGCCGGCGGGCAGGGCGGGCAGCTCGAAGCTGGCGTACTCCGACAGCACCTTCACGCGGCCATCGGGCAGGCGCAGGGTCAGGCCATTGCCGGCGGCCAGCAGGGTGCCGGTGTGGGTCTGGCGGCTGCCGCCGAGGTTCTGTTCCACCGTCACCTGCTGGCCGATGGCCCGGCGCAGCAGCTCGTCCTGACCGGCGACGGCGAAATCGAAGCGCTGGCCGGCGATGCGGACGTTGCCGCGCGGACGCAGCAGCACCGAGCCGGCGTCCAGCGAGCTGGGCAGGCCGCCGAGGTGCTGCTCGGAACGGCCGGCCGGCAGGTCGAAGCCGAGTTCGGCCTCGTAGCGGGCCAGGCCGGCCTGGCCGGGCATGCCGCCGGAGCGGGCGACCGCTTCGTAATCACCGCTGTAGACGGTCAGCCGTGGTGCCTCGGCGGCGGAAGCGGCCAGGGGCAGGCCGAGGGCGACGGAGGTGGCGAAGGCGAGCAGATGGGGGCGCATGCATAACTCCTTTGGGGGCGCGGGGCTACTATAGGCCCATGAACGGACGGGACCTTTGCCTGGGGTTTGCATTTCTGACCCTTTCTTCAGCCGCCGTTGCCGCGGACTGCAAGCCGGTGATCGAACAGCCCTGGGTGCGCGCCGCGCCGCCCGGCGCCGCCACGCTGGCCGGTTACCTGGTGCTGCGCAATCCCTGTGGGGAGGCGGTGGAAGTGGTGGACGTGGAAAGCCGCGACTTCGGCATGCCGATGATCCATCGCACCGAGGAGATCGACGGCATCAGCCGCATGCGCGAGGCCGGTTCGCTGGTACTGGCGCCCGGCGAATCGCTGGCCTTCGAGCCCGGCGGCCTGCACCTGATGCTGATGAAGCCGCTGCGGCCACTGGCCGAAGGCGACAGCGCCGGCATCCGCCTGGTGCTGGCCGATGGCCGGCGCGTGTTCGCCGAATTCCCGGTGCGGCGCGAGGCGCCCGCGGCGGACGCCGACGCGCGGCCCTGATGGCGGCGGGCCTGTGATCAGGCCCGCTTGCGCTTCTTCGGCGTGGGCGCCGGCTCATCCAGCAGCCGGGCCAGGAAACGGCCGGTATGCGAGGCCGGATGGGCCGCCAGGTCCTCCGGCGTGCCCTCGGCGATGATCTGGCCGCCACGGTGGCCGCCTTCCGGCCCCAGGTCGATGATCCAATCGGCGGTCTTGATGACGTCGAGGTTGTGCTCGATCACCACCACCGTATTGCCCTCGTCGCGCAGCCGGTGCAGCACGGCCAGCAGGTGCTCGATGTCGTGGAAGTGCAGGCCGGTGGTCGGCTCGTCGAGGATGTACAGGGTGCGGCCGGTGTCGCGCCGGCTCAGCTCCTTGCTCAGCTTGACGCGCTGTGCCTCGCCGCCGGAGAGCGTGGTCGCCGGCTGGCCCAGCCTGATGTAGCTCAGGCCCACGTCCACCAGGGTCTCGAGCTTGCGGGCGATGGCCGGCACGTTCTCGAACAGGCCCAGGGCGTCCTCGACGGTCATCTCCAGCACGTCGTGGATGCTGTGGCCCTTGTAGAGGATGTCCAGGGTCTCGCGGTTGTAGCGCTTGCCGCCGCAGACGTCGCAGGGCACGTACACGTCCGGCAGGAAGTGCATCTCCACCTTGATCAGGCCGTCGCCCTGGCAGGCCTCGCAGCGGCCGCCGCGGACGTTGAAGCTGAAGCGGCCGGGCGAATAGCCGCGGGCGCGCGCCTCCGGCACCTGCGCGAACAGCTCGCGCAGCGGCGTGAACAGGCCGGTATAGGTGGCCGGATTCGAACGCGGGGTGCGGCCGATCGGGCTCTGGTCGATGTCCACCACCTTGTCGAACAGCTCCAGGCCCTGCACCTCGCGGTAGGGCGCCGGCGTGTGCGAGGCGCCGTTGAGCTCGTTGGCGACCAGGCGGAACAGGGTGTCGTTGATCAGGGTGGACTTGCCGGAGCCGGAAACGCCGGTGACGCAGGTGAACAGCCCGGCCGGGATGGTCAGGTCCACGTCCTTGAGGTTGTTGCCGCTGGCGCCGAGCAGGCGCAGGCTCATCTTCGGGTTGGGCTTGTGCCGCTGCTTCGGCACCTCGATGCGGCGCTTGCCGGAGAGATAGGCGCCGGTCAGCGAGCGCGGCGCCTTGAGGATGTCCTCCAGCAGGCCCTGGGCCACCACCTCACCGCCGTGCACGCCGGCACCGGGGCCGATGTCGACGATGTGGTCGGCCATGCGGATGGCGTCCTCGTCGTGTTCGACCACGATGACGGTGTTGCCGAGATCACGCAGCCGCACCAGGGTGCCGAGCAGGCGCTCGTTGTCGCGCTGGTGCAGGCCGATCGAGGGCTCGTCCAGCACGTACATGACGCCGACCAGGCCGGCGCCGATCTGGCTGGCCAGGCGGATGCGTTGGGCCTCGCCGCCTGACAGCGAGTCGGCCTTGCGTTCCAGGGTCAGGTAGTCGAGGCCGACGTCCACCAGGAAGCGCAGGCGTTCGCTGATCTCCTTGACGATCTTGGCGGCGATCTCACCGCGCCAGCCGCTCAGGCTGAGCCCGGAGAAGAACTCCAGGGCCGCGTCCACCGGCATCCGGGTCAGTTCGGGCAGGGTGCGGTCGGCGACGAAGACGTTGCGGGCCGAACGGTTCAGGCGGGC
>DATGPR010000041.1:0-3177 GCA_035304725.1 Arenimonas sp.
TCGTCGGCGCGTTCCTCGACGCGGCCGTGCCTGCTTTCGGCCTGCAACGGGTCGAGGCCTTCGTCCTCGACGGCAACACGGCTTCCGTGCGGGTGCTGGCGAAGAACGGGTTCCAGCCCGAGGGCACGACCCGCGCCGCGGTATGCAAGGACGGCCGCTTCCACGACCTGCACTGGTTCGCCCGGCTGTGGGGCGAGGCGGCATCCGGCCACTGACTGGCCACGGCTACCGCGCCGGCCGCCGTCCGGGCACCATGGGCAGGACCCGGGGAGGACGGCAATGGCAGGCAACGCAGGCGGCGCGCGACTGGAGAACCTGGACGCGCTGAGGGGCTTCGCCCTGTTCGGGCTGTTCATGGTGCACATGCCGGAACTGTTCGAGCTCTACTGGCTGGCGCCGGTGACCGATCCATTCCAGCTCGCCGTGCACGACGCGGTGTGGCTGCTGCTGGCCGGCAAGGCCTTCGCCCTGATGGCGCTGTGCTTCGGCACCAGCTTCTTCATCCTGATGCAGGGCGGCGAACGGCGCGGCCAGGACTTCAGCGCCCGCTTCGTCTGGCGACTGGCGCTGCTGGGTGCGCTGGGCCTGCTGCACGGCCTGTGGTACCGCGGCGACATCCTCGAGGTGCTGGCGGTGATGGGCCTGTTCCTGCTGCCGTTCCACCGCGTCCGCTCCAACCGGGTGCTGCTGTCGGTGGCCGTGGTCCTGCTGCTGCAGCCGCTGATGCTGGTGCAGGCGGTGGCCGGACTGGCCGGGACGGAGTGGGCCAACCGCCCGCCGGCGTACTGGGACATCCGCATCAACCCGCTGTACCTGTCCGGCAGCCTGTGGGACACGATCCGGATCAACGTGGTGGAAGGCCACGGCCAGAAGTGGTCCTTCATGTTCGGCTCCGGGCGCCTGAGCCAGATCCTCGGTCTGTCCCTGGTGGGCATGGTGCTGGGCCGGACCGGCTTCTTCGCCCGGCCGGAGGCGTTCGCACGCATGCGCATCGGCGGGCTGCTGCTGTCGCTGGCGGCCGCGGTGGCGCTGCACTACCTGCGCGACCCGCTGGCCGGGCTGGTGCCGGCCGGCGCAGGCATGACCATGCCGCGCGACCGGGTCTGGACCATGCTCGGCAGCCTGTTCGACCTGGCGATGATGGCGGTGCTGCTGTTCGGCTTCCTCGCCCTGTACCACGGCCCTGGGCGCCGGCTGCTGGGCCTGCTGGCCCCGGCGGGACGGATGACGCTGAGCCTCTACGTCGCCCAGTCGCTGGTGTTCGTGCCGGTGTTCTACGGCTACGGGCTGGGCCTGCACGCCAGCATGACCCAGCTGCAGGCGGTGGCCTGGGGCCTGGTCGCCTTCGCCGCGCAGCTGGCATTGGCCCATCTCTGGTTCCGGCACTTCCTGTACGGGCCGCTGGAATGGCTGTGGCGCGCGGCTACCTGGCTGGATCCGCGCCTGCCGTTCCGTCGCAGGCACGCGACCACGCCGGCCTGAGCCAGGGTCCACGCGACGCGCATGTGCGGGAAGGCACTGCGCGTGGCGGCGGTATGCGGTTATCTTTCCCCACACCCTGCGGTATGCGCCGCGCATCCCCATTCCGTTCCCGACGGCCGGAGACCCAACCCCGTGGAAGCTTTTCTTGCCTGGATTAACGGCATCATCTGGAGCAATGCGCTGATCGCGCTGTGCCTGGGTGCCGGCCTGTGGTTCACCTTCCGCACCCGCGTGATGCAGGTGCGTGGATTCGCCGAGATGTGCCGGCTGACCGTCACCGGGCAGAAGTCCGATGCCGGCGTGTCCTCGTTCCAGGCCCTGGCCATCTCCATGGCCGGGCGGATGGGCATCGGCAACATCGCCGGCGTGGCCACCGCGATCGCCTACGGCGGCCCGGGCGCGGTGTTCTGGATGTGGGTGATGGGCTTCCTCGGCGCCTCGACCTCCTACGTCGAATCCACCCTGGCCCAGATCTACAAGGAGAAGGACGCCGAGGGCCGCTACCGCGGCGGTCCGGCCTACTACATCGAAAAGGCGATGGGCCTGAAGTGGTACGCGGTGCTGTTCGCCGTGGCCACGGTCGTCGCCACCGGCCTGCTGCTGCCGGGCGTGCAGGCCAATGCGATCGCCGACAGCGCCAGCAGCGTGCTGTGCAACGGCACGGCCGACACCTGCGCGGCCCTGGGCGGCAGCGGCATGCTCAAGCTGTGGATCGGCCTGGCCGTGGCCTTCCTGCTGGGGCTGATCATCTTCGGTGGCATCAAGCGCATCGCCACTTTCGCCGAGGTCGTGGTGCCGTTCATGGCGCTGGCCTTCATCCTGATGGCGGTCATCGTGATGATCGTCAACGCGGACAAGGTGCCGGCGATGTTCGCCGACATCTTCTCCAGCGCCTTCGGTGGCCACGCGGCGTTCGGCGCGATCCTCGGCCAGGCCATCGCCTGGGGCGTCAAGCGGGGCGTCTACGCCAACGAGGCAGGCCAGGGCACCGGCCCGCACGCGGCCGCGGCGGCCGAGGTCTCGCACCCGGCCAAGCAGGGTTACGTGCAGGCCTTCGCCATCTACTTCGACACCATGCTGGTGTGCACCTCCACCGCCTTCCTGCTGCTGTCCACCGGCATGTACAACACCTTCCGCGTGGTGGTGGAGGACGGCAAGGAGACGCTGCAGGCCATCGTCACCGGCGTGCCGGGCGTGCAGCCCTCGGAAGGCGCGCAGTTCACCCAGGCGGCGGTCGAATCGGTGCTGCCCGGCTGGGGCGCGGGCTTCGTGGCGCTGGCGCTGTTCTTCTTCGCCTTCACCACGATCATGGCCTATTACTACATGGCCGAGACCAACCTCACCTACCTGGCCGGCGTGCGCAAGACCCATCCGCTGGCGACCCTGCTGCTGCGCCTGGGCATCATCGGCATGGTGGTGTTCGGCGCGTACCACAACGCCGCCATGGCCTGGACCCTGGGCGACATCGGCGTCGGCCTGATGGCCTGGCTCAACATCATCGCCATCCTGATCCTGCAGAAGCCCGCGCTGCAGGCCCTGCGCGACTACGAACGGCAGAAGAAGCTGGGTGCTGATCCGGTGTTCGATCCGGACGCGCTGGGCATCCGCAACGCCGGGTTCTGGTCCGGGAAGAAGTGATGGGCAGTCCGTGGGACCGCGGCCCGCGTCCGCCGCGCAAGGGGCCGCCGCGTGATC
>DATGPR010000042.1:0-3018 GCA_035304725.1 Arenimonas sp.
CGTTCACGCCGCCTCGTAGGCCCCGTAGCTGCGCAGGCGGGCGTAGCGCTGCTCCAGCAGCTCCTGGGTGGGAATGGCTTCCAGCTTGCCCAGCTCTTCCTTGATGGCGGCCTTGAGGGTGGCGGCCATGGTCTGCGGATCGCGGTGGGCGCCGCCCAGCGGCTCCGGCACGATGCGGTCGATCAGCTTGTGCTCCAGCAGGCGCTTGGCGGTCAGGCCCAGGGCCTCGGCGGCGTCGCGGGCCTTGTCGGCCGACTTCCACAGGATCGAGGCGCAGCCTTCCGGCGATATCACCGAGTAGGTGCTGTATTCCAGCATCAGCGTGCGGTCGCCGACGCCGATGGCCAGGGCGCCGCCGGAGCCGCCTTCGCCGATCACCGAGCAGATCACCGGGATGCGCAGCTCGGCCATCTCCAGCAGGTTGCGGGCGATGGCCTCGGACTGGCCGCGCTCCTCGGCGCCGATGCCGGGGTAGGCGCCGGGCGTGTCGATGAAGGTCAGCAGCGGCAGCTGGAAGCGCTCGGCCATCTTCATAAGGCGCAGCGCCTTGCGGTAACCCTCGGGGCGCGGCATGCCGAAGTTGCGGCGGATCTTCGCCTTGGTGTCGCGGCCCTTCTGGTGGCCGATCACCATCACCGGCTGGCCGTCCATGCGCGCCAGGCCGCCGACGATGGCGGCGTCGTCGGCGAAGGCGCGGTCGCCGGCCAGCTCGTGGAACTCCTCGAACATCAGCTTGATGTAGTCGTTCGTGTAGGGCCGCTGCGGATGCCGCGCCAGCTGCGAGATCTGCCAGGGGGTGAGATTGCGGAAGATCTCGGCGGTGCGGGCCCGCAGCTTCTCCTGCAGCCCCTCGAGCTCGGCCTCGATGTTGACCTCGGGACCGGCGCTGGCCCGGCGCAGTTCCTGGATCTTGGCGTCCAGTTCGGCGATGGGCTGTTCGAAATCGAGGAAGTTCGGATTCATGGCGTCCTGGGTGGCCGGCCGCGGATTGGAGCAAAAGCTCGGGCCGGGGATTCTATCGGGCTTGCCCCGGCCGGGCCATGGTCAGCCGCCCTGGGCCCAGGGCCGGTGCAGGGACAGGCTGACCCGGCTGACCCCGGGCAGGGCCCGCAGCTGGCTGATCAGCTCGGGATCGGTGCGCACGCCCTGGCTGCCGTTGACGTTTAGGGTGCCCCGGGCCTTCGGGGTCAGCAGGTCCAGGCGCAGCGGGGTGGCGCCGGGGCGGTAGTCGGCCAGGGCCTTCTGCAGGCGCTCCCAGGCGCCCTGGGCGCGCAGGTCGACGGTCAGGGCCAGGCAGCGGGCGTGCTCGCTGCAAAGCTGGCGGAAATCCCAGCACTGCCGGGCCCGCAGCACGAAGCCGCCGGTGTACTGGTCCTCGCCCAGGTTGCCTTCGACCAGCAGGATGCGGTCGCGGGTCAGCAGGTGGCCGAACTCGGTGCAGGCATCGCGGAAGAAGGCCACCTCGAGCTGGCCGCGGCCGTCCTCGATGCGGACGAAGGCCATGCTGTCGCCGCGCCGGCGCACGCCGGTGACCAGGCCGGCCAGTACCACGGCGGCCTCGCCGCGGCGGTCCTTCTTCGCGCTCCAGAGCGCGTCCAGCTCGTTCAGGGAGACGCCGACCAGGGCCTGCAGCTCGGCCCGCCAGGGATCGACCGGATGGCCGCTGAGGTAGTGGCCCAGGGTCTCGCGCTCGCCCAGCAGCTTGGTTTCCAGCGGCCAGTCCGGCACTTCGGGCAGGTCGATGCGAATGTCCGGCTCGTCGCCAGCGCCGCCGAACAGCGAGGCCTGGCCGGCGGCGCGCTCGCGCGCCAGCTGCTCGGTGGCCTTGAGCACCTCCGGCAGTTGCAGCAGCAGCGAGGGCCGGTTGGCGCCCAGCGAATCCAGGGCGCCGGCATTGATCAGCGCCTCCAGCACGCGACGGTTGAGGCGGGTGCTGTCCACGCGCTTGCAGAAGTCCAGCAGGTCGCGGAATTCGCCGCCGGCCCGGCGCGCCTCGACCACGGCCTCGCAGGCGCCGCGGCCGACGCCCTTCACCGCGCCCAGGCCGTAGCGGATGGTCCTCGCATCCAGGGCCACGAACATGTAGTCGGAGGAGTTCACGTCCGGCGGCAGCACCTCCAGGCCGATCTCCCGCGCTTCCTCCAGGAAGCCGACCACCTTGTCGGTGTTGTCCATGTCCGAGGACAGGGTCGCGGCCATGAATTCGGCGGGGTAGTGCGCCTTCAGCCAGGCGGTCTGGTAGGCGACCAGGGCGTAGGCGGCCGAGTGCGACTTGTTGAAGCCGTAGTCGGCGAACTTCTCCATCAGGTCGAAGATGCGGCTGGCCGTGGCCGCGTCGATGCCGCGCTGTTCGGCGCCGGCCTCGAACTTGACGCGCTCCTTGGCCATTTCCTCGGGCTTCTTCTTGCCCATCGCCCGGCGCAGCAGGTCGGCGCCGCCCAGCGAGTAGCCGGCCATGACCTGGGCGATCTGCATCACCTGTTCCTGGTAGACGATCACGCCGTAGGTCGGACGCAGGATCGGTTCCAGCAGCGGATGCGGATAGTCCACCTCGGCGCGGCCGTGCCGGCGCTCGATGAAGTCGTCCACCATGCCGGCGCCGAGCGGGCCGGGGCGGTACAGCGCCGCCAGCGCGATCAGGTCCTCGAACACCTGCGGCTGCAGCTTGCGGATGTAATCCTTCATGCCGCGGGATTCGAACTGGAACACCGCCGAGGTCTGGCCCTTGGAGAGCAGGGCGTAGGTGTCCGGGTCGTCCAGCGGCAGCGCGCCGATGTCCAGCGGCGCCTCGCCGGCGGCCTGGCGGCGGGCGTTGATGGCCTTCACCGCCCAGTCGATGATCGTCAGGGTGCGCAGGCCGAGGAAGTCGAACTTGACCAGGCCGACCGCCTCGACGTCGTCCTTGTCGAACTGGGTCACCACCGAGCGCGGGCCGCCGTCCTCGCCGCGCACCGGCGGGTCGGCGTACAGCGGGCAGAAGTCGGTCAGCGGCGCCG
Source organism: Arenimonas sp. (assembly GCA_035304725.1). Taxonomy (GTDB): domain Bacteria; phylum Pseudomonadota; class Gammaproteobacteria; order Xanthomonadales; family Xanthomonadaceae; genus Arenimonas. Next base: position 2,997 of record DATGPR010000042.1, read on the forward strand.
GCGCGATCACCACGCCGCCGGC
>DATGPR010000043.1:0-10757 GCA_035304725.1 Arenimonas sp.
TGGCCTTCCGCGGCCAGCCGCTGGAACTCCTCGGCGCTTGTCACGTTGCCTCCACGGGTAGGCCCGCAGTATCCCACAGCCGGCCCCGCGAACACCGGGGTCAGAGTAAAGGGTCAGAGTCATGACTCTGACCCTTTACTCTGACCCTTTACTCTGACCCCGGTTTTACGTCGGCTTGATGTGGAGGGTGAATTCGACGCCGGCGCCGTCAGGCAGGTTGCGGGCCTCGGCATGGCCCCGGTGCAGCTCGGCCACCAAGCGGACCACGTAGAGGCCGAAGCCGAGGTGGGTGCCGCCCTCGCTGCCGCGTGGCTTCTCGCGCAGGCTCACCAGGGAATCGAACAGGCGGGTGCGCATGGTCTCCGGCAGCAGCGGGCCGCGATTGGCCAGGGCGATGCGGGCGCCCTCGCCTTCCCGCGCCAGGCTCAGCCGCACCCAGCCGTCCTCCGGGCAGAAGCCGCGGGCGTTGTCCACCAGCTTGTCCAGGGCCTGCACGATCAGTTCGGGCGCGCCACTGAAGGGCAGCGGCTCCTCCGGCAGTTCCAGCCGCAATTCGCGCGGCGCCAGCAGGCCGCGGTAGGCCTCGGCGCAGTCGGCCATCAGCGCGCGCAGGTCGAACCGCTCCGGCTCGGCGACCGAGATGGCGTGTTCGATGCGCGTCACCTCGCTCATCGTCCGCACCAGCCTGCCCATGCGCTCGACGCCGTCGCGGGCGCGACCGAGGTAGGGCTGGGCCTCCGCCGGCAGGCCGGTGCTGTCGAGGTTGTCCAGCGAAGTGCGGACGATGGCCAGCGGCGTGCCCAGCTCGTGCGAGAGCTTGCCCGAGAGCGAACGCAGGTAATCGGTATAGCCGGAGATCTGGTCGAGCAGCCCGGCGAAACTGCGCGAGAGGTCGCCGATCTCGTCGCGGGCGGTGGCACGCGGGAAGGGCGTGACCCGGCCCTCGCGGTCCAGCGCCTTCTCGGCGGCATCGCGCAGGCGGCGGATGCGGCCGGCCAGGCGCGAGGCGTACCACAGCAGGGCACCGCCGCTGATGCCCAGGGCGAGCAGGCTCACGCCCAGCAGGCCGGAGAAGGCCTGGTCGGTCAGCAGCAGCACCTCCGAGTTCGAACGCTCCAGCAGCAGCACCGCCCGCACCTGCCCGTCCACCCGCACGGGCACCGCGGCGGAAAGCAGCAAGCGGGCGCCGTAGGGATCGCGCCGCCAGGCCACCGCGGGCGTGCCGTCGATGGCCTGCCGCACTTCCTCGCGGCCGATGCCGCGGGCGTCGCCGCGGTCGTCGGCGACCTCGTCCACGTCGCGGAACAGCAGGGCGCGGTACAGGCCACGCCGCCAGGGCAGCAGGTCTTCCTCGCTGGGATCGGCGGCGATGGCGCCAGCCCGCGCCAGCACCCAGGCCTGGCGGTCGGCCAGGCGCGCGCGCATGCCCGGCGGCGCCAGGGCCTGCAGCACCGGCTCCAGCGCGCCGACGTAGCCGTGCAGCGGCCAGGCCTGGATGGCCTGCGCGCCTTCCACCGCTTCCAGACTTCCAGCGAGCCGGCGCCGGCCGGCCGCGTCGAGGTCGCGCGCCTCCACGCCCAGGGCCTGCAGGCCGATGTCCTGCGGCAGCGCCAGCTCCACCGTGTAGCCGCCGTTGCGCTCCTGCCACCAGCCCTCGATGCGGAAGGGCGGCGGCAGGCCGTCCTCGCCCGCCACCTTCAGCGGGCCGGGCTCGCTGTTGGCCAGGCGCAGCAGGTGCTCGCCGTTGTTCGTGCGCAGGCGCAGGCGCAGGCGGTCGAATTCCAGGTCGCCGGGCCAGTGCGCCTCACCGCGCTGGATGCTGGCATCGTCCACGTCCAGCAGCAGGAAGAGCTGGCCGCTGGCGCGCGCCACGCTGACCGTCAGCCAGCCATCGGCGCCGAAACGGTTGCCGCCGGCGGCCGCGCCCTGCCAGTCGTCGGCCTGGCCATCCAGGCGCGGCGCGTAGTCCAGGCCATGCACGAACCAGCCCGGCCCGGCCGGCGGCAGCGCCCCGGGCCGCACGGCGATGCCACGGGCCATGGCCTCGGCCGAGGCCAGCAGGGCCTGCTCCTGGCCCTGGCGCAGCAGGCTTTCCATCTCGCGCACGAAGCGCCAGCCGGCCCAGGGCAGGGCCAGGATCGACAGCGCCACCAGCAGCAGCTTGGCGCGCAGCGACATCTCAGGCCCGCCAGCGGTAGCCGGCGCCGTGCACTGTGTCGATCTCGTCGAAGGCCGGATCCAGCGCCTGGAACTTCCGCCGGATGCGCTTGATGTGCGAGGTGATGGTGGCGTCGTCCACCACCACCTGCGCCTCGCGCATCAGCTGCTCGCGGCTCTTGACGTGGCCCGGGTAGCGCACCATCGCGTGCACCATCCAGAACTCGGTGACGGTCAGTGCCACGTCGGCGCCGTTCCAGGTCACGCGCATGCGCTCGACCTCGAGGCTCAGGCCGCGCAGGCGGAACACCTGCTCGCGCGCTGCCGCCGGCCCGGTCAGCGCGTCCAGGCGGCGGAACAGCGCATGGATGCGCGCGGTCAGCTGCGGCAGGCTGGTGGCCTTGCTCAGGTAATCGTCGGCGCCCAGGCGCAGGCCCGAGATCACGTCGAAATCGGAATCACGCGCGGTCAGGAACAGGATCGGCAGGCTGGCCGAGCGCGCCCGCAGTTCCCGGCACAGGTCGAAGCCGCCCTCGGGCTCGTCGCCCAGGCCGACGTCGATGATCACCAGGTCCGGCAGCTTCAGCGCGAAGGCGGTGCGTGCCTCGGCGCGGCTGGCATAGGTCTCCACGGCGTAACCGTGCCGACGCAATGCCTCGGCATAGTTGTCGCGGATGGCGGGTTCGTCCTCGACGATGGCAACGGTGCGTGACATGGCGGCCAGACTAGCCAGCGCCCCCGGCCGGGGCAACGGATTGCCCGCGAATTGCCACATTTCGTCGCCGTCCTGCCCGCGGCCGGCCCCGGACCCGGCCGCTGCCGGCGCTGTCATGGCCCCACACACAGGGAGGCCGCCATGGACAGCCACCGAATCACCCGCAAACCCCGCATGTTCCGCCGCCCCGCCCGCGTGCTGCTGCAGGCCTGGCTGGCCGGGCTGATGCTGCTGCTGGCGCCGCTGGCCGGCGCCAGCGGCGGCCTGGAGGACGACTACGGCCTGCAGGTCCGCGAGGAGGACCGCTGGGTCGCCAGCCTGGCCATGGACACCACCGTGCACATGCAGGTGCACGGCCTGCTGGCCGAAGTGACGGTGCGGCAGACCTATCGCAACGACGCCAGCCAGTGGCGCGAGGGCCGCTACCTGCTGCCCCTGCCGGAGAACGCCGCCGTCGGCGGCCTCACCCTGCGCGTGGGCGATCGCCTGATCGAGGGCGAGATCCGCGAGAAGGCCCAGGCCCGCGCCACCTACGAGGCCGCGGCGGCCGTCGGCCAGCGTGCCAGCCTGGTCGAGCAGAACCGCCCCAACCTGTTCAGTACCGCCGTAGCCAACATCGGTCCCGGCGAGGAAGTGGAGATCGAGGTGCGCTACTGGCAGCCGGTGCGCTACCAGGACGGCGTCTTCTCCCTGCACCTGCCGCTGACCCTGACCCCGCGCTACCTGCCCGGCCGCGACATCGACCAGGCCGGCCCGCGCAATCCCGAACAGCTGCCGATGGCCGCAGGCGCGCAGGCCGCGCACGGCGCCCTCCCCCCGACCGTGGCCCTGACGGCCGACGTCGAGCCGGGCCTGCCGCTGCAGTCCATCGGCAGCCCCACGCACGCGGTGACGGTGATGGCCGAGGGCCGCACCTACCGGGTGACGCTGGCCGCCGAGGTGGAGCCCAGCGACCGCGAGTTCGAACTGCGCTGGGAGCCCGTGCCCAGCCGCGCCCCGCGCAGCGCCGTCTTCAGCGACCGCGTCGGCGGCGAGGACTACGCCCTGGTGATGCTGGTGCCGCCGACGGTGGAGACGTCGCCGCTGCCGCGCGAGCTGATCCTGGTGATCGACAACTCCGGCTCGATGACCGGCACCTCCATGGCCCAGGCCATCGAGGCCGCCGACCGCGCCCTGGCCCGGCTGCGCCCCGGCGATCGCTTCAACGTGATCCGCTTCGACGACACCTTCGACCTGCTCTTCCCCGAGCCGGTGCCGGCCGAGCCGGCGGCGGTGGCCCGGGCCCGCGCCTTCGTGCGCTCGCTGCGCGCCGATGGCGGCACCGAGATGCTGCCGGCGCTGCGGGCCGCCTTCCAGGGCACGGCGCCGACCGGCTACCTGCGCCAGGTGGTGCTGGCCACCGACGCCGCGGTCGGCAACGAGGACGAGCTGCTGCGCCTGATCGAGAACGAACGCGGCGAGGCGCGGCTGTTCCCGGTCGGCATCGGCAGCGCGCCCAACGGCCACTTCCTGCGCAAGGCCGCCGAACTCGGCCGCGGCAGCCAGGTGCTGGTGCGCAACGTCAACGAGGTGGCCGAGGCCATGGACGGCCTGCTGGCCAAGCTCGACCACCCGGCCCTGCGCGACATCCACATCGACTGGCCGGGCGTGGCCGAGGCCTATCCGCGCCGCATCCCCGATCTCTATCGCGGCGAGGCGCTGCAGGTGGTGGCGCGGCTGGAGCGGCTGCAGGGCGTGGTGAGCGTGCGCGGCCTGGGCCCGCAGCCCTGGAGCCGGCAGATCCCGCTGGGCGCCGAATCGGTGGTGCCGGCGCCGGGCGTGGCGCGGCTGTGGGCCCGCGGCCGCATCGACGACCTGGAAGACCGCCTGCGCCGCGGCGGCGACGAGAACGAACTGCGCCCGCAGATCCTCGAAGTCGCCCTGCGCCACCGCCTGGTCAGCCGCTACACCAGCCTGGTGGCCGTGGACCGCACGCCGGCGCGGCCCGAGGGCGAAAGCCTGGGCAGCACCCGCATCGCCAATGCCACGCCCGAGGGCTCGCTGGCCCTGGCCCAGGGCAGCACCGGCTGGCCGCGCGAACTGCTGCTGGCGCTGATGCTCGGCCTGGGCGCCCTGCTGCTGCACCGGAGGAACTGAACCATGACCGCCCGCCTGATCGCCTGCCTGATTTGCACCGTGATGCTCTGCCTGATGCGTGAAGACGCGACGGCCTGAACCCGAGGAGCCCCGTCATGATCCTGGTCATCGAGAACCGCGACACCTTCACCACTGCGCCAACGGAGGCGGCGCCGAATGCCGGCGAACGGTCCACCGCCATCGCCCTGCGGCACATGGGCTGGCCCTTCGCCACCGCGGAGCGCGGCTGTCGCCGGCGGCCGCGGCCGCTGCGCGATCCGGCCCCGCGCCGTTCGCCGCGCTGACGGACGCAGCCTCATGCGGCACGCGCCCGCCACCGATGCAGGCCAGCCCCGCCGGCCCGATGGCGCGGCCAGCGCGCTCCGCGATCCCGCATCACGGAAGCACCCTCGGGACAGGGAAGTCCCACCACTGCGGCGGCGGCTGGGGCGCTGGCTGGGCCTGGTGGCGCTGGCGCTGGCCCTGCACGCGGCCTGGATGCCGGCCAAGGCGGCGCTGTCGCAGCTGCTGCTGAAGGCGACCTGGGAAGCCAACCGCGCCGACGGCGGCGCCCGCCGGCCCTGGCCCTGGGCGGACACGCACGCGGTGGCGCGGCTGCGGCAGAAGACGCTGGGCGTGGACCAGGTGGTGCTGGCCGGCGACGACGGCCGCGCCCTCGCCTTCGGCCCCGGCTGGGCGGCGGCCAGCGCCGCGCCGGGCAGCGGCCACGGCGCCACCATCATCAGCGGCCACCGCGACACCCACTTCGCCTGGCTGCGCCACCTGCAACCCGGCGACGAAGTCGAACTGGAAACGACCGCCGGCCTGCGCCGCTACCGCCTCGCCTCCACCCGGATCGCCGACGCCCGCGAAACCCGCCTCGACCCCAACACCCCGGGCCACCACCTCATCCTCGTCACCTGCTGGCCCTTCGACGCGACCACCCCGCGCGGGCCCCTGCGCTACGTCCTGAGTTTCGAAGCGGTTGAAGGAGAGGTTCTTGCCGCGTCAATCCGCGTCAAAGAATCACTTCCCACGAGCGGCAGCGACCTCCGCCCGCATGCGGGAGATGACGGCGGCGTAGTCGGGGGCGCCAAAGATGGCGGAGCCGGCGACGAAGGTGTCGGCGCCGGCGGCGGCGATTTCGCGGATGTTCTCCGCCTTCACGCCGCCGTCGATCTCCAGGCGGATCGGCTTGCCCAGGCGGTCGATGCGTTCGCGCACCTTGCGCAGCTTGTCCAGGGCCGAGGGAATGAAGGCCTGACCGCCGAAGCCCGGGTTCACCGACATCAGCAGCACCAGGTCCAGGTCTTCCAGCACCCAGTCCAGCACTTCCACCGGCGTGGCCGGGTTCAGCACCAGGCCGGCCTGGCAACCCTGCGACCTGATCAGCTGGATGGTCCGGTGCACATGCTCGCTGGCCTCCGGGTGAAAGCTGATCAGCGTGGCGCCGGCCTTGGCGAAGTCCGGCACGATCCGGTCCACCGGCCTGACCATCAGGTGCACGTCGATGGGCGCCTTCACGCCATGCTTGCGCAGCGCCTCGCAGACCATCGGGCCGATGGTCAGGTTGGGCACGTAGTGGTTGTCCATGACGTCGAAGTGCACCCAGTCGGCGCCGGCCGCCAGCACGGCGTCCACCTCCTCGCCGAGCCGGGCGAAGTTCGCCGAAAGGATGGACGGGGCGATGATGCAGTCGGACATGGCGGCCTCAGGGCTTGGAGCGCAGCTTGCGGATGGCGTCGTAGGCGGCGTTGATCTCGCGGGCCTTCTCCTCCGCCTGGCGGCGCAGGTCCTCGGCCACGCCACCCAGGCGGTCGGGGTGGTACTGGGTAATCAGGCGGCGGTAGGCACGGTCGATCTCGGCCTCGCTGGCGTCCTCGGTCAGGCCCAGCACCTTGTAGGGGTCGTACTTCTTCGGCCGGAACCAGTCGGCGTCGAAGGCGTGACCGATCAGCGCGCCGAGCGCGCCACCGGCCGGATGCCGCAGCAGCAGCCAGCCGGCGATGAAGCCGAACAGCTTGCCGTACCACCTCATGGCGCACCTCCGGCGGCGAAGCCCGGCCGCGAGGAATACCAGGCGGCCAGCGCCTCGATGTCGGCCGGCTGCAGGCTGTTGGCCAGGCTGCTCATGGGCACGTGCTGGCGGCGGCCACTGCGGTAATCCTCCAGGGCGCGCTGCAGGTAGATCCCATCCTGGCCGGCCAGGTGCGGGGTGCCGGCGATGCGGCTGATGCCGTCCTCGCCGTGGCAGGCCACGCACAGGCCCAGCCGGGCCGGACGGTCGACGGTGGCGGGCTGGCCGGTGGCACCCGCCTGGGCGGCGGCGGCCGGGCCCTCGGTGCAGGCCGCCAGCAGGGGCAGGACCAGGGCGATCGAAAGGGGGTTCTTGCGCATGGCCCGATTCTAGCAGTCGGGCCCCGGCCGCCGGCCCGCTGTTTCCCGGCCGCGCGGGCCGTACAATGGCGCCCCTTTCCCGCCGACGAGGCCGCCGTGCCCACCGTCCTGCACACCTCCGATCTGCCCGGCCTGAAGCTCCTGCATCGCGGCAAGGTCCGCGACGTCTACGAACTGCCCGGCCAGCGCCTGCTGATGGTCGCCACCGACCGCCTCTCGGCCTTCGATGTGGTGTTGCCGGACCCGATTCCGGGCAAGGGCGAGATGCTCTGCCAGATCAGCAATTTCTGGTTCCGCCGCACCAGCCACCTGATGCCCAACCACCTGACCGGCGCCGACGTGGCCTCGATGCTGCCGACCGGCGTGGACCCGGAGCCCTACGTGCGCCGCTCGGTGGTGACCAAGCGGCTGCGGCCGGTGCCGGTGGAGGCCATCGCCCGCGGCTACCTGATCGGCACCGGCTGGAAGGACTACCAGCGCACCGGCGCCGTCTGCGGCATCACGCTGCCGCCCGGCCTGCGCATGGCCGAGCAGCTGCCCGAGCCCATCTTCACTCCCTCGACCAAGGCCGCCGTCGGCGATCACGACCAGAACGTCAGCTTCGACGAAGTGGTGCGGAAGATCGGCGCCGACCTGGCCGAGCAGATCCGCTCGGCCACCCTGGCCATCTACAAGTTCGCCGCTGCCTACGCCCTGGAGCGCGGCATCCTGATCGCCGACACCAAGCTGGAGTTCGGCCTGGACGAGAACGGCGTGCTGCACGTCATGGATGAGATGCTGACCCCGGACAGCTCGCGCTTCTGGCCGGCCGACCAGTACGAGGTGGGCATCAGCCCGCCCAGCTTCGACAAGCAGTACGTGCGCGACTACCTGGAGACCCTGGACTGGGACAAGACCGCGCCCGGCCCGCGCCTGCCGGCCGAGGTCATCGAGGGCACCCGCCGCAAGTACGCCGAGGCCCTGGAGCGCCTGGCCGGCATCGTCCTGGACTGAGCCGGGGCGCCGCCGCCCCGGCTATGATGGGCTCCGTGCCTCATCGCCGGAGCCTGCCATGAACGCCACGCCCGAGCTTGCCGAGATCCCGGATCCGCGCCGCCCGATCGACCGCTACCTGCACAGCTACAGCGGCGACCACCAGCATCCGGTCAACCAGCTGATCCACCTGTTCTGCGTGCCGACCATCGTCTGGACGGTGACGGCCTTCTTCTGGACCATCCCCGTGCCCGAGGCCCTGTTCCGCCCCGGCGCCTGGATGGCGGTGGCGATGTTCGCCGCCTGGCTCTGGTACTGGAAGCTGTCGCGCCGGCTGGCCCTGGGCGCGCTGGTGGTCTTCCTGGCCTTCGGCTTCCTCAACCGTTTCCTCTACGACAGCCTCGGCAACGCCGGCCTGTTCTGGCTGGCGCTGGGCGTGTTCGTGGTGGCCTGGATCGGCCAGTTCATCGGCCACAAGATCGAGGGCCGGCGGCCGAGCTTCTTCACCGACCTGGTCTACCTGCTGATCGGCCCGCTCTGGACCCTGAGCAAGCTGTACAGGCGGCTGGGCTGGGGTTGGTGAGGCCGGCGGCGCCGGTGTCCCGGGATTCCCGGTAGGCGGCAAGGAAAAAGGCACGGGCGGCGGACCGCCCGTGCCTCGTACTGCGGACTGCTGGCGGGGCCTCAGCCCATGCCTGCGGCACCCATCATCGCGGCGCCGAAGAGCACGCCGATGATGACGCCGGCGATGATGCCCAGGATCACCATCACGATCATGTAGACGACCGAGTTGAGCAGCGCGCGGCCGAAGCCGAAGGCGCTGCCGTCCGGACGCTTGACCAGCAGGTTGATCACGAACGAGTAGATCAGCACGCTGGCGACGAGGCTCAGGCCCATGAGCAGCAGCGAGGCACCGCCCATGGCCGCAGCGGCCGCCGGGTCGTTCGGGTCGATGGCCGCACCACCGCCCATCAGCAGCATGCTGAGCACGATGTTGACGACGAAGCCGATGACGCCGGCCAGGATGACCACCACGATGCTCTTGCCGTAGGACGGCGAGAACTTCTCCAGCAGCTTGATGACGAACTTCAGGACCAAGGCGCCAATCAGGATGCCGATCACCGCTGCTACCAGCATGACCACCAGCATCGCGCCCCCGAGCATGGCAAGACCTTCCATCTCTCCGTTTCTCCCCTAATGAATGGAAATGCGCATTGCGCGCCCCGGGACTTTGCCTTTTGCCGGCGTCTTCGGCAACCTCCGCTGGCCTTCCCGCCCGGTTTCCCGGTCTCGCCCCTCCATGAGCCCCCGTGACGTCCTGCTGGCCCTGCTGGTCTGCCTGGCCTGGGCTGGCAATTTCCTCACTTCCGGCCTGGCCCTGCGGGAAATGCCTCCCCTGCTGTTCAGCGGCCTGCGCCTGGCCCTGCTGGCGCTGCTGTTGCTGGCCTTCCTGCGACGGCCGGCGCCCGGGCAATGGCCGCGGCTGCTGGCCATCGCCCTCTGCGCCGGCGTGCTGCACTTCAGCCTCAGCTTCTGGTCGCTGAAACTGGCCGGCAACCTGTCGGCGCCGGCCATTCTGTTGCAGAGCTACGTGCCCATGTCGGTGCTGCTGGCCTGGCTGCTGCTGGGCGAGCGCTTCGGCTGGCGCACCGGCACGGCGGTGGCGCTGAGCTTCGGCGGCGTGCTGCTGCTGGGCTTCGATCCGCTGGTGCTGCGCAGCCCCGCCTCGCTGCTGCTGATGCTGGCCTCCGCCTTCTTCCTGGCCATTGCCACCGTGCTGATGCGCGGGCTGGCGGCGATGGACCGCTACGGCATGCAGGGCTGGATCGCGGTGATCGGCGTGCTGCCGCTGCTGGGCCTGAGCGCCTGGCTGGAGCCTGAGGGCATTGCGCGCCTGTCCGACTATTCGATGACCGCCTGGATCGGCGTGGCCTACGCCGCCATCGTCGCCTCGCTGCTCGGTCACGGCCTCTACTACACCCTGGTGCAGCGGCACCCGGTGGCCAGGGTGACGCCCTGGCTGCTGCTCTCGCCGGTATTCGCCATCGGCCTGGGCATCGCCTTCTATGGCGACCGCCCAGGCCCGCGCCTGTGGCTGGGCGGCGCCATGGTCCTGGGCGGCATCCTCGTCATCGCCCTGCGCAGCCAGGCCCGCGCCCGCCCCCTGCCGGATCCGGAGGAAGTGTAGGGGCTGTTTTCAGACGCGGACTTGCGCGGATGTCAGAGCTTCGGGCGCCAGTCGTCCCTTTCGCCCGGGCGCAGCAGCCAGCGGCAGAGGGCGGGCAGGAAGATGATGGCGGCCACCATGTTCACCACGAACATGAAGGTCAGCATCACGCCCATGTCGGCCTGGAACTTCAGGTCGGAGAAGATCCACATGGCCACGCCCACCGCCAGGGTC
>DATGPR010000044.1:0-2370 GCA_035304725.1 Arenimonas sp.
ACCAGCGGCAGCAGGATCGGCAGGATGGGCAGGTTGTTCATGCGCCCGCCTCCTCGCGCTCGCGCTCGAGGCGCTCGCGTTCCTGCTGCTCCTGCGAGATCGGTTCCTCGGCGTCGACGTGGTCGCTGCCGTTGTCGCCGCGGCTGCGCATCGCCAGCACGATCACCACCGCGGTCATGGCGAAGCCGATGACGATGGCGGTCAGCACCAGGGCCTGCGGCAGCGGGTCGGTGTAGTTGGCCAGGTCGGCCTCGACGCCGGGGCGCAGCACCGGCGGCTTGCCGGTCACCAGGCGGCCACCGGAGAAGATCAGCAGGTTGGTGGCGTAGGACAGCAGGGCCAGGCCGAGGATGACGTCGAAGCTGCGCGCCCGCAGCAGCAGGTAGACGCCGGCGAAGACCAGCACGCCGATGGCGGAGGCGAGGGCCAGTTCCATCAGCGCGCCTCCCCGGTGATCGGCGAGCGCCGGCGGGTATCGACGTAACCGCGGTGCGCCACCAGCTTCTTGGACGGCTTGAGCGTGCCCATCATCGACAGGATCAGCATGGTGCTGCCGAACACCACCAGGTAGACACCGGCATCGAAGACCATGGCGCTGGCCAACTCGACGTTGCCGATCAGCGGCAGCTGCAGCTCGGCATGGCCGCTGGTCAGGAAGGGCGTGCCGAAGGCGAAGGCGCCGGCGCCGCCGATCACCGCCACCAGCAGGCCCAGGCCGATGCAGCGCACGTAGTCGAAGCCGAAGCGCGACTCCACCGACTGCGCGCCCTGGATCACGTACTGCACCAGCAGCGGCACCGCCAGGGTCAGGCCGGCGATGAAGCCGCCGCCGGGGGCGTTGTGCCCGCGCAGGAACAGGAACATCGACACCACCAGGGTCAGCGGGAACATGATCTGGGCCAGGTCGGCCGGCACCGGCAGCGGCACCGGCGGGCCCGGCATCAGCTTCTCCGGCGCCATCCGCGCCCGCCGCAGCAGCGCGTGCACGACCAGGCCGGCGATGCCGTAGACGGTGATCTCGCCGAAGGTGTCGAAGCCGCGGAAGTCGACCAGGATGACGTTGACGACGTTGGCGCCCCAGGCCTCGGGCAGCGAACGGACCAGCATCTCGCCGGCGACAGTGTCGCGCGGCGAGGTCATCATGCCGTAGGCGAGCACGGCGACGCCGAGGCCGGCGGCCAGGGCGATGGCGCCGTCGCGCAGGCGGCGCGGCAGGCTGCGCTCCGGCGACGAGCGCTGCGGCAGGTAGTGCAGGCCGAGCAGCAGCAGGGCCAGCGTCACCATCTCCACCAGCAGCTGGGTCAGGGCCAGGTCCGGCGCCGACAGCGCCACGAAGGTCATGCTGACCGCCAGGCCGGCGCCGCCCATCACGATCACCGCGATCAGGCGGTAGCGGTAGCGGCCCAGGGTGGCCAGGGTCGAGCCCACCAGCAGCACCCACAGCACCCAGGCCAGGCGGCTCATCGGCCCCTGGTCGGACAGGCGCGCGCCCAGGTCGGCCAGCAGCGGGGTCTCGGCCGTCAGCAGCGGCACCGCCGCCGCGGCGATCGCCACCAGCAGCAGCCACAGCAGGCTGCGCTGCATGCTGCCGTTGGCCAGGGCGTAGGTGAATCGCCGGGCCAGGCGGAACATCGCCTCGATGTTGATGACGTACAGGCGGCGGCCGAAGGAGCGGGTCACCACCGCGTGCAGGTCGAGCAGGCGGCGCAGGCCGAAGTAGAGCAGCACGCCGCCGGCGATGCCGGCCAGGCTCATCAGCAGCGGCCCGCTGATGCCGTGCCAGACCGCCAGGCTGTACTGCGGCAGCTCCGGCCCCAGCACGCCGCGGGCGGCGGTGGCCAGCACCGGCGCGATCGACCACTGCGGCAGCATGCCCACTGCCAGGCAGAGCAGCACCAGCACCGCCACCGGCAGGCGCATGAAGCGCGGCGGCTCGTGCGGCGTGCCCTCGACGGCGCGCGGGCCTTCACCGAAGAAGGTGTCGTGCACGAAGCGCAGGCTGTAGGCCACGCCGAAGACGCCGTACAGCAGGGCGGCGCCGGAGATGAACCAGCGCATCCCGCCCTTGCCCTGGATGGACAGGGCCTCGGCGAAGAACATCTCCTTGGACAGGAAGCCGTTGAGCAGCGGGATGCCGGCCATGGCCAGGCTGGCGATGATGGCCAGGGCCGCGGTGCTGGGCAGGTAATGGCGCAGGCCGCCGAGCCGGCGCATGTCGCGGGTGCCGGTCTCGTGGTCGATGATGCCGGCGGCCATGAACAGCGAGGCCTTGAAGGTGGCGTGGTTGAGGATGTGGAACAGGCCGGCCACCACCGCCATCGGCGTGCCCAGGCCGAACAGCAGGGTGATCAGGCCCAGGTGCGAGATGGT
>DATGPR010000045.1:0-2842 GCA_035304725.1 Arenimonas sp.
CGCAGTCGGGCCAGGCCCTCGGCGGCGCGCCGCCGCTCGGCGGCCTTCAGGCGCTTGAGGGGGTAGTAGTAGGGCATGGCGGCCTCCCGGGGCCGTCCCGCGGGGCGGGACGTACCGGGGCCAACGCTCGCCGTGTGCGGACCCGGCCAGGGCCGCGCGCACGGCGTCCCGCCGCCGGGAATCAGCCGACGACGCTGCCCTGGTTCCTGGCCGCCTCGCGGCCCTGCGCGCGTTCACGCCGCTCGCCAGGCAGCAGGGCCGGCGGGTACATGCGCACCTGGTTGCGGCCGCGGCGCTTGGACTCGTACATGGCCTCGTCGGCGCGGGCCAGCCAGGCCGGCCATTCGTCGTCGACTTCCCGCATCGCCACGCCGACCGAGACGCTGGCGCGCAGGCCGGGGGCGCCCATGGGCTGCAGCTCGACCGCCCGCCGCACCTTCTCCATGGCGGCGCGGGCGCCGCCGGCGTCGGTGGCCGGCAGCAGCACGACGAACTCTTCGCCGCCGAGGCGGAACAGCCGGTCGCGCTTGCGCAGCACGCCCTGGATGCGTTCGGCCAGTTCCACCAGCACCTGGTCGCCGGCCTCGTGGCCATGGCGGTCGTTGATGCGCTTGAAATGGTCCAGGTCCAGCACGGCCAGCGCCGCCGGTTCGCCGCGCGCCTCGTGGTGGCGCAGGGCGTCGGCCAGCTCGGTCTCGAGGGCGCGCCGGTTCGGCAGGCCGGTCAGCGGATCCATGGTGGCCAGCACCATCAGCTGCCGGTGCTGGCGCCTGCCCAGGCTGACGAACACCGCCGCGAACGCGGCCACCAGCAGGGCGCTGGTCAGGAAGGCCCAGGTCGCGACCTGATCGGGGAAGTCGCCGAAGAGCAGGTGCATGGACAGCAGCACCAGGGTGCAGGGAATGGCGACGATCCGCGGCGCCACCATGAAGGTGGCGACGATGGCGGCATAGATCCAGTAGTGACCGGAGCCGCCGAACTTCCAGGTCAGGATCGCGCAGGCGATGGTGATGGCCACCGCGTCGATCGAGCCGACCAGCTGATAGCGGCCGGTACGCCAGGCATAGACCAGGCTGGTGCCGAGCACCGCGATCATGGCCAGGTCCAGGCCCGCCGCCAGCCATTCGCCATAAAGCGCGCGCACCACCAGGAAGGGCAGGATGGCCAGGGAAGTGATGACGCCGAACAGCATGATCAGCGCCAGCCGGAGATCGGCGCGCAGGCGGGAGACGAAGGTGGAAAAGGCGGTGCTCATGACGTACTCGTGGTGCAGGCCCTGGCCCACCCGGGCCGGGCGCCGGAGCGTCTCCGGCAAGTCCAGCCTGCGCCTTCCCGGGAACGGGAACCGCGACGCCAATCAAGGTTCCGCCACGGGCCGCTGGCGGTCCTTGTGGAAGCGTTCACGAACCTGCCGAAAAGGGGCAGTTTCTGCCCCTGGCATGGCCGTTTCCGGTCCGTTTCCCACCCGGTTCCGGGCGCCACTTCCGGCCATGCCTCCGGTCGCGCTTCCGGCCGGTCCGGCGGCTCAGGCCTTGAGCCGCCAGCCGGTCTTGAACACCCAGCGGACCAGGCTCAGGCAGATCAGCAGGAAGCCGATGATGGCGGCGAAGCTGATCACCACATTGACGTCGGACTGGCCGAAGAAGCTCCAGCGGAAACCGCTGATCAGGTAGACCACCGGATTGAGCAGCGCCACCTTCTGCCAGAACGGCGGCAGCATCTCGATCGAGTAGAAGGCGCCGCCGAGGAAGGTCAGCGGCGTCACCACCATCAGCGGCACGATCTGCAGCTTCTGGAAGTCGGTCGCCCACAGGCCGATGATGAAGCCGAACAGGCTGAAGCTGACCGCCGTCAGCACCAGGAACAGCAGCATCGCCGCCGGGTGCTGCACCTCGTAGTCGACGAAGAAGCGCGCGGTCAGCAGGATCAGCGCGCCCAGGATCAGCGACTTGGTGGCGGCGGCGCCGACATAGCCGAGCACCGCCTCGCCCCAGCCGATGGGTGCCGACAGCAGCTCGAAGATGGTGCCGGCCCACTTCGGCATGTAGATGCCGAAGGCGGCGTTGGAAATGCTCTCGCTGAGGATGGAGAGCATCACCAGGCCGGGGATGATGAAGGCGCCGTAGCTGACGCCGTCGATGTCGCCCATGCGCGAACCGATCGCCGCGCCGAAGACGATGAAGTACAGCGAGGTGGTCAGCACCGGCGAGACGATGCTCTCGCCCAGGGTCCGGAAGGTGCGCGCCATCTCGAAGCGGTAGATGGCCTTGATGCCGTGCCAGTTCATGCCGCGTCCTCCTGCGGGTCCTTCCGCCGCACCAGGCTGACGAAGATCTCCTCCAGCGAGCTCTCCGAGGTGTTGAGGTCGCGGAAATCGATGCCGTGTGCCGACAGCTGCCGCAGCAGGCCGGCGATGCCGGTGTGCTCGCCCTGGGTGTCGAAGGTGTAGACCAGGGTCAGGCCGTCTTCGGAAAGCTCGATCGGCAGCCCGGCCAGTTCCGGCGGGATGGGCGCCAGCGGCGACTGCAGCTGCAGGGTCAGCTGCTTGCGGCCGAGCTTGCGCATCAGCGTCGCCTTGTCCTCCACCAGGATCAGCCGGCCGTGGTTGATCACGCCGACCCGGTCGGCCATTTCCTCGGCCTCCTCGATGTAGTGGGTGGTGAGGATGATGGTGGTGCCCTGTTCGCGCAGCTCGCGCACAAGCTTCCACATGTCCTGGCGCAGCTCGACGTCGACGCCGGCGGTGGGCTCGTCCAGGAACAGGATGCTGGGCTCGTGGATCAGCGCCTTGGCGATCAGCACGCGCCGCTTCATGCCGCCCGAGAGCGACATGATCTTGCTG
>DATGPR010000046.1:0-18012 GCA_035304725.1 Arenimonas sp.
CGCCCTGACCGGCGAGCGCGCGCTCAAGGCCAGTGTCGGCGAGAACGTGCGCCTGTACGTCGGCAACGGCGGCCCGAACCTGGTCTCGAGCTTCCACGTCATCGGCGAGATCTTCGACAAGGTCTGGTACGAGGGCGGCACCCGCTACCAGGAGAACGTGCAGACCACGCTGATCCCGGCCGGCGGCGCCATGATCGCCGACTTCCACCTGGAGGTGCCGGGCAGCTACGTGCTGGTCGACCACTCGATCTTCCGCGCCTTCAACAAGGGCGCGCTGGGCATCCTGCAGGTCGACGGCCCGGAGAACCTGGCCATCTACTCGGGCAAGGAAGTCGACCACGTCTACCTGGGCGACAAGGCCGCCAGCATGGCACCGGTGGCGGAAGCCGCCGCCGCGGCCGCGGCCGGCACGCTCAGCGTCGAGGACCAGATCAAGGCCGGCCAGGCCCTGTTCGCCGGCACCTGCTCGACCTGCCACATGCCGGACGGCAAGGGCATGCCGGGCGTGTTCCCGCCGCTGGCCGGTTCGGACTGGCTGGGCCGCAGCAATGACGAAATCATCGGCATCGTGCTCAACGGCCTGAGCGGCCCGATCAAGGTCAGCGGCCAGGACTACAACTCGGTGATGCCGCCGATGAGCCAGCTCACCGACGACGAGGTCGCCAACATCCTGACCTACGTGCGCAACAGCTGGGGCAACAGCGGCAAGCCGGTCAGCAAGGAAGAGGTGGCCAAGGTCCGCGCCAGCACGCCGCGCTCGGAAGGCGCCGCGCACTGAGGCCGGCCATGCGCCTCCTGCCCGCCAGCCTCGCGCTCGCCAGCCTGCTCGCCGTCGGCCCCGTGGCCGCCGGCGAGTGGGTTCGCCTGCCGGGCGGCGAGTTCCAGTCGGTGCTGCGCTACGAGGACACCGGCGGCAAGGTGCAGGTGGCGCCCTTCGAACTGCAGAAGCGGCCGGTCACCAATGCCGAGTTCGCCGACTTCGTCCGGGCCAACCCGGACTGGCGGCGCGACCGGGTGCCGGCCCTGTTCGCCGACCGCCGCTACCTGGAGCGCTGGGCCGGCCCGACCGAGCCGGGCCCGGAAGCGAAGCCGGAGCAGCCGGTGGTGCTGGTCAGCTGGTTCGCCGCCCAGGCCTATTGCGAGGCCCAGGGCGGCCGCCTGCCGACCTGGAACGAATGGGAATACGCGGCCGCCGCCGACGAAACCCGCACCGACGCCCGCGCCGATCCCGCCTGGCGCGAGCGCATCCTGAGCTGGTACGCGGTGCCGTCCAGCCAGCCCCTGCCCGAGGTCGGCCGGTCGCCGGCCAATGCCTACGGTGTGCAGGACCTGCATGGCGTGGTCTGGGAATGGGTGGACGACTACGCCGCCATGCTGGTCTCGGCCGACAACCGCGACCAGGGCGACCCGGACCTGACCCGCTTCTGCGGCGCCGGCGCCCTGTCCATGGACGATCGCGAGAACTACGCGGTGCTGATGCGGGTGGCCATGCTCTCCGCCCTGCAGGCCCGCGACACCACCCGCAACCTGGGCTTCCGCTGCGCCCGGGACATTCCCGCCGGAGCGAAACCGTGAACCGCATCACCTTCCTGCTGATGGCTGCCCTGCTCGCCCTGGCCGCGCCGCTGGCGGCGGAGGACGCCGCGCCGCTGCCGGCCGATTCGGTCTATCTGCTCGAGGACGTCTACACCGACCAGGCCGGCAACGACTTCCGCCTGGCCGACGGCCGCGGGAAGCCGCGCCTGGTGGCCATGTTCTACACCTCCTGCCGCTACGTCTGCCCGCTGATCGTGGACAGCGCCAAGGGCGTGGAACGCGCCCTGGAACCGGAGGAGCGCGAGCGCCTGGGCATCCTGCTGGTCAGCCTCGACCCGGCCCGGGACGACGTCGCCGCCCTGAAATCGGTCTTCGACAAGCGCCGGCTCGACCCGGCCCGCTGGACCCTGGCCCGCACCGAGCCCGCCGGCGTGCGCCGGCTGGCGGCGGTGATCGGCGTCCGCTACCGGCCGCTGGCCGATGGCGAGTTCAACCACACCAGTTCCCTGGTCCTGCTGGACGCCGAGGGGCGCGTCCTGGCCAGTACCGAGCGCCTTGGCGGCGTTCCCGATCCCGATTTCCTGGCGGCTGTCAAGGCCTCGCTGGCGGTTTCCGGCGCCACCGAATAAGCCCGTTTCCCGGGCGGTAATCGAAGGCGGGCTAGCATTTGACCCTGGTCAAGCGGCCCCGCGTGCGGGCCGCCGATACTTCGCACGCAACCCAAACGGGGATTGGACGATGAGTTCCGGAGCGCAAGCGGAAACCTATAACGACAAGGTGGTCCGCCAGTTCGCGGTCATGACCGTGGTCTGGGGCGTGGTGGGCATGCTGGTTGGCGTGTTCATCGCGGCGCAGATGTACTGGCCGGCCCTTAACTTCGACACCTCCTGGCTGAGCTTCGGCCGCCTGCGGCCGCTGCACACCAATGCGGTGATCTTCGCCTTCGGCGGCTGCGGCCTGTTCGCCACATCGCTGTATGTGGTGCAGCGGACCTGCCATGTCCGGCTGATCTCCGACAAGCTGGCGGCCTTCGTGTTCTGGGGCTGGCAGGCGGTGATCGTGCTGGCGGCGATCACCCTGCCGCTGGGCCTGACCCAGAGCAAGGAGTACGCCGAGCTGATCTGGCCGATCGACGTGCTGATCGCGGTGGTCTGGGTGGCCTACGGCTGGCTGTTCTTCGGCACCATCGCCAAGCGCCGGATCAAGCACATCTTCGTCGCCAACTGGTTCTACGGCAGCTTCATCATCGCGGTGGCGCTGCTGCACATCGTCAACAACCTGGCCATCCCGACCAGCCTGTTGCACAGCTACCCGATCTACTCCGGCGCCGTCGATGCCATGGCGCAGTGGTGGTACGGCCACAACGCGGTGGGCTTCTTCCTGACCACCGGCTTCCTCGGAATGATGTACTACTTCGTTCCGCGCCAGGCCGGCCGGCCGATCTACAGCTACCGGCTGTCCATCGTCCACTTCTGGGCGCTGATCGCCGTGTACATGTGGGCCGGCCCGCACCACCTCCACTACACCGCCATTCCGGACTGGGCGCAGAGCGTCGGCATGGTGTTCTCGCTGATCCTGCTGGCCCCGAGCTGGGGCGGCGCGATCAACGGCATCATGACCCTGTCGGGCGCCTGGCATAAGCTGCGCACCGACCCGATCATCAAGTTCCTGATCGTCGCCATCTCGTTCTACATGATGAGCACGTTCGAGGGACCGATGATGTCGATCAAGACGGTCAACTCGCTCAGCCACTACACCGACTGGACGATCGGCCACGTGCACTCCGGCGCCCTCGGCTGGGTCGCCATGATCACCATCGGCTCGATCTACGTGCTGCTGCCGCGCACCCTCGGCCTGAAGGAGATGGCCAGCACGAAGATGATCGACCAGCACTTCTGGCTGCACACCATCGGCGTGGTGCTGTACATCGTCGCGATGTGGATCGCCGGCATCCAGCAGGGCCTGATGGCGCGTGCCACCAACCCGGACGGCACCCTGACCTACGCCTGGATCGAGATCCTGGAGTTCAACTACCCGTTCTACCTGGTGCGCTTCCTGGGCGGCGTCCTGATCGTCGCGGGCATGGTGCTGATGGCCATCAATGCCTGGCGGACCTACAGGATGGCCAAGGATCCGGCCGAGTCGCCGGTGCTGCCCGTTGCCGAAGCCCACGCCTGAGGAACCGACATGAACCACGAAAAAGTCGAAACCAACGTGGGCTGGATGGCGATCCTGATCGCCGTCGTCATCTCCTTCGGCGGCCTGGCCGAGATCGTCCCGCTGATGTACCAGGCGGAGACGGTGCAGCCGTTGCCGGGCGTCAAGCCCTATCCCGCCCTGGAGCTGGCCGGCCGCGACATCTACGTCCGCGAAGGCTGCTACAACTGCCACTCGCAGATGGTGCGCACCCTGCGCTTCGAGACCGAGCGCTTCGGCCACTACTCGCTGGCGGGCGAGTCGGTCTACGACCGGCCCTTCCAGTGGGGCAGCAAGCGCACCGGCCCGGACCTGGCCCGCATCGGCGGCCGCTACTCCGACGACTGGCACCGCGTGCACCTGCTGAACCCGCGTGACGTGGTCCCGGCCTCGAACATGCCGGCCTACCCGTGGCTGATGGAGGCGATGGTGGACCCGGCCGAGGTGACTGCCCGCATGCGCGCCCTGCAGACCCTGGGCGACCCGTACACCGACGAGGAAATCGAAGGTGCGGCCGCCGCGGTGGCCGGCAAGAGCGAAATGGACGCCCTGATCGCCTACCTGCAGGGCCTTGGCCGCAACGCTCCGAGGGGCTGAACCATGATCACCGGCATCACCACCCTCATCCTGCTGATCACCTTCGTGGTGGGCGTCGTCCTGCTGTACCGGCCGAAGCACAAGGCCGAGTTCGAGGCTGCCGCCCGCATTCCCCTTGAAGACCAGAGCGAGAACTGAGCCATGACCACCGGCTGGTCCATCTACGTCATCTTCCTGGTCGTCCTGAACATCGTCGGTTGCGCCTGGCTGCTTTGGTGGACGTCGAAGCGGCGCGGCAACGAGGGCAAGAACGCCTCGGAAACCACCGGCCACGTCTGGGACGGCGATATCTCCGAGTACAACAAGCCGCTGCCGAAGTGGTGGATCAACCTGTTCTGGATCACCATCGTCTTCTCGATCGGTTACCTGCTCTGGTACCCGGGCCTGGGCAACTTCGCCGGTTACGCCGGCTGGACCTCGGCCGGCGAGCATGACGCCGAGAAGGCCGAGGCCGACAGGCTGATCGCCGAGACCTTCGGCCGCTTCGAGGGCATGCCGATCGACGAGATCGCCAGGAACCCGGAAGCGGTGGCCTTCGGCGGCCGCCTGTTCGCCAACCACTGCGCGCTCTGCCACGGCTCCGACGCGCGCGGCGCCAAGGGCTTCCCCAACCTGACCGACGACAGCTGGCAGTGGGGCACCGGCACCCCCGACGACATCCTCGAGACCATCCTGAACGGTCGCCAGGCCGCCATGCCGCCGCTGGCGGCGGCGATCGGCGGCGACGTCGGCGTCACCGAGGTGGCCGCCTACGTGCAGAGCCTGTCCGGCATCAAGGCCGACCCGGCTCTGGCCGCCGCCGGCAAGGGCCGCTTCGGCACGGTCTGCGCCGCCTGCCACGGCCCGGACGGCAAGGGCAACCCGATCCTCGGCGCGCCCGACCTGACCGACGCCGTCTGGCTGTATGGCAGCGACTTCGCCACCATCAGCGAAGGCATCCGCAACGGCCGGGCCGGCATGATGCCGGCGCACGAGCCGATCCTGGGCGAGCTGCGCTCCCGCCTGGTGGGCGCCTACGTCTGGTCGCTGTCCCACGGCAGCGAACAGGCGGTATCATCCGGGGCACCGTGAGCGACATTCGCGAACAGCCCGTGTTCGACCACCCGCCCCGGCCGCTGGCGCAGCGGCTCGGGGCGATCCTCTGGCCCAGCTTTTTCGCCGCTGGCGTCGCCACGATGGTCTTCTTCGCCTTCGTCGACCCGCTGGCGCTGCGCGACATGACCTTCCCCGATCTCGAGATCAGCCGCGGTCTCGGCTACACGATCGGTTTCTTCACCTTCTGGGCGTGCACCGCCTCGTCCAGTCTTTTCACCTGGATCCTCCTGCGGCCGGCGAGCCGGTTCAACAAACCGCTGCCGAAGGATTGAGGCCTCAGGCAGTACAACATGGCCAAGCAGATTCCCAGCGAGCTGGTGGACGAGGTTTCCCTCTACGTCAGCGAGAAGAAGATTTATCCGCGCGAGCAGGACGGACGCTTCCAGCGCCTGCGCAAGGCGGCGGTGATCTGGCTGCTGGGCATGTACTACGTCTTCGCCTGGCTGCAGTGGGACGGCCGCCAGGCCGTGCTCTGGGACCTGCCGGCGCGCAAGTTCTACGTGTTCGGGCTGGTGTTCTGGCCGCAGGACTTCCTGTTCCTGGCGCTGCTGCTGATCATGGCGGCGCTGTCGCTGTTCTTCTTCACCGCCCTCGCCGGCCGCATGTGGTGCGGCTACGCCTGTCCGCAGACCGTCTGGACCGAGGTCTTCATCTGGATGGAACGCTGGACCGAGGGCGACCGCAACAGGCGCATGAAGCTCGACCAGGCGCCGTGGACGCGGGAGAAGATCCTGCGCAAGGGCAGCAAGCACGTGCTCTGGCTGCTGTTCGCGCTCTGGACCGGCTTCACCTTCGTCGGCTACTTCACCCCGATCCGTGACCTGGCGGCGCGGCTGTACCCCTTCGAATGGGGTGGCTGGGAGACCTTCTGGGTGCTGTTCTACGCCCTGGCCACCTGGGGCAACGCCGGCGTCCTGCGCGAGCAGGTCTGCAAGTACATGTGTCCCTACGCCCGCTTCCAGGGCGCGATGTTCGACCGCAACACCCTGATCATCGCCTACGACCCGATGCGCGGCGAACCGCGCGGCCCGCGCAAGAAGGGCCGCCTGGCCAGCGTGCTGGAGCGCGCCCGCGGCCTGCTGCCGCTGGACGTGGCCACCAGCGCGGTGGTGAACGCCGCCAGGCACCGCTCGGCCGCCGACATGCAGCTGCAGGCGCGCGCCACCACCGGCCTGGTGGTGGACGAACAGGTCGGCCTGCCGCCGCCGCCCGAGGTGAATTCGCCGGAGGACCTGGGCGACTGCATCGACTGCACCATCTGCGTGCAGGTCTGCCCGACCGGTATCGACATCCGCAACGGCCTGCAGTACGAGTGCATCGCCTGCGGCGCCTGCGTGGACGCCTGCGACATGGTCATGGACCGCATGGGCTATCCGCGCGGCCTGATCCGCTACACCACCCAGAACGCGGTGGATGGCAAGCCGCAGCGGGTGCTGCGTCCGCGCGTGCTGGTCTACGCCACGCTGCTGCTCGGCCTGCTGGTGGCCTTCGCGGTCGGCATCAGCCAGCGCGCCACCCTCATCGTCGAGGTCATGCGCGACCGCAATGCGCTCTACCGTACCGCCGCCGACGGCAGCGTCGAGAACGCCTATTCGCTGCGCATCGTCAACAAGGACGAGGTCGCCCGCCGCTACACCATCCGGGTGGAAGGCCCCGAGGGCATCGTGCTGGTCGAATCGCAGGCCGTGCACGAGGCCGGCCCGGAGGAAGTGCTGACCCTGCCGGTGACCCTGCGTGCCGAACCCGGCGTCGCTCACGGCCGCGTCGACGTCCGCTTCGTCGTCGAAAGCGATGCCGAGGGCATCAGGGTCGAGCGCGAAACCCGCTTCTTCGGGCCGATGTGATGAGCGGCCCCGACGGCAAGCCCGGCGACGACGCCCGGCGCGGCTTCAATCCGGTGGCCTGGCTGGTGCTGCTGCTGCCGGCCGCGGCCATCGTCGGCGGCATCTGGACGATCTGGCTGGCCGCCGGCCCCGGCGCCACCGATGCCAGCCCGGACGACGTCCGGCGCATGGCCCAGGTGCAGGAAGCGGCCATGGACGCCGACGAGGTGGCAGCGCGCGAGGGCCTGTCCGCCCGCCTGCACCTGCTGGACGATGGCCTGCGCCTGGAGCTGCTGCCCATGCCCGGCACGTTGGCACCGCAGCTGCAGCTGGTGCATCCGGTCGAGGCGCGGCATGACCGCCTGCTCGGCTTCAGCCCCGGTCCGGACGGCTGGCGCAGCGAGGAAACCATCGCCGGCGACATCGCCTGGCGCCTGCGCCTGGTCGCCCCCGATGGCCGCTGGCGCCTGGTCGGCCGCTACCGTCCCGGCGACCGCGTGGTGGAGCTGCTGCCCGCCCTGCCCGCCACCCAGGCACCGGAGCCGGCCCCGGAGCAGCCGTGAACCGGGCGCTGGCGACGGCCTGCCACCACTGCGGCGAGCCGCTGCCGGCGACGCCGGTGCTGGTGGAGCTGGACGGACAGGCGCGCGCCATGTGCTGCAACGGCTGCGCGGCCGCCGCCGCCTGGATCCGCGACGCCGGCCTCGACGATTACTACCGCCTGCGCCAGGCGCCCGGCGCCAGAGTGGACGAAGCCGCCGCCGACTACCGCAGCTGGGACCGCGAGGACGTCCAGGCCGGCCACGTCGAGCACGGCAGTGACGGCGACCGCATCACCGTCGTCGTCGAAGGCATGCACTGCGCCGCCTGCGCCTGGCTGATCGATCGCGCCCTGCAGCGCGAACCCGGCATGCGCGAAGTCAGCGCCAACGCCGTCACCGGCCGCGTGCGCCTGGCCTGGGATCCTGCCCGCACGAAACTCTCCGCCCTGCTGCAGCGCCTGGCCGCACTGGGCTACCGCCCGCACCTGGCCCGCGGCGAACAGGCCGAGCGCGAACGCCGGCGCGAGCGCAACCGCCTGATCATCCGCCTCGGCGTCGCCGCCCTCGGCGCCACCCAGGCCATGATGTTCTCCGAGGCGCTGTACCTCGACACCGCCCGGGAGATGCCGGATGCCACCCGCGACTTCTTCCGCTGGCTGAGCTTCCTCACCAGCACGCCGGTGGTGTTCTTCTCCGGCTGGCCCTTCCTGGCCGGCATGCTGCGCGAGCTGCGCCTGCGCCGGCCCGGCATGGACACGCTGGTGGCGACCTCGGTGCTGCTGGCCTATTTCGCCAGCCTGGCCGAGACCCTGCGCGGCGGCGTCCACGTCTGGTTCGACGCGGCGGTGATGTTCGTGTTCTTCCTGCTGGCGGCGCGTTTCCTCGAGCGCATGGCCCGGCGCAAGGCCAGTGCCCGCCTGGACACCCTGGCGCGGGCGCAGCCCGCCCTGGCCTGGCGCGAAGGCGGCGAAGGCCTCGAACAGGTACCGGTCACCGCGCTGCAGGCCGGCGACCGCGTCCGCGTCGGCGTCGGCGAGGCGGTGCCGGCCGATGGCGAACTGGAGACGGCGGCCAGCTTCGACGAATCGCTGCTGACCGGCGAATCGGCGCCGGTGCCGCGCCAGGCCGGCGAAACCGTCTACGCCGGTTCGACCTGCCGCGAAAGCGCCTGCTGGCTGCGGGTGCAGCGCACCGGCAGCGACACCCGCCTGTCGCAACTGGCGCGCACGGTGGAACAGGCGCAGGCGCAGCGGCCGCGGCTGGCACAGCTGGCCGAGGCGGTGTCGATGCGCTTCGTGCTGTTCCTGTTCGCCGCCGCCCTGGCCACCGGCCTGGTGTGGTGGCAGCTGCAGCCGGGGCGCGCCTTCGAGATCGCCCTGGCGGTGCTGGTGGTCAGCTGCCCCTGCGCACTGTCGCTGGCGGTACCGGCGGCCCTGGCCACCGCGCACGGCACGCTGGCGCGGATGGGCGTGCTGGCGCTGCGGCCGGACGGCCTCGATGCCCTGGCCAATGCCGACACCGTGGTCTTCGACAAGACCGGCACCCTGACCCTGGGCCAGCCGCAGCTGCGCGGCGTGCAGTGTTTCGGTGCGGAAGGGCGCGAGGCCGTGCTGGCCCTGGCCGCGTCCCTGGAACTCGGTGCCGGGCATCCGCTGGCACATGCCTTCGGCGCCAGCGCGTCCGCCGCCGAGGACCTGCAGGCGCATCCGGGCCTGGGCATCGAGGGTCGCGTGGATGGGCGTGTGCTGCGCCTGGGCCGCGCCGACTTCGCCGCCGGTCGCGAGGATGACGGCGCACTCTGGCTGGGCGATGGCCGCCAGGCCCTGGCCCGCTTCGAAGTGGCCGACGCGCTGCGTCCCGACGCCGCCGCCACCGTGGCGCGCCTGCGTGAACTGGGATTGCGGCCGGTGCTGCTCAGCGGCGATGCCGCCGCGCCGGTCGCCGACGTAGCGGCGGCGGTCGGCATCGACGATCACGCCGCCCGCCTCTCGCCCGAGGACAAGCTGGCGCGGGTGCGCGCGCTGCAGGCGCAGGGCCATCGCGTGCTGATGCTGGGCGACGGCATCAACGACGCGCCGGTGCTGGCCGGCGCCGACGTCTCGGTGGCCATGGCCGGCGGCGCGCCGCTGGCGCATCGCGCCGCCGACCTGGTGCTCACCGGCACCCGCCTCGGCCGCGTGCCGCAGGTGCTGGAACTGGCCCGGCGCAGCCGCCGCGTCATCCGCCAGAACCTGGCCTGGGCCATGGCCTACAATCTGATCGCCCTGCCCTTCGCCGCCGTCGGCTGGGTGACGCCCGGCCTGGCCGCGCTCGGCATGGCCGCCTCGTCCCTGCTGGTCACCGGCAATGCCCTGCGCCTGGGGCGCCTGCCCGCGGAGCCCGCATGACCATCCTGTTGTTCCTGATCCCGATATCGCTGCTGCTGCTGGCCGTGGCCATCGGCGCCTTCGTCTGGGCGGTGCGCAAGGGCCAGTTCGACGATCTGGATACGCCGCCGCTGGACATGCTGCGTGACGACGACCGGCCGATGCCGCCGCGGCCGGACGAGCGCGACTGACGCCACCCATGCCCATCGATCTGCTCACCCTCACCGCCGCCCTGCTCACCGGCCTGCTCGGCGGCGTGCACTGCGTTGCGATGTGCGGCGGCATCGCCGTCGGCCTGTCGGCACAGTCGGGCAAGCCCGGCCTGGGTCATGCGCTGGCCCTCAATGGAGGTCGCGTGCTCGGTTACACCTTCGCCGGCGTGATCGTCGGCGGACTCGGCGGCGGCCTGCTGGCGGCGGCGCGGATCGATGGCCTGGCGACGACACTGCGCGTCGCCCTGGGCGCGCTGCTGGTGCTGGTGGCGCTGCGGCTGCTGTGGCCGGAGAAGCTGGGTTTCCTCGCCCGCGGCAGCGCCATGGCCTGGCGCTGGATCCGGCCGCTGCAGCAGACGCTGGTGCCGGCGACGGGACCGCTGCGGCCCTGGCTGCAGGGCCTGTTCTGGGGCTGGCTGCCCTGCGGCCTGTCCACCACGGTGCTGGCTGCTGCCTGGCTGGAAGCCAGTGCCCTGCATGGCGGCCTGCTGATGCTGGCCTTCGGCCTGGGCACGCTGGCGACCATGGTGCCGGTGACCTGGAGCGGCGCGCGCCTGGGGGGCTTGCTCTCGCGTCGCGGCGGACGCGCGGCGGCGGCGGCGCTGGTCGGACTCGCCGGCCTGGCGACCATGGCCGCGCCCTGGCTGGCGGGACAACCCGCCATCCACGCCGTGCTGGAAGCGATGGGCTGCCGCTCGATCTGAGCGGCAGCCGCGCTCAGGCCTTGGCCTGGCGCGGCGACACCGGTGCCGGTGCGTGCACCAGCGCATCCAGGCGCTGGCGGTCGAGGATGCGCAGCTTGCGCCCGCGCACCGCGATCACGCCCTCGTCCTGCAGGCGCGTCAGCGTGCGGCTGACGGTCTCGATGACCAGGCCCAGGTAGCTGGCGATGTCCTCGCGGCTCATCGGCAGGGTGAACATGTCGCCCGGCAGGCCGAGCAGGCGGTAACGCTCGGACAGGCCGTGCAGGAACAGGGCGACGCGCTCCTGCGCCTGCTTGCGGCCGAGCATCTCCAGATGGTTCTGGTCGCGGTCGATGCCCTGGCCGATGATGCGCAGCAGCTGGTGACCCAGGCCCTGCACCTCGGCGCAGATCTCCTCGAGCTTGCTCATCGGGATTTCGCAGACCGTGGCCTGGGTCAGCGCCACCGAGTCGCAGCCGTGCCGGCCGCGACCCATGCCATCCAGGCCCATCAGCTCGCCCGGCAGGTGGAAGCCGACCACCTGCTCGTCGCCCTCGCTGTCCAGGGCCACCGTCTTGAACGCGCCCTCGCGGGCCACGTACAGCGAGGACATGGCCTGGCCGGCACGGTAGAGGTGCTCGCCGCGGGCCAGCGGCCGGCGGTTGCGCACGATTTCCTCCAGCCGGTGCAGGTCCTCGGCGCCGATGCCCGCCGGCAGGCAGAGCACGTGCAGCGAGCAGGCCGCGCAGTTGCGGCGCAGCCGGTCGAGGTCGAGGACGGGCGCGCCAGGGCCAGGGTCGTTCATGACGGCCTTACTCCTGTTCCTCGGCCGTCCAGCGCTTCAGCCAGGCGTTGACCGTGTCGTGCCAGAGCACGCTGTTGTGCGGCTTGAGGATCCAGTGGTTCTCGTCCGGGAAGTACAGCAACTGGCTGGGCACGCCCTGGCGCTGGGCGGCGGAGAAGGCGGCCAGGCCCTGCTCGACCAGCACGCGGTAGTCGCGCTGGCCGTGGATGACCAGCATCGGCGCCTTCCACTTGCCGACATGGTTGATCGGATTGAACTTCTCGTAGTTCTCCGGCACCTGCACCGGCGTGCCGCCGTTCTCCCACTCGGAGAACCACAGCTCTTCGGTGTTGAAGCCCATGATGCGGGTGTCGACCACGCCGGCATGGTTCACCAGGCAGTCGAAACCATCCGGCCAGTTGCCGGCGATCCAGGCCACCATGTAGCCGCCGTAGCTGCCGCCGAGGGCGCAGGCACGATCGCCGTCGAGGAAGTCGTACTTCTCCAGCGCGGCGGCCCAGCCCTTCCGCAGGTCTTCCAGCGGCTTGCCGCCCCAGTCCTGCGAGATCGAGTCGGTGAAGGCCTGGCCGTAGCCGACCGAGCCGTGGAAATCGATCATCACCGCGGCGAAACCCTGGCCGGCATAGGTCTGCGGGTTCCAGCGGTAGTGGAAGTTGTCGCCGAAGCTGCCCTGCGGGCCGCCGTGGATCAGGAAGGCCACCGGATACTTCCTGCCCGGCTCGTAGTTGGCCGGCTTGACCACGTAGCCGTAGACGGTTTCGTCGTTCCAGCCCTTGAAGCTGAACTGCTCGTAGTCGCCGAAGGCGAGCTCGGCCAGCGCCTCCTCGTTGTTGCGGGTCACCTGGCGCGGCTGGCTGCCGTCGGCCCTGGCGACATAGGCCTGGGCCGGCGTCTTCAGGTTGTCCAGGGTGTAGGCCAGGGTGTCGCCGGCGAGGTCGTAACCGCCGACGGTGCCGCCCGGCACCACCTTCTCGACCTCGCCACTGGCGATGTCGACGCGGAACAGCGAATGCGTGCCCAGGTCGTAGGCGGTGGTGTAGATGGCCTTGCCGTCGGCCGAGAGCAGGATGCCGTCGGCGCTGCGGTCCCAGTCAGGGGCGATCTCGCGCACCTTGCCGCTGCGCAGGTCCATGGCCATCAGGGCGAGGCGGTCGGCCTCGAAGCCGGCGCGCTTCATGGCGCGGTAGTAGAGGGTGCGGCCGTCGGCGCTGAACACCGGGCCGGTGTCCATGGCCGGGTTGCCGGCAGTCAGGTTCTGCGGCGCGCGGCGGGCGCGCACCCAGACCCGGTAGAGGTCGAAGTTGGTGGACCAGGCCTCGCTGTGGTCGCCGAGGCGCAGCGACAGCACCAGGGACTGGCCGTCCGGCGCCCAGGCGTACTCGCTGGCATCGCCGAAGGGCTTGCTGGGCACGTCGCCATCCAGGCCGGCGCTGACGCGGACGGGTTCGCCGCTGATCCTGCCGTCCTTGCCCAGGCTGGCCACGAACAGCTGGCTGCGGCGGCCGTCGGCCCAGGTGTCCCAGTGGCGGACGAAGAGCTGGTCATAAATGACGCCGCTGGCCTTGGAAGCCTCGCGCTCGTCCAGGCGCGCCCTGGTGCAGGCCAGGTCCGGGCAGTCGGTGAAGACTTCCATGCTCAGCGCCACCTGGCGGCCGTCCGGCGACAGCTTGTAGCTGCCGACGTCCAGCGGGAAATCGGTGAGCTGCTCGGGCTCGCCGCCGGCCACCGCCTGCCGCCACAGCTGCTGCGAACCGGACTTGGCCGACAGGAAATAGACGTAGGCGCCATCCGGCGAGAAGGCCGGGCTGTTGACGTTGAAGTCCTCGGGCGTGAAGCGCACCGGCGGCGCCGCGTCGCGCGCCAGCAGGTCCTCGATCCACAGGCCGGTGCTGGCCCTGTTGGCGTCGAAATCCACCTGCCGGACCGCCACCACCAGCTTGCGGCCGTCCGGCGACAGGGTCGGCGAGGACACCCGTTCCAGGGTGACCAGATCGCGCACATCGAAGGGCCGGGCGGCCAGGACGGGCGCGGCCGCCAGCAGGGCCGGCAGGAGCAGGAGGGGAAGACGGGAACGCAGGCGCATGGGGGAAGGACCTCGTACGGGCGAGAATGCCAATGGTAGGCCGCCCCGCCACGGGGGGCAAAGGCCGCCGGGCCTGTGGCTATACTCCCCCGTCCTTCCACGGAGCCGGAACGTGAACCAAGTCACTTCCCCGAACCTGCAGGGCGGCCAGCTGCTGGGCCATCCCAAGGGCCTGTTCGTCTGCTTCATGACCGAGATGTGGGAACGATTCTCCTTCTACGGCATGAAGGCCCTGCTGTTCCTGTACCTGACCCAGCACCACCTGTTCAGCGATTACAACGGCTACCTGCTGCTGGGCACCTATGCCGGCCTGGCCTATGCCCTGCCCCTGCTGGGCGGCGCCCTGGCCGACAAGTACCTGGGGATGCGCAAGGCGGTGGTGTTCGGCGGCCTGCTGCTGGTGCTCGGCCAGCTGGGCATGGCCTATACCGGCCAGGCCGCCAGCGGCCTGCAGGGCCAGGCGCAGCAGGACGTGTTCGCGGTGCAGGTGATGTACGCCTCGCTGGCGCTGATCGCGGTGGGCGTGGGCTTCCTCAAGCCCAACATCTCGACCATCGTCGGCCGCCTCTATGCCGACACCGACCCGCGTCGCGACTCCGGCTTCACCATCTTCTACATGGGCATCAACATCGGCGCCTTCTTCGCCTCGATCCTGGTCGGCTACATCGGCCAGCGGGTCGGCTGGGGCTGGGGCTTCGCCCTGGCCGGCGTGATGATGCTGCTGGGCCTGCTGCAGTTCATCTGGGGCCGCAAGCACCTGCAGGGCCAGGCCGAGCCGGCCGATCCGGAGTACCTGCGGCAGCCGGTGTTCGGGCCGCTGAGCCGGGAATGGCTGATCTACCTGGCCGGCCTGGTCACGGTGGCGGCCGTCTGGTGGATCCTGCAGACCCGCATCGACTTCAGCTTCCTGGGGGACGTGTTCGGCGGCCACGAAGTCACCCTGACCGAGGTGGTGGCAGTGGTGCTGGGCCTGGGCCTGTTCGTCTGGTTCTTCCGCCTGCTGATGTCGGGCATCTCCGCAGCCGAGCGCGGCCGGATGATCGTGCTGATGGTGCTGATCGTGATCTCGGCGCTGTTCTGGGGCCTGTACGAGCAGACCTACGGCCCCTGGGTGGCCATGGCCGAGCGCGCCATGGACCGCACCACCTTCGGCATCGAGTGGACGGCCGGCCAGACCACCGCCCTGGGCGCCCTGTTCGTGTTCGTGCTCAGCCCGGTCTTCGCCTTCCTGTGGCCACTGCTGGACAAGGCCGGCCTGAACCCGAGCTACCCGGCCAAGTTCGCCTGGGGCCTGGTCTTCTGCGGCCTCGCCTTCGGCGTGCTGGCCTTCTCCGCCGCCAACCCGGGCCAGGACGGCCTGGTCAGCCTGTGGTGGATGATCGCCGCCTATTTCGTGCTGGTGCTGGGCGAAATGGTGCTGTCGCCGGTGGGCCTGTCGGCCGTCACCTCGCTGTCCATCCCGCGCGCGGTCGGCCTGATGATGGGCGCCTGGTTCCTGTTTTCCGCCTTCGGCGAGATCATCGCCGGCCGCATGGGTACCTGGGCGGCGGTCGAGCCCGAAGCCGACGGCAGCATCGACGCCGCCAAGGCCCTGGCCACCTATGCCGACGTGTTCACCGACATGATGTGGATCGGCCTGGCCGCCGGCCTGCTGATGTTCCTGCTGACGCCGCCGCTGAAGCGGCTGATCCGCACGCAGTAGGGCAGGCCCCTGCCCGCGGCGCTGCGCTCAGGGCGCAGGTTCGCGGGCCAGCCGGTCCAGTACTTCCTCCAGGCCCTGCCGCCAGTGCGGCAGGGCCTGTCCGTATCCGGCGGACAGGCGGCTGCAGTCCAGCGGCGACCAGGCCGGCCGCCGTGCCGGCGTCGGGTAATCCGACGACGGGATGGCGTCCACGACCGGCGCCTTCGCCAGCAGCCCGCGCGCGACCGCGCCGGCGAAGATCGCGCAGGCGAATTCATGCCAGCTGCACACGCCATCGGCCGCCAGGTGATAGAGGCCGCCGCGTTCCGGCCCGGTCGCCAGCACCTCCGCGACCACGTCGGCGATCCAGTGCGCCGGTGTCGGCGTGCCGCGCTGGTCGTCCACCACCCGCAAGTGGTCGCGCTCACCGCCCAGGCGCAGCATGGTCAGCAGGAAGTTCTGCCCGTGCGCGGCATAGACCCAGCACAGGCGGAACACGAAGTGGCGTTCGCCTGCCGCCAGCACCGCCTGTTCGCCGGCCAGCTTGCTGGCGCCGTACACGCCCAGCGGGCCGGTCGGATCGTCCTCGCGCCAGGGCCGGTCGTTGCGGCCGTCGAAGACGTAGTCGGTGGAGAAGTGCACCAGCGGAATGCCGGCTTCGGTGCAGGCGCGCGCAAGGACTTCCGGCGCTTCGGCATTGACGCGGAAGGCCAGCCCGCTTTCCTGCTCGGCGCGGTCGACGGCGGTGTAGGCGGCAGCGTTGACCACCAGCGAAGGCGCCAGCCGGCGCACCAGGCCGGGCAAGGCCTCGGGATGCGACAGGTCGGCGGCTTCGCAGGCCCCGCCATCCGGCAGGCGGCCGCTGAGGGTGCCGGCCACCACCTCGCCCAGTCCGGCCAGGCTGCGCCGCAGCTCCGTGCCGAGCTGTCCGTCGGCGCCGAGCAGCAGGATCCTCATCCCGGCCAGACCGGCAGGCGTTCCGCCGGCACGTCGTCGAGGAAGGGCGCGCGCGCGTCCTTGTCGGAAAGGACGGGCGCCGACACCGGCCAGTCGATGGCCAGGCGGGCGTCATCCCAGCGGATGGCCGCGTCCGCCTCGCGGTCGTAGGGTGCGGTGACCAGGTAGCTCACCAGGGCGCTGTCGGAGAGCACGACGAAGCCGTGCGCGAAACCTTCCGGTATCCAGAAGTGGCGGCGGTTGCCCGCGCTCAGCACGGCCGCCGTCCACTGCCCGAAGCTGGGCGATCCGCGGCGGATGTCCACGGCCACATCCCAGACCTCGCCCTCGAGCACGCTGATGTACTTGCCCTGCGGCTTCGGCCACTGGTAGTGCAGGCCGCGCAGCACGCCGTGCGCCGAGCGCGAGACATTGCCCTGGACGAAATGCGGGTCCAATCCCTGTCCCGCCATGGTTTCCCGGTTCCAGGACTCGTAGAAGAAGCCGCGGGCATCCTCGAACACCCGCGGTTCGAACAGCAGGCAGCCCGGCAGGCCGGTCTCGATGCGCTTCACTGCACGGCCCCGCGCTGGAGCAGGTCCAGCAGATAGTCGCCGTAGCCACTCTTGGCCAGCGGCTCGGCCAGCGCGCGCAGCTGGCCGTCGTCGATCCAGCCGTTGCTCCAGGCGATCTCCTCCGGACAGCAGACCCGCAGGCCCTGGCGCATCTCGATGGTCTCGATGAAGTTGGCCGCCTCCAGCAGGCTGCCGTGGGTGCCGGTGTCCAGCCAGGCGTAGCCGCGGCCGAGCTGCTCCAGGTGCAGCGAGCCTTCCTCGAGGTAGCAGCGGTTGAGGTCGGTGATCTCCAGCTCGCCACGGGCCGAGGGCTTGAGCCCGGCGGCGAATTCCGGCGCCCGGCCGTCGTAGAAATACAGGCCGGTGACGGCATAGTTGGAACGCGGCTTCGCCGGCTTCTCCTCCAGGCCGACGACCCGGCCCTCGGCATCGAACTCGGCGACGCCGTAGCGCTCCGGATCGCGCACCCAGTAACCGAAGACGGTGGCGCCCTGCTGGCGGGCGCTGGCCTGGCGCAGCAGGCCGGTCAGGCCACTGCCGTAGAAGATGTTGTCGCCCAGCACCAGGCAGCTGGGCTGCCCGGCAAGGAATTCGCGACCGATCAGGAAGGCCTGGGCCAAGCCGTCGGGGCTGGGCTGCACGGCGTAGCGGATGTCCATGCCCCACTGGCTGCCGTCGCCGAGCAGGCGGCGGAACAGTTCCTGCTCGTGCGGCGTGTTGATCACCAGCACTTCGCGGATGCCCGCCAGCATCAGCACGCTGAGCGGGTAATAGATCATCGGCTTGTCGTAGACCGGCAACAGCTGCTTGCTGATCGCCTGGGTAACCGGATACAGCCGGGTGCCGGAGCCTCCGGCCAGGATGATGCCCTTGCGCGACATG
>DATGPR010000047.1:0-23407 GCA_035304725.1 Arenimonas sp.
CATGCCGATGTCGCCGAGCTGCTGCACCGCTTCGACGCCTGCGAGGCCGAAGCGCTGAAGCTGGTCGAGCTGGGCCTGCCGCTGCCGGCCTACGACCAGGTCTGCAAGGCCAGCCACAGCTTCAACCTGCTGGACGCCCGCCGCGCCATCAGCGTGACCGAACGCCAGCGTTACATCCTGCGCGTGCGCAACCTGTCGCGCGCGGTCGCCGAGGCCTACCACGCCCAGCGCGAGAAGCTGGGCTTCCCGGGCCTGAAGAAGCCTTCCTGAGGAGGATGCCGTCAATGGCTGACATGCTGCCGCTGCTGGTCGAACTGGGCACCGAGGAGCTGCCGCCGAAGGCGCTGCCGGAACTGGCGGAAGCCTTCCACAACGGCATCCTCAAGGCCCTGGCCGCCCGCCGCATCGACGTGGCGCAGGCGCATGGCGAGGAACGCGGTCGCGCCCTGTACAGCCCGCGACGGCTGGCCTCCTGGCTGCCGGGCGTGGCCGTGCAGCAGCCGCAGCAGTTCAACGAAGTGATGGGCCCCTACCTCAACGTCGCCCTGGACGCGAACGGCCAGCCGACCCAGGCCCTGCTCGGTTTCGCCCAGAAGCAGGGCGTGGAATGGACCAAGCTCGAGCGCGTCACCGATGCCAAGGGCATGCGCTTCGCCTTCCGCAGCAGCCGCCCCGGCGCCCGCACCATCGACCTGCTGGCCGAGGTGGTGGACGAGGCGGTGCGCGGCCTGCCGATTCCCAAGCCGATGCGCTGGGGCGAGCGCGAAACCGGCTTCGTCCGGCCGGCGCACTGGCTGGTGATCCTGTTCGGCCGCGAGGTCGCTCCCGGCGAGGTGCTGGGCCTGCGCGCCGACCGCATGAGCCGCGGTCACCGCTTCCACCACGACAAGGGCGTGTGGCTGAACGAGGCCGGCGAATACCTGCAGGCGCTGCGCGAGGCCAGGGTGCTGGTGGATCCGGCCGAGCGCCGCAGCCGCCTGCGCGCCGAGATTGCCGCCGCCGCCCGCGAGGCCGGTGGCAACGCCCGCGTGCGCGAGGAGCTGCTGGAGGAAGTGAACTGCCTGGTCGAGTGGCCGAAGGCGGTGCTGTGCAGCTTCGAGCAGGAGTTCCTGCGCGTGCCGCAGGAGGCCCTGGTCTCGACCATGGAGGCCAACCAGAAGTTCTTCCCGGTGCTGGACGCCAACGGCAAGCTGACCGAGAAGTTCATCGGCATCGCCAACATCGAGAGCAAGGATCCGGACGAGGTCCGCAAGGGTTACGAGCGGGTGATCCGCCCGCGCTTCGCCGATGCCCGCTTCTTCTTCGACGAGGACCTCAAGCAGGGTCTGCCGGCCATGGCCGAGGGCCTGAAGACGGTTACCTACCAGGCCAAGCTGGGCAGTGTCGCCGACAAGTGCGCGCGCGTGGCCGAGCTGGCCGAGGTGGTGGCGCTGATGGTCAATGCCGACCCCGCCCAGGCCCGCCGCGCCGCCGAACTGGGCAAGGCCGACCTGCAGTCGCGCCTGGTCGGCGAGTTCCCGGAACTGCAGGGCATCGCCGGCCGCCACTACGCGCTGGCGGCCAGGGAGCCGGAAGCCGTGGCCCTGGCCATCGACGAGGCCTACATGCCGCGCTTCGCCGGCGACGCCATCGCGCCCTCGCCGCTGGGCAGGGTGCTGGCCGTGGCCGAACGCCTGGACACCCTGGCCGGCGGCTTCGCCGCCGGGCTGAAGCCGACCGGCAACAAGGATCCCTTCGCCCTGCGCCGCAATGCCCTGGGCCTGGCCCGCACGATCATCGAAGGCGGCCTGGACCTGGACCTGGGCAAGCTGCTGGCCAAGGCGGTCTCGCTGCTGCCTTCGGGCGTGACGGCGGATGCCAACGAGCTGCTGGACTTCATCTACGAGCGCCTGCGCGCCTACTACGGCGAGCAGGGCGTGCCGGCGGTGCAGTTCGAGGCGGTGGCGGGCGTGCGCCCGGCCTCGCTGCTGGACTTCGACCGCCGCCTCAAGGCCATCGCCGAGTTCGCCCGCCTGCGCGAGGCGGCGTCGCTGGCCGCCGCCAACAAGCGCATCCGCAACATCCTCAGGAAGGTGGACGGGCAGATCCCCTCGCAGGTCGATCCGGAGCGCCTGGTCGAGCCGGCCGAGCATTCCCTGCACAAGGCCCTGGCCGCCGCGCTCACCGACACCGAGCCGATGCTCGCCAAGCGCGACTACGTCGGCACGCTCAAGCGGCTGGCGCAGCTGCAGGTGCCGGTGGACAACTTCTTCGAGCGCACCCTGGTGATGGCCGAGGATCCGGCCCTGCGCGACAACCGCCTGGCCCTGCTGCGGCAGGTGGCCGACCGCTTCGCGGCGGTGGCGGCGGTGGAACAGCTGTCGGCCAGCTGAGCCGGAAGACCATGCATCGGATCGCAAGGCCCGCCCTCCGGCGGGCCTTTGCCTTGGCGCGCGCTCAGTAGACGTCGCGGCGGTAGCGGCCTTCTTCCGTGAGGCGCTCCAGCGTGTCCTCGCCCAGCGCGTCGATCAGGGCCGCGTGTACGCCGGGGGCCATGCCTTCCAGGCTGCCGCAGACGTAGATGGCGGCGCCCTGCTCCACCCAGGCCCGCACCCCGGCCGCGCATTCGCGCAGGCGGTCCTGCACGTAGCGGCAGGCGCCGCCGTCGCGCGACCAGACACGGTCCAGGCGCTCGAGCTGGCCGGCCGCGTGCCAGGCCTCGAGTTCCCCGCCGTGGAAGGCGTCCACGGCGGCATTGCGCTCGCCGAAGACCAGCCAGTTGCGGTGGTGGCCGGCGGCGATGCGCGCCTTGAGCAGGGCGCGCAGGCCGGCCAGCCCGGTGCCGTTGCCGACCAGCAGCAGCGGTCGCCCGTCGGCGGGCGGATGGAAGCCGGCATTGCGGCGGATGCGCAGGTCGATGCTGTCGCCGATGGCGGCGTGTTTCGTCAGCCAGCCCGAGCACAGGCCGAGGCTTCCGTCCTCGCGTACGACCTGGCGCACCAGCAGGTGCAGGGCGCCATCGGCCGGCAGCGAGGCGATGGAGTATTCGCGGTGCGGCAGCGGTGTTTCGTCCTGCGCGTCGCGGCGCGGACCGATCTCGGCGATGTCGCCGGCCGTCCATTCCAGCGGCACACCCGCCGGCGGCGCCAGGGCGAGATGGAAGCAGGGGCCGCCGGCGCTGCCAGGGTTGAGCAGGCGGCGCTCGACCAGGGTCCAGGGCGCGTAGGCCGGTGTTTCCCAGTCGGCCAGCTCGGTGCCGGCCACGCACTGGCGCAGCAACTGCTGCCAGTGCCGCAGCGCGCCGGGGTCGCCGTTGTCCACCTCGACGCGGTCGAACAGCGGCTGCGCGCCCTGGTGCTGCAGCCAGTGGTCGAGGCGGCGGCCGAAGGCGCAGAAGTTGTCATAGTCGCTGTCGCCCAGGGCCAGCAGGCCGTAACGCAGGTCCGGCAGCGGCCGTTCGGCGGCCATCACCCGACGCAGGAAGGCGCCGGCATTGTCGGGCGCGTCGCCCTCGCCGGTGGTGCTGACCAGGAACAGGATGCGCCGCGCGCTGGCCAGTGCCTCGGCGCTGAGCTCCGCCAGCGGCAGTTCGCGCACGTCCAGGCCGGCCCCGCGCAGCTGCGCGGCGGTGCGGTCGGCGTACTGCTTGGCCTGGCCGGTCTGGCTGGCGTGCACCACCAGCAGGGCGGATTCCGGCGACGTGGCTGCCGCTTCCGTCCGGGTGACGCGCGGCGGCCGCGCCGCGATCACGGCGGCAACGTAGAGCAGCAACAGCAGGCCCGCCGCCAGCAGGCGCGCGGGTTCGTCGCTGGGTGCGGTCCAGGCCTGGGCCTGCAGCCCGCCCAGCCACAGCGCCAGCGCCGTCAGCCCGAGGCCAACCAGGACATTGCCCCAGAGGGCCAGACGCTCACCGGCGGCAGCCTTCATCGCGCCAGGGCCTCGCGGAAGGCGGGCGTCATGCGCTCGACGAAACCCTCGTCCCCGCGCAGTACCAGCAGCGCCGCCAGGCCACGTTCCTCCGCCCATTCCAGGCCACGCTCGGGGCCCAGGGCGGTGATCGCCATGGCCAGGGCGTCGGCCTGCATGCATTCGGCGTGCAGCACCGTCACCGAGGCCAGCCGGCTGGAGACCGGATGCCCCGTGCGCGGATCGATGTGGTGCGAATAGCGGCGGCCGGCCTGCTCGAAGAAGTTGCGGAAGTCGCCGGAGCTGCCGACCGCCTGGTCCTGCAGCACCAGCGTCGCCAGGAAGGGCGCGCCTTCGGCGCTGACGGCATCGGGACGCTCGACGCCGACGCGCCAGGGCTGGCCGTCGGGCCGGCGGCCGGCGGCGCGCAGTTCGCCGCCGAGTTCGATCAGGTAGTCGTGCACGCCCTCGGACTCGAGGTAGCGCGCCACCTCGTCCACGCCGAAGCCGGTGGCGATGCTGGAGAGATCGAGGTAGACGCCGCCGGGCTGTTCCAGCGTGCGCGTCGCCGCATCGAAGTCCAGTCGCTGCCAGCCGACCCGCGCCCGTGCGGCGGCAATGGCCTCTTCATCGGGCACGGTGCGCGGGCCGTCGGGGCCGAAGCCCCAGAGGTTCACCAGCGGGCCGATGGTCGGGTCGTAGGCGCCGTCGGTGTCGCGGGCCAGGGCCAGCGCGTAGGCCAGCACCGTGGCGAATTCCTCTTCCAGCATCTGCCGATGCCCGGCCGGCGCGGCGTTGAAGCGGCTGAGGCTGGAGTCGGGTTCCCAGGTGCTCATCTGCGCCACCACCCGGTCCAGCCGCGCCTGGATGCCGAGCTGAAGCCCGGGCATGCGCTCCCGCGGCGCGGCCAGCTTCACCGTCCAGACGCTGCCCATGCTCTCACCCTGCAGCACCAGCGGCACCGGTGCCGGGCCCGTGGCGCAGCCGGCCACGAGCAGCAGGGAAAGCAGGAGCAGCGCGAGGTGGCGCATGAGGCGGGCGGCTTACTGCGGCAGCACTTCCAGGGTCAGCACGTAGCTGGCGCGACGGCTGCTCGCCTGCGGCACGCTGGCCTTGTCGTCCTGGTGGCTGGTTTCCAGCCAGTACATGCCCGGCGCCGGCCAGGTGACGCGGAACACGCCCTCGGCATCGGTCGTCACCCGGATCTCTTCCTGGTGATTGCGGTAGCGGGTGGCGCCGCGCACCACCTCGACCTCCAGGCCGGACGCCGGCTTGCCGTCCAGCAGCAGGCGGAAGCTGGCTTCCTCGCCCTCGAACAGGTCGTTCGGATGGGTGATCGGCTGCAGCTCGATGCCCTTGCCGCTGACGGCGAAGACCCGGGTGTCCGGATTGCCGGCGGTCACATAGGTCTCGATGCGGCCGACGGACTCGGTCACCTGCAGCTTGGCGGCCGTGGCCGGCACTTCGCTGGCGAAGGTCCCGGCATTGCCGCGCCAGCGGCGCATCTGGCCGTTCTCTTCCCAGCTGGCGAACAGGCCCTGGTTGATGACCGCCAGGCGCCAGGTGCCCGGCTGCGTGAGCTGCAGGTCGAACACGGTGCGCAGCTTGCCGGTGTGCACGTTGGCCGGCTCGACCGGGCTGCCGTCCGGCGCGGTCACGCTCAGCGCCTCGGCGCGCAGCGGCACGTGGTTGAAGAAGAACAGGTCGTTGGAAACGGCGGCATCCACGGTGATCCACTCGTCCGAGGACAGCACGGTGGCCGAGGGCTGCAGCCAGGCCTTGTGCGCCAGGGCCGACAGCGGCGTCGACAGGGCCGCGACGAGGATGGCGATCTTCAGGGAGGTCTTCATGACGGGCTCCTTCAGGGCGTGATGTCGAGGGTGATCAGGCCGAGCTCGTGCTCGCCCTGCACTTGCGCGTGCACCGGCCCGGTCGCCGGCCAGCTGAAGTCGAGGGAGAGCAGCTCGCGGCCGCCGACTTCGCGCACGGCCTCGACCATGAGGCGGTAGTCGCCGGCGGCCAGGCCGGCCAGCGGCGGCTTCGCATCGGACACGCTGATGCGGTGCTTGCCGGCCGGTTTGGTGGCGCCGCTGACGCCATCCACCGGGAACTGCTGGCTGCGGCCGCTGCGCCGCCACCACTGGCGCAGGTCCTTCAGCCACTTGGTGCCGTCCTCGCTGCCCTTGCCGGGCTGCTGGTACCAGTGGGCGATGTCGCCGACGACCTGGCCCTCGGCCGTTTCGATCCAGACCGCGACATAGGGCCGGTGGTACTCGGCCACGTCCAGGCGCGGCACTTCCACGGTCAGCTGCAGGTCCGCGGCGTTGGCCAGGACCGGCGCGGCGAGCAGGAGGGCGGCGAGCAGTTTGCGCATCGGGAGTTCTCCCAGGGTTCGGTGATCGGGATCAGTGGATGAAGAGCAGGGCCAGCAGCGCCGGCAGCAACAGGCCCAGGCCGACCATGGGCCAGGTGGCCGGCCGGTGCCGGGCGTGCATCCAGAGCAGGAACAGGCCGGTCAGCGTGAACACCACGCAGGCGACGGCGAACACGTCCAGGAACCAGCCCCAGGCCGCGCCGGTGTGCCGGCCCTTGTGCAGGTCGTTGAAATAGGAGACCCAGCCGCGGTCGGTACGCTCGTAGACCAGCTCGCCGCTCTCGCGGTCGATGCTCAGCCAGGCGTCGCCGCCGGGGCGCGGCAGCGACAGGTAGATCTCCGGGGCCGACCACTCGGCGGCGCGGGCGCCGACGCGCACGTCCAGCTCGCTGGCGATCCAGTCGCGCAGCGCCGGCGGCAGCGGTGCCTCCGCCTCTTCCGGGCCGCCGGCCAGCAGTTCCGCCGGCACCGTCGCCTCCAGCGTCGTCACCACCGGCTCGGCGCCGATGCGGCCGGCGTGATTCAGGGTGATGCCGGTGACGGCAAAGCCCAGCATGCCGATCATGCAGACAGCGGCACTGATCCAGTGCCACTGGTGCAGGGTCTTGAGCCAGTAGGCGCGGCGGGCCGCGCGGTTCTCCGAAGGCATGGCGGGTTTCCTGGCTGGGCCTGTCGGCGGGTGGCGATCCTGGTCAGAAATCCACGTTCAGCGACAGCCAGAGCCGGCGGCCGTCCTCGCTGTTCACGTAGGTGTTGGCGTAGGAAATGGCGCCGGTGTCGAGGTTGCTGACGTAGGGACGGTAATCGATGAAGTCGCGGTCGGTCAGGTTGTAGACGGCGGCGTTGAGCCGGACGCTGTCGCTGATGAACCAGGTGCCGCCCAGGTGCAGCAGCGCGTAGGCCCGGTAATCGCCCAGCTGGTCCTGCGCCAGGCCGGGACCGCGGTAACGCTCGGAACGGTACTCGCCGCGCAGGTACAGCGAGACGCTGTCGTTCAGGCGCCAATCCAGGCGGGTATTCAGCATGTGCTCGGGCGTGTTGGTCAGCGGCTGACCCTTGGCGGCGCCGCTCTTCTGCTCGCTGTCGGTCCAGGTGTAGTTGGCGGTCCACTCCCAGGCCCCGGCGAAGGGCACGGTCAGGCCCAGCTCGACGCCCTGGGTCACGGCCTCGTCGATGTTCACGCTCTGGCCGAAGGTGTCGACGTCCGGCCAGTAGCCCACGTCGACGCAGCCCGGGCGATTGGGCGAGGCGGCGAAGCTGCAGTTGAAGACCGGCACGCCGGAGGCGATCTTGTCCTCGAACTTGTTGTGGAACAGGCCGACGAAGGCGCTGAAGCCGTTGTCGGCGGCGTACTGGGCGTTGATCTCGGTGGTGGTCGAGGTTTCCGGCTTCAGGCCGGGGGTACCGATCAGCGGGATGCGGCCCTGGCCGCCGAAGCCGTTGATGCCCGGGGTCAGCTGCTCGACGCGCGGGGTCTTGTAGCCCTGGCTGATGCCGCCCTTGAGCACCCAGTTCCGGGAGGCGTTCCAGACCAGGTAGGCGCGTGGGCTGGTGTGGCCGCCGAAGGTGCTGTGCTCGTCACGGCGCAGGCCCAGGGTCAGGTTCAGCGCGTCGGTGAGCGACCACTCGTCCTCGGCGAACAGCGCCCACTGCTCGAACTCGAACTGCTCCGGCGCCACGCCGTCCACCATGTCGGCCCACCAGTACTGGCCGCCGACGGTCAGCGTATGCGCGGCGAAACCGGTGACCAGCTTGAGATCGAACACGGTGTTGCCGGTTTCCAGCTCGCGCGGGCCGCCGGCGCCCGGCACGCCCGGCGGAATCAGGCGGCCGATGGTCTCGGTGGTGGACTCCATCAGGGTGGCGTCGACGGTGCCGATGTCGAAGCGGCCGGTCCAGGCCAGCGTCGCCTGGTCGCGGTGATAGCGCTGGGTCTCGGCGTAGCCGCCGCTGCCCAGGGTGCCGACCTGGCCTTCGGAGTTGTCGTACTTCTGCCGGCCACGGCTGGCTTCCAGCCACAGGTCGTGGTTCTCGCTGGCCTGCAGGGCCAGGCGCATGCCGGCGTTGAAGTTGTCGTACTGCACCGGGTTGGCGCCCATCCAGGGCGTGATCTCGTCGCCGTCTTCATCGACGTAGCGGATGTCGGCGGCGCCGCGGTGGAACCAGCTGCCCCACAGCGACAGGCCCAGCGGCGAACCGCCGACCGGGCCGGCGGTGTAGAAGTTGCCGCCATTGGTGTCGCCGAACTCCGAATGCTGCTGCACGGTGGCGTCCAGGCCGAGCGTGCCGCTCCAGCGGCCGGCGACCTTGCGGGTGATGATGTTCACCACGCCGCCCATCGCGTCCGAACCGTACAGCGTCGACATGGGCCCGCGGATCACCTCGATCCGCTCGATCGCCGACAGCGGCGGAATGAAGTTGTTGGCGGTGCCGCCGAAGTTGTTCGGGGTGACGTTGCCGGCGGCGTTCTGGCGGCGACCGTCGATCAGGATCAGGGTGTAGTCCGCCGGCATGCCGCGGATGGCGATGCTGGGCGCGCCGGTCTTGTCCACGGCGTTGCCGACGTCGACGCCCTCGATGTCGGCCAGGGCTTCGGCCAGGCCGTGCCAGGGCTTCGTCTCCAGGTCCTCGCGGGTGATGATGCTGATGCTGGCCGGCGCTTCGCGCACGACCTGCTCGAATCCGGAAGCGGTGACGACCACCGAATCCAGCACCGTCGCGCCGGCGGCGGCAACGGGTTCCTCGGATTCGGGCAGCGGATCGGGCGCCGCGTAGGCGGTCTGGGCAAGGACGGACGCGAGGGCGAGGGCCAGCGGCGCACGGACGATACGCCGACGGATGTTTTGCGGGCTCATGGAGGGGGAATCCCTGATTCTTGTGTTCTGGCGGGGCCAGCCACGAGGCTGGCTAACGCGAATCATTATCGTTTGCGGGCAGGGGCGTTAGCAAGCCTGTCAGCGAGGGCGCCGCCGGCCCCGGTATGCTGCGCGGGCATGCGCCCCCCAGCCCCCAGCCCCCGGACCCGCCTGATCCGCCTGCTCTTGTTGCTCTGCAGCAGCCTGGGAGCGGGCTCCGCGGTGGCCCTGGAGCTGGGCAAGGTCGACATCCGGGGCCTGGAGGACGAGGCCATGCGGACCAACGTGGCCGCCGCCCTGTCCCTGCGCCGCCTGGACGCCGAGCGGCGGGCCTCCCTGAGCGAGGGCCGCCTGGCCTACCTGCTGCGGCGCCTGCCCGGCGAGGCCCGTCAGGCCCTGGAGCCTTTCGGCTACTACGGCGCCGAGGTCGAGATCGAACAGGCCCGCGCGGGCGAACGGGTGGACGTGACCGTGCAGATCCGCCCCGGCGAGCCGGTCCGGGTCGGTGAACGCCAGCTGCTGATGAATGGCGAGGGCGGCGAGGACCCGGTGCTGAAGACCCGCCTGCAGCGCTTCCGCCCGCGCCCGGAGCAGGTGTTCGACCACAGCGTCTACGAACAGTCCAAGGCCGGCATGGACCGGGTCCTGGCCGAGCGCGGCTATTTCGACGCCCGCCTGGAACGGGCGAAGGTGACGGTGCAGCGCGCCCGCCTGCGCGCCGACATCGACCTGCAATGGGACAGCGGTCCCCGCTACGCCCTGGGGGAGGCCCGCTTCGACGAACACCAGTTCCGCCCCGGCCTGCTGGAGAAGCTGGTGCCGTGGACGCCCGGCCAGCCCTACGACCAGGCCGAACTGCTGGCCCTGCGCAGCTCCCTGGTCGAGCTGGACTACTTCGCCGCCATCGACCTGCGACCGCTGCCGGAAGAAGCCGAGGACGGCCAGGTGCCGGTGCAGGTGGACCTGGCCCCGGCCAAGCGTTCGATCTACGACTTCGGCGTGCGCTACGGCACCGACACCGGCCTCGGCCTCAGCGCCGGCCTGGAACGGCGCTGGGTCAACAACCGCGGCCACAAGCTGCGCACGCGCATGAACCTGGCCCAGCGCCGCAACGACCTGACCGCGCAGTACCGCATCCCCGCTTTCGCCTGGCTGGACGGCTGGTACACCGCCAGCGCCAGCGTCCGCCAGGAAAAGCTGGAGTACGTGGACAGCGACCTGGTCGAACTGGTCGGCAGCCGCAGCGGCCGCC
The DNA here is from genome assembly GCA_035304725.1 of Arenimonas sp. Taxonomy (GTDB): domain Bacteria; phylum Pseudomonadota; class Gammaproteobacteria; order Xanthomonadales; family Xanthomonadaceae; genus Arenimonas. Next base: position 10,367 of record DATGPR010000047.1, read on the forward strand.
TGGGCAACTGGAACCTGCTGGCGGCGCTGAACTTCCGCCGCGAGCGCTTCAAGGATCCGCTCACCGGCAACCAGCTGGCCTACTCGACGCTGGTCTATCCCTCGCTCTGGGGCCAGTGGGGCGAAAGCGATGACCCGCTGTATCCGCGCCGCGCCCACGGCCTGACCCTGGAACTGCGCGGTGGCCACTCCAGCCTCGGTTCGGACGTCGACTTCCTGCAGGCACGGGCCGAGGCGCGCTGGATCCGCGGCATCGGCCGGCGCGACCGGCTGCTGCTGCGCGCCGAGGCCGGTGCCACCTGGACCGACCAGTTCCCCGAATTCCCGCCCTCGCTGCGCTTCTACGCCGGTGGCGACCGCAGCGTGCGCGGCTACGGCTACAAGGAAATCGGCCCGGCGCTGACCGCCAGCGACGGCCGCCGCTTCGTCTTCGGCGGCAAGCACCTGCTGGTGGCCAGCGCCGAATACGAGCGCATGTTCAGCCGGCAATGGGGCGTGGCTGCCTTCGTCGACGCCGGCGACGCCTTCGATGCCCGCGACAGCTTCGACCTGCAGGTCGGCGCCGGCCTCGGCCTGCGCTGGCGCTCGCCGGTCGGCCCGGTGCGCATCGACGTCGCGCACGGCTTCGGCGACCAGGCGCAGCAATCGGTGCACCTGCACCTGATCATCGGACCCGACCTGTGAACGCGCCCGTCCGCCGCCGCTGGCCGCGCCGCCTGGGCTGGAGCCTGCTGGCGGTGCTGGCGCTGGCCCTCGTGCTGCTGCTGTGGCTGCTGCACACCGGCAGCGGCCGCGACGCCGTGCTGGCGCGGCTGATGGCGGCACTGCCGGAGGACGCGCTGTCCTGGCAGCGGGCGGAAGGCCGCCTGGCCGGCCCACTGGTGCTGCACGAAGTCCGCTTCCGCCAGGACGACGGCCTGGAAGTGTCGGCGGCGCGGCTGGAACTGGATCCGGCGCTGTGGCCGGCCCTGGGCGGCGCGCTGCGCCTGGATCGCGTGGTGGCGCAGGACCTGCGCCTGCGCCTGCCGTCGCCCGATGACGAACCCTTCCAGCCGCCGCGCTGGCCGGAATCGCTGCCGCGCATTCCCATGCCCTTCGTGCTGGAAGCGGGCGAGCTGTCGGTGGACCGCTTCACCATCGAAGGCGAGGACAGCGAAAGCGAGGAGGCGCCGCGCTTCCAGGCCAGCGGCATCGCCGGCCGCGACATCGCCCTGCGCGACGACGGCCTCTCCCTGGCCAGCCTGCGCGCCTCGCTGCCGCAGGGCGAACTGGAATTGGCCGGCGACTACCTGCCCACCCGGCATTTCCGCACCGAGCTGCGCGGCCGCCTGCGCTCGCCCGAGGACGCGGATACCGGCATCGACCTGCAACTGGTCGCCAAGGGGGATCTCGACGCGCTGCTGCTGGACATTACCGGGCAGACGCCGGAACGCCTGCAGGCCCATCTCGAGCTGCGCGAAGGCGACGACACGCCGGTGTGGACGCTGTCGCTGCACAGCGACGGCCTGCCGCCTGCCTGGCTGGGCGCCGGGCCCGACGCCTCCGCCTGGCGCGGCCAGCTGCGGGCGGAAGGCGCAGGCGGCGAAGCCAGCGTCGAAGGCGAACTGGGCAACGGCGACCTGCGTGTCGTGATCGCGCCCTCGCAGCTGGCCCTGGTGGACGATCGCCTGATGCTGCGGCCGCTGAACCTGGAACTGCCGCAGGGCGCCCTGCGCGTCACCGGCCAGGTGCAGTACGGCGAGGAGGCGCCGGCCTTCGACCTGCAACTGGCCAGCGACGCGCTGACGCTGGCGCCGCAGTCGCCCGACGAAGGCGGCGTGCCGGTGCTGGCCAGCGGCCAGCTGCGCGTGCAGGGCGAGCCGCAGGCCTGGACCCTGGAAGGCGAAGCGGCGCTCGAACGCGAGGGCGAACGCGCGCGACTGCGGCTCTCGGGCGAGGGCGACGCCGAAGCCCTGCAACTGCAGGCCCTGGAAGCGGACATGCCGACCGGCCACCTGGCGGGCACCGGTCGCATCGCCTGGTCGCCGCGACTCGCCTTCGCCGCCGACCTGCAGCTGGACGGCTTCGATCCCGGCTATCTCCTGCCCGACTATCCGGGTGCCCTCAGCGGTCACCTGCAGGCTGCCGCGGAACAGGATGAGGCCGGCGCCTGGCGGGCCGAGGGCCGCCTCGAACACCTCGGCGGCCGCCTGCGCGGCCTGCCCGTCGCCGGACAGGCGCGCCTGGACTGGCAGGACGAAGGCGGTGAACTCGCCGCCGACCTGCACCTGGGCGGCAGCCATGTGCAGGCCGCCGGCCGCATCGGCACGCGCTACGACCTGCGCATCGAGGCACAGCCGCTGGCACTCGCGGACGCCCTGCCGCCGGGCGCCGGCCGCATCGAAGGCTGGCTGCGCCTGGTCGGCCCTGCCGAGGCCCTCGACATCGAGGCCGACCTGACCGGCCACGACCTGCGCTGGGACCAACAGCAGGTCGGCACCCTGCGCCTGCACGGCCGCCTGCCCGCCACCGGCAGCGACGAGCTGGTGCTGGCCGGCGAACAGTTGCGCCTCGGCGGCCTGGCCTTCGACGCCCTGGCCGTGCGCGCGCTCGGCAACCGCGGCAAGGCGGCGCTGCAGGGCAACCTGGCCTGGCCGCAGGGACACCTGGAAGTCGGCGGCGAACTCGGCCTGGCGCGCGAACTGTGGCAGGGCCAGCTCGCGACATTGCGCCTGGTCGCCCAGGACAGCCCGGAACTGCACCTGCAGGCACCGGCCAACTTCCGCTTCGGTGCCAAGGTCGCCGAACTCGACCAGGCCTGCCTGGTTTCCGGCGACATCGACGGCCGCATCTGTGCCGAAGCCGGCAAGGGCGAAGCCCACCTGCAGGCCGAGGCACTGCCGCTGTCGCTGCTGCAGCCGCTGCTGCCGCAGGACGACGGCGTGCCCATGCACCTCGAAGGTGTGGTGGCCGGCGACGCCCAGCTCCGCCGCGGCCGCGACGGCCGCTGGAACGGCGAAGGCCGCCTGCATTCCGAGGCCGGCGCGCTGCGCCTGGACGAACAGTCCGAGCGCGTCGTCCTCGGCTATCACGCCCTCGCCCTGGACTGGACCCTGGACGGCGAAGCGCTGCGCGCCACCCTGTCCGCCGGCCTCACCGACGAGGGCAGCGTCGCCGCCCGCGTCGTCACCGGCCGCGCCGAGGGCGCGGCGCTGGACGGCGAACTCGCCCTGGACGTGCGCAACCTCACCTGGCTGGAACTCTTCTCCGAAGACCTCGCCACCCCCCGCGGCCGCCTGCACGGCCGCATGCAGCTGGCCGGCAGCCGTGCCGCGCCGGAGCTCTCCGGCCAGGCCTGGCTGACCGGCTTCGAAGCCGAACTGCCGGGCCTGGGCCTGCAACTGCGCGAAGGCGAATTCAGTCTCGAAGGCCAGCCCGACGGCAGCACCCGCCTCAGCGGCGGCGTCCGCTCCGGCGAAGGCCGGCTGCAGGTGGAAGGCCGCCTCAACCTGCTCGACGACAGCGTGCCGCTGCAGGTGCAGCTGAGCGGCCAGTCGGTCACGCTGGCCAACACCGCCGAATTCCACGCCATCGCCGATCCCGAGCTGCAGCTGCGCCTCGCCGACGGCGTGCTCGCCGTCAGCGGCCGGGTGGACGTCAGCCGCGCCGGCTTCGAGCTGGAGGAACTGGAAACCGGCGTCACCGCTTCCGACGACGTGGTGGTGCTGGATCCGCTGGACCCGCCGCGGGAACGGCAGCTGCCGCTGGACCTCGATCTCACCCTGGCGCTCGGCGATGACGTGCGCCTGCGCGGCTTCGGCCTGGACGGCAAGGTCAGCGGCAACCTGCGCGTGCGGCAGCGCCCCGGCCGTCCGGCGCGCGCCAGCGGCGGCCTGGAAGTGACGGGTCGCTATCGCGCCTACGGTCAGGCGCTGAGCATCGAGCGGGCGCGCCTGGGTTTCGCCGATTCGCCGGTGGACAATCCGAGCCTGGACATCCGCGCGGGTCGGGATTTCGACGAGGTCAAGGTGCAGGTGCGGGTCACCGGCACGGCGCGGCAGCCGCAGTTGCGCATCGAGTCCGATCCGGCCATGGACACCAGCGAGGCGCTGAGCTGGCTGGTCTTCGGCCGGCCGCTGCGCAGTGCCCAGGGTTCGGAAGCCGAGCAGCTCAGCGCGGCGGCGATGGCGCTGGGGGCGGGCGGCAATCTGGTAGCGCAGCAGATCGGTACGCGTCTCGGTCTCGACGAGGCGGGCATCGCGGAGTCGCGGAATCTCGGCGGTGCCGCGCTCACGGTCGGCAAGTATCTGTCGCCGCGGCTCTTCATCAGCTACGGCGTCGCGCTGGTCGGCACCGGGCAGGTCGTCACGCTCAAGTATCTGCTCACGCGCGGTTTCGACATCAGCATCGAATCCGGCAACGAGTCCGCCGCGTCGATCAACTGGCGGCTGGAGCGCTGAACCTCCCTTTGGGTCGCTGGACTCCCGTGGCGGGTGCGCCGGCGTTTTCGGTGTCGCGGTGTTGTGCCTGCGCTGCGGGTGAGAGTCTCGGCGCAGGTGGCGTGCCGGGCCCTCGGCCGTTGCGGGGGGCTGCCTCGGTGGAGGCGGTGTGGGGGGCCCCAGCGACCGCCGGTGCGACGACGCGTCATGAGGGGGGAGGTCCGAAGCGGAGGGCAGGAGGCCCGGAGCGGGCCGGCGTTCGCCGCCAGGGATGGCGCTTGGCGAGACCGCCGGCCGGCGCCTCCCCCCTCATGACGCGGCGGCGCCACTCCCAAGCCAACAGGCCGCCAGGAAACGCGCCACCTCACACACAAGCGACCCGACTACGGAAGTCCAGTGACCCACGCGACCCAGCCACGGGAGTCCAGCGACCCACCCGCCCGGGCCCGCCACCCGCGCCGGCCACAGGGCCGCAATGTAGAATGCGCGGCTTATGCGCCTGTTCCTGCAGCAGAAACCCCAGGGCACCGAAGCCCCCCGCTACGTCCAGCTGATCCTGCAACAGGACCTCCTGGGCGGCTGGACCCTGCTGCGCGAAAGCGGCCAGATGGGCGGCAAGGCCCAACTGCGCCGCGAACAGTACCTGGAACGCGCCGCCGCCCTGGCCGCCTTCGAAAAGGCCCGCGACGCCCAACTGCGCCGCGGCTACCAGGTGATGTTCGCCCAGGGCGCCGACGCGCCCCGCTGAGAAAGGACCCGCCGTGGAACTCCGCAACGACCGCTTCCTGCGCGCCCTGCGCCGCCAGCCCGTGGACCGCAGCCCCGTGTGGCTGATGCGCCAGGCCGGCCGCTACCTGCCGGAGTACCGCGAAGTCCGCCGCAAGGCCGGCAGCTTCCTGGCCATGGCGCAGAACCCGGAGCTGGCCTGCGAAGTGACCCTGCAGCCGCTGCGCCGCTTCGAGCTGGACGCCGCCATCCTTTTCTCCGACATCCTGACCGTGCCCGACGCCATGGGCCTGGGCCTGTACTTCGCCGAGGGCGAGGGGCCGAAGTTCGAGCGGCCGGTACGCAGCGTGGCCGATATCGCCAGGCTGGCGGTGCCGGACATGGAGGAGAAGCTGCGCTACGTCACCGACGCGGTGCGGGTGATCCGCCGCGAGCTGGCGGGGGCGGTGCCGCTGATCGGGTTCTCCGGCAGTCCCTGGACCCTGGCCTGCTACATGGTCGAGGGCGGCGGCAGCGACAACTACGGCCGCATCAAGGGCCTGGCGCTGGAGAATCCGAAGGCGCTGCACCGGCTGCTGGGCGTGGTCACCGACGCGGTGATCGCCTACCTGGACGCGCAGCGCCGGGCCGGCGCGCAGGCGCTGCAGGTGTTCGATACCTGGGGCGGCGTGCTGGCGCCGCACCTGTACCGCGAGTTCTCCCTGCCCTACCTGAAGCGGATCGCCGCCGAACTGCCGCGCGGCGAGGGCGACGAGGCGGCGCCGCTGATCCTGTTCGGCAAGGGCAATGCGCCCTATCTGGAGGAGCTGGCCGACAGCGGCGCCGAGGCCATCGGCGTGGACTGGACGGTGTCGCTGGGCGAGGCCCGCCGTCGCACCGGCGGCAAGGTGGCGCTGCAGGGCAATCTCGATCCAAGCACGCTCTACGCCTCGCCGGAGGCCATCCGTGCCGAGGTCATCCGCGCCCTGGACGACTACGCGGCCGCCAACAACGGTTCGCGCGACGGCCACGTCTTCAACCTCGGCCACGGCATGAGCCCGGACATGGACCCCGAACACGTCCGCATCCTCGTCGATACCGTGCATTCGCACTCGGCGAGGTGAGTTTTTCTGACGCGGATTGACGCGGATACTCGCGGATAAGAAATCTCCAATCAGCTTTATCCGCGTTCATCCGCGCAAATCCGCGTCAAGAATCCCTCCCCCATGTCTCCACTGCTTCCAGGAGCTGCGTGGCGGTGATGGGTTTGCGGAGGAAGCCGGTCATGCCGGCGGCGTGGGCGGCGGCGGTGGCGTCGGCGCGGGCGGTCAGGGCGATGCGGGGGGTGTCGTCGCCGCGGTCGCGCAGCAGGCGCGAGAGGGCCAGGCCGTCGAGGCCGGGCAGGTCCAGGTCCAGCAGCAGCAGGTCGTAGCCGTCGCCTTCCAGCATGGCCAGGGCAGCGAGGCCGTGCGGGGCGTGGTCGACATGGTGGCCGGCGTTCTCCAGCAGTTCGCGCACGACGCTGGCGACCACGGCGTCGTCCTCGACCAGCAGCAGTCGGCGCGCGCGTGAAGGACCGGGCGGTGGCGGTTCCACCGGCGGCGGTGCCGGTGCCGGCGGCAGCGGCAGCAGGACTTCGAAGCAGGCGCCCTGCCCCGGTTCGCTGCGGACCTGGATGCGGCCGCCCATGGCCGCCGCCAGTTCCTGGCTGATCGCCAGGCCCAGGCCGCTGCCGCTGCCGCCGTGGGTTCGCCCGGCGCCGGGTTCGAAACGCTGGAACAGCCGCGCCCGCTGCGCCGGCGCCAGGCCGGGGCCGCTGTCGCTGACCTCGGCGCGCAGGCCGCCGCCGGGCGCCGCCGCCAGGCGCAGGCGCACCCCTCCGCGATCGCAGAACTTCACCGCGTTGTGGCCGAGGTTGAGCAGGATCTGCCGCACACGGGTGGCATCGCCGAGCAGGAAGCACGGCGCACCTTCGTCCTTGTCCAGCCGAAAGGACAGGCCCTTGATGCGGGCCAGCGGTTCCAGCAGGCCGGCCACCTCGTCGGCCAGGGCGTGCAGGTCGAAGGGTTCGCGCAGCAGTTCCAGCTTGCCGGCCTCGATGCGGGCCAGGTCCAGGGAGTCGTTGACCAGGCGCAGCAGGTGCCGGCCAGCGGACTGCAGGGCTTCCAGCCGTTCGCGCTGGCGCGGTGTCAGCGGTTCGGCCTGCATCAGCTCGGCCATGCCGAGCACACCGGTCATCGGCGTGCGGATCTCGTGGCCGAGCATGGCCAGGAAGCGGGTCTTGGCCTCGGAATAGCGCTCGGCCTCGCGCCGGCGCCGGTGCGCCACCCGCCAGGCCTCGCGCTGCCACTGCCAGCGACGCATCAGCGAGCCAGCAACGCCGACCGCGCTGATCGACCCCAGCGCCACCAGCACCATCACCTCGCGGCTGTACCACCAGGGGGGCGCCATCCGGATGGCCAACACCGGGCCGGCCTGCCACGCGCCTTCGCCATCGGCGGAGGCCAGGTGCAGGCGATAGCTGCCGGGCGCCAGCTCCGGGAAGACGCGCTCGCCTGCCGGCCCCAGCTCCACCGGCGAGGCATCCAGACCTTCCATGTAGACGCGATAGCGATGCGCGTGCGGTTCGCCGAAGCTGAGGCGGCGCAAGCGCAGGCGCAGGTCGTGATCGCCAGGGGACAGCGACAGCGTTGTCAGGCGTTCGGGCACGGTGATGTGGCGATGCGGGTTGCGGTAGGACAGCTCGACACGCAGGTCCGGCGGCACCTGTGGCAGCGCGGCCAGGCGCGAAGGCGAGAACAGCACCAGGCCGGCGCCACCCGGGAACAGGCCCAGGCGCGGGCCGGGCAGCCAGATCGCGCGTTCCGGCATCGGCACGCCGGGCAGGCCGCCGGCGAAGGCGTGTGCCCGTGCGGCGCCGGATTCGTCGAGGGCGAACAGGCCGCGCCGGCTGACCAGCCAGGCTCGCGCTTCCGCGTCCAGCAGCAGGCCGGGTCGCGTCAGCGCCGGGAGCGGCGCGTCGGGCGCGGGTTCCTGCCACGGTGTCAGACCCCGGCCATCCCAGCGCGCCACCCGCATCCGCTCGCCGTCGAAGGACCACAGCCGATGCCGGTCCGCGATCAGCGCCACCGTCGCCGCGGGAAGGTGGCCCTCAACCCGCTGCGCGTCGTCGCGTTCCGCGGACAGTCGCCACAGGCGGCCTTCGTCGTCGGCCAGCCAGGGCAGACCGTCGGGGCCACCGAACAGCCGCGTCGCCGCCACGGGCAACGGCACCGCCCGCCGTGATGCCGCCACGGCCTGGGCACGCCAGAGCTGCCCTTGCCCATCCAGCAACCACGCGCCCTCTCCCGCATCCGCCAGCAAGGCTTTCGCCGGCGGCGCCGGCCAGCTCACCGCTTCGCCCTGGGCCGGCCAGCGCCACAGCCGGCCATCGCGCAGGAACCAGGCCCGGCCCCGTGCATCGGCCGACAACAACTGCAGGGAGTCATCGATCGTCGCCGGCGGCAGGTGCTGGAGGCGCCAGTGCAGGCCTTCGCCCTGCAACTGCAGATGCCAGAGGCACGCACCCGCGGCGATCCAGGCATCCGCGGCACCCGCCACGGCGATGCCATCCGCCGTCTCCGCGCAGCCCTCGGCGCGTGGCAGCGCCAGCTCACCCAGGCCCTGCCAACCCGGCGGCAGACGGCGCAGGCCCAGGGTCTCGCCACCGATCCACAGGCCGCCCTCGCCATCCAGCGCCAGCGCATCGACCGCGCCGCGCAGCTGCGGATGCGCCGACCAGTCGCGCCATTCCGCATCGGCTTCCTTGACCTGCAATCCCGATGGCCCGCCGATCCACAGCCTGCCTTCGGCATCGCGGACGCGGGCCTGCGGCCGCGGACCCGCCGGCGGCGTCGCCTCCGCGGGCAGCGGGTCGAAGCGGTGGCGGTCGCGCGAGAGCCAGCCCGGGCCGGCATCGCCGAACTCCAGCCACAGCCGGCCATCGCGCTCCAGCCGCAGCATGCGCACGTCGTTGCCGGGCAGCGCGTCGCGGGCGCCGCGGCGCCAGGTGCGGATGTCGGTGCCGTCGTAGCGCGCCAGGCCGTCGTCGGTGGCGATCCAGAGGTAGCCGGCGTGATCGCGGACGATGCCGCGCACCCGTTGCGAGGGCAGGCCCTGCGCCAGGCCGATCTCCTGCAGCCGCGGCCAGGCGCCGGCCGGCAGCGCCGCCGCCGATGACGTCCACCACAGCAGGATTGCCCACAACACACCGGCGATGGCGCCCGCCACCGGCCCGGTCCGCGCCTGCGCGCCCATGTACCCTCCCCGTTGCCGCGCGGCCTAGACTAGCCGCCGGGCCCCGTCGCGACCGTAGGAATTCCGATGACGTGCAAGCGCCTGGGTCTCCTGCTGCTGGCCGGCCTGCTCCCGGCGCCGGCCCTGGCCGGGGCTGACCTCTATGTCCTGGACCCGGTGCATACGCGGGTGCTGTTCCGGGTGGACCACGCCGGCTTCTCGCGCGCCCTGGGCACCTTCTCCGGCGCCACCGGCGAGCTGCTGTTCGATCCCGGGAACTGGAGCAGCGCCCGGCTGGAGGTGGAAATCCCGCTGGAGCGCCTGGACCTGGGCGACCCGGAATGGAACCAGCGCGTGCTCGGCCACGGCTTCCTCGACGCCGGCCGCCATCCCGTCGCCCGCTTCCGCTCCACCCGGGTGGAGCCCACCGGCCGCGACACCGCCCTGGTACACGGCGAACTGGAGCTGCGCGGCCGTCGCGGCGAGGTCGTGCTGGACGTGCGCCTGAATGCGCTGCGCCGGCATCCGCTCACCTTCCACCGCACCGCCGGCTTCTCGGCCACGGCCCGCCTGGACCGGCGCGACTTCGGCATGGAGTCCTGGCCGAACGTGATTGGCCAGCAGGTGGAGCTGTGGATCGAGGCCGAAGCGGTGCGTTCGGGCGAAAAGCAGCCCATGCAACGCAACATTCCAGGCCGGGATGCTGGCCTCGACGCGAGTGGGCAAGCCATGATGACGCCCGAACCGGCTGCGAATACGGGGAGCGAGGATGCCGATCCGCAATCAGAGTGAGCGCTGGGGCGTCCCCAGCATCTTCCTGCACTGGCTGACCGTGCTGCTGGTGCTGGGCCTGCTGGTGGTCGGCCTGGTGATGACCGAGCTGCCGAACTCCGCCTTCAAGGTGAAGGTCTATGCCCTGCACAAGAGCATCGGCCTGACCGTGCTCGGCCTGACCGTGCTGCGGCTGCTGTGGCGCCTGTTCGCCGGCACGCCGGCACCGGTGCCGGGCACGCCGCGCTGGCAGAACGCGCTGGCGCAGGTGACGCACGGCATCCTCTACGTGCTGCTGCTGCTGATGCCGCTGAGCGGCTGGCTGTACAACTCGGCCTCCGGCTTCCCGCTGAAGTACTTCGGCTGGTTCAGCGTGCCGGCACTGAGCGGCCGCGATGCCGGGCTCAAGGCCCTGGCCCACGATATCCACGAGTGGGGCTACCTCCTGCTGATCGTGGTGGTGCTGGGCCATGCCGCCGCCGCCCTCTACCACCACTACCGCAACCGCGACGCCACCCTGGCGCGCATGCTGCCGGGGCTGAAGCCGCCGGCCGAACGCACGACGGAGAATGCCTGAGATGTCCCGCCACACCTTCCGCCCCGCCGCCCTCGCCTGCCTGCTGCTGGCCGCCGCCGCGCCGGCCTGGGCCGGCGACTACGTGTCCACCGAGGGCGCCAGCCTGACCTTCGCGTCCAGCTACGAGGGCGAGGCCTTCCAGGGCCACTTCCGGCAGTTCCAGGCGCGCATCGGCTTCGACCCGGCGGCGCCGGAGGCCTGCCGCTTCGAGGTCGAGATCGACCTGGCCAGCGCCGACACCGGCCTGCCGGAGCGCGACGGCATGCTGCTGGAAGCGGACTTCTTCGACGTCGGCCGGCACGCCAAGGCCTACTATCGCGCCGAGCGTTGCCGCGCCACGAGCGATGGCCGCTTCATCGCCGAGGGCCGGCTGAGCCTGCGCGGCGTGGAACAGGCCGTGGCGCTGACCTTCAGCTGGCAGGCGGGCGAATCGCCGGTGCTGGAGGGCCAGGCCGGGCTGGACCGCCTCGCCTTCGGCGTCGGCGTTGGCGACTGGGCGGATACCGACATGATTCCCGCCGAGGTGACCGTCAGCACCCGCGTGCCGCTGCGCCCGGTCGGGAACTGAGCAAGCTCCGCTCCCGCGCAGCCCGTCCTCGCGCAGCGCCGGCGGCGGGTCCCGCCCGGCGTCGCCGTTTCAGCACTCGATGACGTTGACAGCCAGGCCGCCGCGCGAGGTTTCCTTGTACTTGTCGCGCATGTCCAGGCCGGTGTCGCGCATGGTCTTGATGACCTTGTCCAGGGAGACCTTGTGCTTGCCGTCGCCGCGCATGGCCATGCGGGCGGCGTTGATGGCCTTCACCGCGCCCATGGCATTGCGCTCGATGCAGGGAATCTGCACCAGGCCGCCGATGGGGTCGCAGGTCAGGCCGAGGTTGTGCTCCATGCCGATCTCGGCGGCGTTCTCGACCTGGCCGGGCGTGCCGCCCAGCGCGGCCACCAGGCCGCCCGCCGCCATCGAACAGGCGACGCCGACCTCGCCCTGGCAGCCGACCTCGGCGCCGGAGATGGAGGCATTCTCCTTGTAGAGGATGCCGATGGCGGCGGCAGTGAGCAGGAAGTCGAAGATGCCCTGCTCGCTGGCGCCGGCGCAGAAGCGGTCGTAGTAGTGCAGCACCGCCGGGATGATGCCGGCGGCGCCGTTGGTGGGCGCGGTGACCACGCGGCCGCCGGCGGCGTTTTCCTCGTTCACCGCCAGGGCGTAGAGGTTCACCCAGTCCAGCACGGTCAGCGGGTCGCGCATGGCGGCCTCCGGCTTGGCCGCAAGCTCGGCGTGCAGGGCCGGGGCGCGGCGCTGCACGTGCAGGCCGCCAGGCAGCGTGCCCTTCTCGCGGATGCCGCGCTGCACGCAATCCTGCATGGCCCGCCAGATCGAGCGCAGGCCTTCGTGGATCTCCTGTCCGCTGCGCCAGGCCTGCTCGTTGGCATACATCAGGGCGGCGATGCCCAGGCCGGATTCCTGGCAGCGGCGCAGCAGTTCGTCGCCGCTGTGGAAGGGGTATGGCAGCTCGGTGGTGTCGGCGACGATGCGGTCTTCCGCGGCCTCGTCCTGGTTGACGACGAAACCGCCGCCGACCGAGTAGTAATCGCGGGTGGCGATGACGGCGCCGGCGGCGTCGTAGGCGGTGAAGCGCATGCCGTTGGTATGGAAGGGCAGCTTCTGCCGCTTGTTCATGATGAGGTCGTGCTTCTCCTCGAAGCCGATCTCGTGGCGGCCGAGCAGGCGGATGCGGCCTTCGCCGCGGATGCGTTCCATCGCCGCCGGGATGATGTCGGGGTCGATGCGGTCGGGCCAGTGGCCCTCCAGGCCCATCATCACCGCCTTGTCGGTGCCGTGGCCGCGGCCGGTCAGGGCCAGGGAGCCGAAGACTTCGGCACGCACCCGCGCCACCTTCGGCAGGTGGCCCGGCTCGTCAAGCCAGTGCGAAACGAAACGGGCGGCCGCGCGCATCGGCCCCACGGTATGCGAGGACGAGGGTCCGATACCGATCTTGAACAGGTCGAAGAGGCTGACGGCCATGACGCGGGTTCCTTGCGATTGCCGGCTATTCTATGCCCGCCCGGGCCGGCTTGCCCGCTACCTGAACACGCATGCGCCTGACCCTGATCCAGCGCGACGATTGCCAGCTCTGCGACGAAGCCTGGGAAGTCCTGGCCGCCGCCGGCGTGCCCGACTTCGACCCGCTGTGGATTGACGGCGACCTCGGCCTGGAAGCCCGCTACGGCACCCGCATCCCGGTGCTGCGGCGGGAGGATACGGGGGCGGAGCTGGATTGGCCGTTTGATGCGGAGGCGG
>DATGPR010000048.1:0-15590 GCA_035304725.1 Arenimonas sp.
GCGATCAACATCATCGCCACCGTGCTGAACATGCGCGCGCCGGGCGTTGACCTGCTGAAGATGCCGGTGTTCGTCTGGACCTGGCTGATCACCGCCTTCCTGCTGATCGCGGTGATGCCGGTGCTGGCCGGCGCGGTCACCATGCTGCTGACCGACAAGTTCTTCGAGACCAGCTTCTTCAACGCGGCCGGCGGCGGCGACCCGGTGATGTACCAGCACATCTTCTGGTTCTTCGGTCACCCCGAGGTCTACATCATGATCCTGCCGGCCTTCGGCGTGGTCTCGGAGATCATCCCGACCTTCGCCCGCAAGCCGCTGTTCGGCTACCAGGCCATGGTGTACGCCACCGCCTCGATTGCCTTCCTTTCGTTCATCGTGTGGGCGCACCACATGTTCACGGTGGGCATGCCGCTGGGCGGCGAGCTGTACTTCATGTACGCCACCATGCTGATCGCCATCCCGACCGGCGTGAAGGTCTTCAACTGGGTCACCACCATGTGGCGCGGCGCGATGACCTTCGAGACGCCGATGCTGTTCGCCATCGGCTTCGTGATCATGTTCACCATCGGCGGCTTCTCCGGCCTGATGCTGGCCATCGTCCCGGCCGACTTCCAGTACCACGACACCTACTTCGTGGTGGCGCACTTCCACTACGTGCTGGTGACCGGCGCCGTGTTCGGCATCATGGCCGGCGTGTACTACTGGCTGCCGAAGTGGACCGGCCACATGTACAACGAGAAGCTGGGCAAGGTTCACTTCTGGCTGTCGACCATCTTCGTGAACCTGCTGTTCTTCCCGCAGCACTTCCTCGGCCTGGCCGGCATGCAGCGCCGCGTGCCCGACTACAACATGGCCTTCGCCGACTTCAACATGTGGTCGTCCATCGGCGGCTTTGGCTTCGGCCTGAGCCAGCTGCTGTTCGCCTACATCATCTGGAGCTGCGTGCGTGGCGGCGTGAAGGCCGAGGCCCGTGCCTGGGAAGGTGCCAAGGGCCTGGAGTGGACCGTGCCCTCGCCGGCGCCGCACCACACCTTCACCACCCCGCCGGTCATCAAGGACGGCGACCTCGCCCACGGCGACGTGACCCACTGACGGAGGACGCGGCGCCCCGGCGCCTCGGCACAGGCCCATGAACGCCCAGCAGGACCCGCACCACACCGAAACCCGCCGCCGCGGCATCCGCCGCACGGCCTGGGCGGTCGGCCTGGTCGCGCTGGGCGTCTACGCCGCCTTCATCCTTTCGGCGGTGTTGCCATGAACGCGCCGCGCTCCCGCTCCACGCTCAAGGCCGCCGTGCTGGTGGCGGTCGGCGGCTTCGCCTTCGCCTTCGCGATGGTGCCGCTGTACCAGATCGCCTGCGAGAAGGTCTTCGGCATCAAGCTCGAGCAGGGCCCGGCCGGCGAGGCGCGGGTGGCCGGCATGCAGGTGGATGAGGCGCGCACGGTGATCGTCGAGTTCGACGGCACCGTCAACTCGAAGCTGCCCTGGGAGTTCAAGCCGCAGGTCGTGCGGATGGAAGTGCACCCGGGCCAGCTGTACGAGGCCAACTACATCGCCCGCAACGTTTCCGACCATGCCATCGTCGGCAACGCCGCCCCCTCGGTGGCGCCGTCGGTGGCGTCGACCTACTTCAACAAGACCGAATGCTTCTGCTTCACCGAGCAGTTGCTGCAGGCCGGCGAGGAGCGCCTGATGCCGGTGCGCTTCATCATCGACCCGGACCTGCCGGACAACGTCCGCACGGTCACGCTTTCCTATACTTTCTTCAGCAACGACGCGGCCACCGCCCGGGTCGCGGCAGGCAGCCAGCAGGCTTCCGCCGCCGTCCGTTCGGCGCCGTGACCGCAGGCCTTCAAGGAGCACCGGGGAACCCCATGGCACAGACCCACGACGCCAACGTGTACTACGTTCCGCACCACAGCCCGTGGCCCTTCATCGGCTCGATCACCCTGTTCGTGACCGCGCTCGGCGTGGCGAACTGGTTCAACGGCCATGGCTGGGGCCAGACGGTGTTCTTCATCGGCCTGCTGGCCACCCTCGGCGTGCTGGCCGGCTGGTTCGGCAACGTCATCTCGGAATCGGTCTCGGGCAAGTACAACGCCCAGGTCGACGCCTCGTTCCGCATGGGAATGATGTGGTTCATCTTCTCCGAGGTGATGTTCTTCGCCGCCTTCTTCGGCGCGCTGTTCTACGCTCGCCAGTTCGCCCTGCCGTGGCTGTCGGGCGAGGGCGACGGTGCCCTGACCAACCAGTACCTGTGGCCGGGCTACAGCGCCGGCTGGCCGACCAATGGCCCGGGCCAGATCGGCGGCTCCTTCCAGACCATCTCCGCCTGGGGCCTGCCGCTGGTCAACACCCTGCTGCTGCTGAGCTCGGGCGTCACCATCACCATCGCCCACCACGCCCTGAAGGCGAACAAGCGCGGCGCCCTGATCTTCTGGCTGGCCGCCACCATCGCCCTCGGCGCGATCTTCCTGTGCGTGCAGGGCTATGAGTACTACCACGCCTACCACGAGCTGGGCCTGACCCTGGGCTCGGGCATCTACGGCTCGACCTTCTTCATGCTGACCGGCTTCCACGGCATGCACGTGTTCCTGGGTACGGTCATGCTGATCGTGATCTGGCTGCGCTGCGTGCGCGGCCACTTCAGCCCGGACCACCACTTCGGCTTCGAGGCGGTGGCCTGGTACTGGCACTTCGTGGACGTGGTCTGGCTGGGCCTGTTCCTGTTCGTCTACGTGCTCTGACGCGGCGACGACCGCGGAAGACCGGGCGCGGGCCGGCCATGTGCCGGCCCGATGCCTTTGCGGGGGTCAGCCGCCGATGCCGTGCGGCTGCACCACGCCGGTGGCGATGCCGAGGATGACCAGCAGGATCAGGGCGACGGACAGGCCGATGCGCCAGGTCAGCGACTTCACCGTGCGCTTGGTTTTGCCCTTGTCCACGATCATGTAGTACAGGCCGGCGCCGAGATTCCAGAGGATCAGGATCAGGAAGGCGATGACGACGAGGGTTTTCAGCTCACTGCTCATGGCGGGGCCCGGTTTGGCGAACGGGCCATTATCCGCCCAGGCGGGGGGTTGGTGGTGAAACGTCGCGTTGCCCTGGTGGTGACGGGCCTGTGCCTGGCTCTGGCCTTCGCCTCGCTGGGCCGCTGGCAGCTGGGCCGTGAGGCCTGGAAGCGCGATCTGCTGGCGCAGGCGGAAGCCGCGCTGCAGGCGCCTCCCTCGGAACTGGCCCAGGCCCTGGCCGCGCCTCAACCCTGGCCGGTGCGGGTGCGTGGCGAGGGCCATTTCCTCGATGCGCCGGTGCTGTGGCTGGACAACCAGCGCCGCGGCGAACGGGTCGGGCTGCGCATGTACTGCGCCTTCCGTCCCGCCGCGAGCCCGGCCCTGCTGGTGGACCTGGGCTGGCTGCCGCTGGCCGGCGATCGCCGCCTGCCGGCCGAGCGCTGCCCCGTTGGCGAGGCGCGGGTGGCCGGCCTGCTGGTCGCCCCGCCGGCGCCGGGCCTGGCCCTGGGGCCGGGCATGCAGGCACAGGACGATGGCAGCTGGCTGGCCCTGCGGGTGGAGCCGGCGGAGGTGGCCACGGCCTGGGGCCTGGAGCTGGCCCCGCAGGTGCTGCGCCTGGATCCGGCGCTGCCCCTGGGCCATGAACGCGACCTGGGCCTGCTGGCCAATACACTGCCGCCGGAGAAGCACCGCGGTTACGCCCTCCAGTGGTTCGGCCTCAGCGCCGCCACCCTGGTCATCCTGATCGTCCTGAGCCTGCGCCGACGCCGATGAACGACTCCTCCTCCAAGACCCGCTCGCGCCTGACCCTGCTGCTGGTGGCCGTCTTCTTCCTTGGCAGCTTCGGCGTCGCCGCCGGCCTCTTCTTCGGCGGCTGGAAGCCGGAGCAGACGCGCAACTTCGGCGAGATGTTCGATCCCTATCCGCGCCTGCAGGACCTGGCGCTGGTCCGGGCCGACGGTCAGGCCTGGCGCTGGCAACCGGCCGAGCGGCAGTGGCACATCATCGTGCCGGCGCCGGCCGACTGCGGCGCTTCCTGTGCCGAGCTGCTGGACGTGCTGCACCGGGTCTGGCTGAGCGAAGGCCGCCACGCCGAGCGCCTGCGGGTGCTGTGGTTCGGCGAGCTGCCGGTGCCGGCGCCGCAGTTCTCCGGCCTGGTGCCGATGGCGCCCTCGGCCGAACTGCAGGCCCTGCTGCCCGATACCGCGCGTCCCGATGCCCTGCCGGTCTACCTGGCCGATCCCAATGGCTATCTGGTCCTGCGCTACGCCCCCGGCTTCGATCCTTCGCACCTGCGCAAGGACCTCGGACGCCTGCTGAAGTAAGGTCACCCCATGAACGCCCCGCATCGCCACTACCACCGCATCGCCTGGGCCGCCGTCCTGCTGGCGCTGTGCGTGATCGTGTTCGGCGGTTTCGTCCGCCTCTCCAATGCCGGCCTGAGCTGCCCTGACTGGCCGACCTGCTATGGCCAGGCCACCTGGCCGGTGGCCGAGCACGAGGTCGAGGCCGCCAATGCCAGCTTCGAGCGCGCCGTGGAGACGCACAAGGCCTGGCGCGAGCAGGTGCACCGCCACATCGCCGGCCTGCTCGGCCTGTCGGTGCTGAGCCTGGCCCTGCTGGCGGCGCGCCGGCGCCCGTTCGGCATCGCCAGCGTGCTGGCGGCGGCGGTGCTGGTGGCGCTGTCGATTCCCGCCTACATGGGCGTGCCCGGCGTGTTCGAGGCCGATCACGCGGTGTCGCTGGGCCTGTTCCTGGCGGCGGAGCTGCTGCTGCTGGTGCAGGCGCTGCGCTGGTCGAACGCCGACGCCTCGCGGCTGGCGACGGCGCTGTTCATGGTGATCATCTTCCAGGCCGTGCTCGGCATGTGGACGGTGATCTGGCTGGTCAAGCCGGTCATCGTGATGGCGCACCTGCTGGGCGGCCTGCTGACCCTTTCGCTGTTGGTCTGGCTGGCCTGGGGCACCACGCCCGGCAGCGCCCTGGTGCTGGCCGAGGCTGATCGCCTGCGCCGGCTGCTGTGGATCGGCCTGGGCCTGCTGGTGGTGCAGATCGCCTTGGGCGGCTGGACCAGCGCCAATTACGCGGCGCTGGCCTGCGGCACCGATTTCCCCACCTGCCTGGGCCAGTGGTGGCCGCAGCAGGATTACCGCGAGGCCTTCGTGCTCTGGCGCGGCATCGGCGTGGACTACGAAGGCGGCGTGCTCGACGGCCCGGCCCGCGTCGCCATCCAGATGACGCACCGGCTGTTCGCCCTGCTGGTGGTCGGCTACCTCGGTGTGCTGGCGGTGCGGCTGATCCGCACCCCCGGCATGGTCTACTGGGGCGTGGTGCTGGCCCTGCTGCTGGTGGCGCAGGTGAGCCTGGGCATCAGCAACATCGTCACCGGCCTGCCGCTGTGGGTGGCCGTGGCGCACAATGCCGGCGCCGCCCTGCTGCTGTTCACGGTGGTGGGCCTGCTGGCCCGTTTGCGGACGCCTGCATGAAGCATGTCGCCGACTTCTGGGAGCTGACCAAGCCGCGCGTGGTGGCGCTGATCGTGTTCACCGCGGTGATCGGCATGTTCCTGGCCATCGAGCCGGGCCAGGATTGGCCCTGGCAGCGGCTGCTGCTGGGTGCCCTCGGCATCTGGCTGGCGGCGGCCTCGGCGGCGGCGATCAATCACCTGCTCGACCAGCGCATCGACGCGGTGATGGCGCGTACCCAGCACCGGCCGCTGGCCACCGGTTCGCTGCGTCCGGGACAGGTGCTGGGTTTCGCCCTGGCCCTGGGTTCGGCCTCGATGCTGATTCTCTGGCACGGCGTCAACGGCTTCACCGCCGTGCTGACCTTCTGCTCGCTGATCGGCTATGCGGTGGTCTATACCGGCTGGCTGAAGCGGGCCACGCCGCAGAACATCGTCATCGGCGGCCTGGCCGGAGCGGCGCCGCCGCTGCTGGGCTGGGCGGCGGTGCGCGGCTACCCGGAGGCGGGCACGCTGGCGGCGCTGTGGGAGCCGGCCTTCCAGTACCACTACGCGCTGCTGCTGGTGCTGATCATCTATGTCTGGACGCCGCCGCATTTCTGGGCGCTGGCGATCTTCCGCCGCGAGGACTACGCCAAGGCGCTGATCCCGATGCTGCCGGTGGTCTACGGCGTCACCTACACCCGCTGGCAGATCCTGTTCTACACCGTGCTGCTGGTGGTGGTGACGGTGCTGCCCTACGTCGCCGGCATGGCCGAGGTGTTCTACCTGGGCGGCGCGCTGGTGCTGGGTGGCGTGTTCCTCTGGTACGCCATCCGCCTGCTGGATCCGCCCAGCGAGTTCTTCGCCATGCAGGTGTTCAACTATTCGGTGGTCTACCTGATGGCGCTGTTCGCCTTCCTGCTGCTCGACCACTGGCTGCTGCCGGCGGCCGGGGCGACGGTGGCGCCGGCGCTGGAGTTCGTTCCCGGCGAGTAGCAACCGGCGGGATGCCTGCGGACAGGACGGGGGAGGGCATGGACGAGCAGCAGCGACGCCAGCAGGACGCCGACCGGTTCGACGAGGAAACCCGCCAGCGGCCGCGTCCGGCCTCGCGCACCTGGTTCTTCCGCCTGCTGGGCCCGGCCGCCGCCGTGCTGGTCTGGTGGCTGCTGGGCGCTTCCGAAGGCCTGACGCCCGACGCACGCTGGGTGGCCGCCATCGCCGTGCTGATGGCGCTGTGGTGGATGACCGAGGCGATACCGCTGGCCGCCACTTCGCTGCTGCCGATCGTGCTGCTGCCGGCCCTGACCGGACGCAGCGTGGCCGAATCCACCGCGCCCTATGCCAGCCCGATCGTCTTCCTCTTCCTCGGCGGTTTCCTGATCGCCATCGCCATGGAGAAGTGGAACCTGCACCGGCGCATCGCCCTGATGACCCTGGTGCGGGTCGGCGCGCAGCCGCGGCGGATCGTGCTGGGCATGATGCTGGCCACCGGCTTCATCTCGATGTGGGTGTCCAACACCGCGACCACGCTGATGATGCTGCCGATCGGCCTGTCGGTGCTGGTATTGGTGGCCGAACGCCATGGCCAGGGGGGTACGCCGGCACCCGCTGCCGGCCGCCACCGGCGCGGTCACGTCGACTTCATCCATGACGCGCAGGTGCGGCGCTTCGGCATCTGCCTGCTGCTGTCCATCGCCTGGTCGGCCAGCATGGGCGGCGTGGGCACCCTGCTGGGCAGCCCGCCGAATGCCATCGTCGCCGGCTACGTCGCCGCCGAACTCGGGCGGGAGATCGGCTTCCTGGAATGGATGATGGTCGGCGTGCCGCTGGCCTTCAGCTTCATCCTGCTGGCCTGGGTGCTGATGACGCGGCTGCTGTACCGCTTCGAGCTGGCGGAGATCCCCGGCGGCCGGCAGATGCTGCAGGACGAGCTGGGCAAGCTGGGGCCGATGAGCCAGGGCGAGAAGATGGTGCTGCTGGTGTTCGCCGGCGCCGCCTTCCTCTGGGTGGTACCCGGCCTGCTGGCAGGGTTGGGGCCCGGCTGGGCCTGGCTGCGCGCGCTGGACGACACCGCCATCGCCATCGGCGCCGGCATCGCCCTGTTCCTGCTGCCCGGCCGTGGCCGCGGCGAGATGGTGCTGAACTGGAAGGATGCCGAGGACGGCCTGCCCTGGGGTGTGCTGCTGCTGTTCGGCGGCGGCCTCAGCCTGGCCGCGGCGGTGGCCGGCAGCGGCCTGGACCAGTGGCTGGGCCAGCAGGTCACGGTGCTGGGCGTGCTGCCGACGCTGCTGCTGGTGGCGGCCGTGGTGACGCTGGTGCTGTTCCTCACCGAGGTGACCAGCAATACCGCTACCGCCGCCACCTTCATTCCGGTGCTGGGCGGCATCGCTGCCGGCATCGGCGCCGATCCGATGGGGCTGCTGCTCCCGGCCGCCTTCGCGGCGACCTGCGCCTTCATGCTGCCGGTGGGCACGCCGCCCAATGCCATCGTCTTCGGCACCGGGGCGGTCAGCATCGCGCAGATGGCACGGGGCGGCTTCGTGCTCAACCTGACCGGGATCGTGCTGATCACCGGCCTGTGCCGGCTGCTGGGCGGCTACGCCTTCGGGATCCGCTGGTAGCCCGCGGCGCTACTCGCCCAGCAGGTGCTCCTGCCAGAACAGCATGGCGGCGGCGCCGAAGAAGTCGCTGTTGGCCTTCTTGCGGAAGCCGTGGCCCTCGTCCCGGAACATCAGGTACCAGACCTCGCCGCCATTGCCGCGCACCGCCTTCACGATCTGCTCGGCCTCCGTCCACGGCACCCGCGGATCGTTGAAACCCTGGGCCACGAACAGCGGCCGGGTGATCCGGCTGGCGTTGTTCAGCGGCGCGATCTTCTCGTGGAACTCGGCGATCTCGGCAACGCGCTCGTCGCCGTACTCGGCCCGGCGCAGGTCACGGCGGTAGCTCTCGGTGTTCTCGAGGAAGGTGCGGAAATGCGAGATGCCGACCACGTCGATGCCGGCGCGCAGGCGATCGTTGTAGTGGACCATGCTGGCCAGCACCATGTAGCCGCCATAGCTGCCGCCCATCACGCCGACGCGCGAGGCGTCCAGCTCCTCGCGGGTGGCGATCCAGTCGAGCAGGGCGCCGATGTCGCGCACCGAGTCCTCGCGCCTGAGGCCGTTGTCCAGGTCCAGGTAGGTCTTGCCGTAGCCGGTCGAGCCGCGCACGTTCGGCACCAGCACCGCCACCTTCATCTCGTTGACCAGGTACTGGGTGCTGGGATTGAACACCGGCAGTGCCTGCGATTCGGGGCCGCCATGGATGCTGATCACCACCGGGAACGGGCCTTCACCCTCGGGCCGGTAATAGAAGGCCGGGATGGTGCGCGGCTGGCCATCCACCTCGTCGAAGGTCGGGAAACGCACCAGCTCCGGCGCACGGAAGCGCGAGGCGTCCAGGCCGCCGACCTCGCTGCGGGTCCAGGCCGCCAGCTCGCGCGTGCCCAGGTCCAGCACGTAGACGTCGCTGGGCGAGGTGGCGCTGTTGAGGGTGAGCGCCAGCTTGCTGCCATCCGGCGAGAAATCCAGGCCGGCGATCACGCCGATGGGCAGCTCCGGCAGGTCCAGCTCGCGATGCTCCGGCAGGCTGAGCACGCGCAGACGGCCGATGCCGTCCTCGTTGCTGACATAGGCCAGGTGCCTGCCGTCACTGGCAATGGCCAGCCTTTCCACGTCCCAGGGCACGTGCGCGCTCAGCGCCACCGGCGCGCCGCCGCGCGGGTCGTGGTGGAACAGGGTCTGGAACTCGCGGCCCTCGTCGGAGACGTAGTAGACCGAACGGCCATCCGGCGCGTAACGGAAGGCGCGGAAACCGGCCTTGCCGCCCTCGACCGGGAACATGCGCAGCTTGCCGCTGGCCAGCTCCAGCTCACCGGGGTAGCTCTCGTTGATGCTGACGTACTTCACCACCAGCAGGCGCTTGCCGTCGGGCGAGAAATCCGCCGGTATCCACAACCCGCCTTCCTGCAGCACGATGCGCGACCTGCCGCCGGCCATGTCGTACAGCCAGAGGTCGTAGTCGGTGCCGTTGCGGGCCGTGCTGGCCCAGGCCAGCTGGCGACCGTCGTGCGACCACAGCGGCGAGGTGTTCTGGCTGCGGCCGCCGTCGCTGAGCATGCGGACTTCGCGGCTTTCCAGGTCGTACCAGTGCAGCTGCCAGAACTCGGAACCGCCGACGTCCTTGCCGAAGACGAAGCCCCTGGCGCCGCCGGCGGGCGCGGGGGTTACCGCGCTGACCGGTTCGCGATGGAAGGTCAGCTGTTCGCGCATGCCCAGGGGCGTGCTGACGCGATGGACCTGGGCGGTATCGCCGAAGCGGGTGGTGATCAGCAGGCTGCCGTCCTGCAACCAGCCGGCGAGCGAGGCGCCGCGGGTGTTCTGGTACTGCTCGAGCCTTTCGATCAGTTCCGGCGGCACCGCGGGCAGGTTCTCCATGACCCGGTTGCCATCCTCGATCCTCTCCACGGCCATCGCCGGCATCGCCGGCAGCAGCGCCAGTCCCAGCACCAGTGCAAGCACGATCGGCCTCATCGCTCCGTCCCCTTTCGCATCGGAAGGCCGGAGGATACCCCGGTTCGTCGCGTGGATCGCCGGACTCCCGTGGCCGGGTCGCCCGCCGCGCCGGCTATCTGGCCAGGTGCAGTTCGCGGAGCTCGGCCTTCTCGGCCTCGGTCAGGCCCGACATGCCGACCTCGCGCACGCGCGCATTGATCTCGTCGAGGCGCTGCTGCCGCGTCTGCCTGTCCAGCTGCGCCAGCGCATCGAGCAACTCCGCCCGCCAGCCGGCTTCATCGCCCGGGAAATCCTGCACGGCCAGCTTCTGCAGCGCTGCCTCCTCCTCGCGTCCGGCGAAATGCTCCAGCACGGCGCCGGTACTGATGCCCGGCCGGCTGCGCGCCAGCGACAGGATCTCCATGAGCAGCGGAATGCCCGGCTGCCGCAGCACCGCGAACAGGTAGGGCGGCTCGACCGCCTCGGCCAGCGCCGGCTTCTGCAGCAGCAGCGCGATGGCCGTGCGCACCAGGCTGCGCTTGGGCGTGGGGCCGCGGCCGCCGCGCGAAGGTGCTTGCGGCGCCGGGCCGGGGCGCGGCGGCACCGGCGTGCTGGCGCCGACGCCGGTCAGCTGCGCCAGGCGCTGGAACATCAGGTCGCGGAAGGCGCCGTCGGGAATCTGCGCCAGCATCGGCCGCGCCCGTTCCGCCAGCCGCGCCTTGCCCTCGACGCCGGCCAGGTTCACGTCCTTGCCCAGCTCGGCGAAGAAGAACTCGCTCAGCGGCGTCGCCTGGCGCAGGCGCTCGTCGAAACCGGCGGCGCCTTCCTGGCGGACGATGCTGTCCGGGTCCTCGCCCTCGGGCAGGAACAGGAAGAAGGCTTGGCGGCCGTCGCGCATGCGCGGCAGCACCGATTCCAGCGCCTTCCAGGCGGCGCCGCGGCCGGCGCGGTCGCCGTCGAAGCAGAAGTAGACGTCGGCGGCGTTGCGGAACAGCAGCTCGGCGTGGTCGGGCGTGGTGGCGGTGCCGAGCGTGGCCACGGCGGTGTCGACGCCGTACTGGAACAGCGAGACCACGTCCATGTAGCCCTCGACCACCACCAGCCGCGGGATCTTCGCGTGCGCCTGCCGCACCTGCCACAGGCCGTACAGCTCGCGGCCCTTGTGGAAGAGGGCGGTCTCGGGCGAGTTGAGGTACTTGGGGCCGTCGTCCTTCTCCAGCACGCGGCCGCCGAAGGCGATCACCCGGCCGCGGCGGTCGTGGATGGGGAACATCACCCGGTCGCGGAACTTGTCGTAGACGCGGCCGGCGTCATTGCGCGAGAACAGGCCGACCTTCTCCAGCAGCGCCAGCCGCCGCTCGTCGGTACCGAGGGCGGTCTTCAGGCCTTCCCAGCCATCCGGTGCGTAGCCGATGCCGAAGCGGGCGCGGGTTTCCGCGTCGACGCCGCGCTTGTCCAGGTAGGCCCTGGCCTTGGCGCTGCCCTGCAGCTGCTGCTGGAAGAAGCGGGCGGCGGCCTCCAGGGCGGCATAGAGCTCGCGGCTCTCGCCGTTCTCGTTGCGGGCGCGGGTGTCGCGCGGCACCTCCAGGCCGGCGCGCTTGGCCAGCTCCTCGACCGCGTCGAGGAACTCGAGGCGGTCGTAGTTCATCAGGAAGCTGATCGCGGTGCCGTGCGCGCCGCAGCCGAAGCAGTGGTAGAACTGCTTGGTCGGCGAGACGGTGAACGACGGCGAGCGCTCGTCGTGGAAGGGACAGCGCGCGGCGTACTCCCGGCCCTGCCGCTTCAGCGGCACGCGCGAGCTGATGACCTCGACGATATCCGTCCGGGCCAGCAGGTCGTCGATGAAGGCGTCAGGAATCCGTGCCATGGCCCCCTAGCATGCCCGAAAGCCCCCATCCCGTGGGGTCCCGTCGGGGGTGGGGGAGAGGGCTTTTGACGCGGATTTACGCGGATGAACGCGGATAAGGCGTTCCTGGACCTTGAAGACCTGTTGTTGCCTTGTCCGCGCAGTTCCGCGTCAAGGAAATCGAGCCCTCAACCCGCCAGCGACTTCTTCACCAGCTGGGAGACCAGGCCCATGTCGGCCTTGCCGGCCAGGCGCGGCTTGAGCACGCCCATCAGCTTGCCCATGTCGGCCGGGCCGGCGGCGCCGGTTTCGGCCCTGGCGGCGTCGATGGCGGCCTGGATCTCGGCCTCGCCCATCTTCTCGGGCAGGTAGGCCTCGATCACGCCGAGCTCGAAGCGCTCGCCGCTGGCCAGGTCCTCGCGGCCGGCCGATTCGTACTGGGCGATCGAGTCCTTGCGCTGCTTGACCATCTTCTCGAGCACGGACAGGACCTGCGCGTCGTCCAGCTCCACGCGCTCGTCCACTTCCTTCTGCTTGATGGCGGCATTGATCAGGCGGATGACGGCCAGGCGATCCTTCTCGCCGGCCTTCATCGCCGCCTTCATGTCATCGGTCAGTCGGGCCTTCAGGCTCATGCTCGATCTCCGGATGTCAGGAACACAAAAAGCCGGCAGCGGGACGCATGCCGGCTTCCTGTTGTCGCGGAAACCGGCCGCGCGCGGCCGGCGTTCCACGCGGGAATGCGCGATCAGTACAGGCGCTGGCGCTTGGTGACGTCGCGCGACATGCGCCGCAGCTGACGCTTCACCGCAGCGGCGGCCTTGCGCTTGCGCTCCTGGGTCGGCTTCTCGTAGAACTCGCGCTTGCGGGTCTCGGCGAGGACGCCGGCCTTCTCGCAAGTGCGCTTGAAGCGACGCAGCGCAAACTCGAACGGCTCGTTTTCGCGGACTTTCACAGACGGCATGGAATGCTCCGGGATGCGTGGATTTCGCCCGGCCTGGCCGGCGAGCCGCGTATGATACGCCGTCCCGGGTCCGGCGGGCAAGCCAGGCCCCGGTTTTCCCTTGCAACCGGGCTCCCGGGCCCCCAGAACCCCCTCATGCGCGTCCTCGGCATCGAAACCAGCTGCGACGAGACCGGCGTGGCCGTCCATGACACGGCCGCCGGCCTGCTCGCCCATGCCCTGCACAGCCAGGTGGCCCTGCACGCCGAATACGGCGGGGTGGTGCCGGAACTGGCCAGCCGGGACCACGTGCGCCGGCTGCTACCCCTGGTTCGGCAGGTGCTGGCCGAGGCCGGCCTGACCCCGGCCGACCTGGACGGGGTGGCCTATACCGCCGGTCCCGGCCTGGTTGGGGCCCTGATGGTGGGCGCCGCCGCCGGCCGGGCCCTGGCCTGGGCCCTGGGCGTGCCGGCCGTGGCCGTGCACCACATGGAGGGCCACCTGCTGGCGCCCATGCTGGACGATCCCGACCTGAAGCCGCCCTTCGTGGCCCTGCTGGTCTCCGGCGGCCATACCCAGCTGGTCCAGGTCCGCGCCGTGGGCGATTACGAGCTGCTGGGCGAGACCTTGGACGACGCTGCCGGCGAGGCCTTCGACAAGACCGCCAAGCTGATGGGCCTGCCTTACCCGGGCGGCCCCGAGCTGGCCCGCTTGGCCGAGCAGGGCCGGCCGGACCGCTTCCGCTTCGCCCGGCCCATGACCGACCGGCCGGGCCTGGATTTCAGCTTCTCCGGGCTCAAGACCCAGGTGCTGCTGGCCTGGCAGGGCTCGGACCAGGAGGCCCAGACCCGGGCCGACCTGGCCCGCGGCTTCGAGGACGCCGTGGTGGACACCCTGGCCATCAAGTGCGCCCGCGCCCTGGATCGGACCGGCGCCGATACCCTGGTGGTGGCCGGCGGCGTCGGCGCCAACCGCCGCCTGCGCGAGAAGCTGCAGGCCCTGGCGGCCGAGCGCGGCGCCCGCGTGCGCTTCCCGCGCCCGGCCTTCTGCACCGACAACGGCGCCATGATCGCCTTCGCCGGCGCCCTGCGCCTGCAGGCCGGCCAGCGCGAGCCGGCCGCCGTCAACGTCACCCCGCGCTGGGACATGGCCAGCCTGCCGGCCGTCTGAGGGAGCGAGCAAGGAATGGACAAGGTTTTCATCGAAGGCCTGCAGATCGAGTGCGTGATCGGCATCTACGACTGGGAGCGGAAGATCCGCCAGCCGGTGGTGCTGGACATCGAGATGGGCTTCGACAACACCCGTCCCGCCGCCACCGACGCCATCGAGGACACGCTGGACTACAAGGCGGTGAGCAAGCGCCTGATCCAGTTCGTCTCCGACTCCAGTTTCGGCCTGGTGGAAACCCTGGCCGAGCGCTGCGCCGACATCATCCTCAGTGAGTTCGGCGTGACCTGGCTTCGCCTGAAGCTGAGCAAGCCCGGCGCCGTGCGCGGGGCGCGCTCGGTGGGCGTGATCATCGAGCGCAGCCGGCAGCCGTGAGCCGCGCCT
Source organism: Arenimonas sp. (assembly GCA_035304725.1). Taxonomy (GTDB): domain Bacteria; phylum Pseudomonadota; class Gammaproteobacteria; order Xanthomonadales; family Xanthomonadaceae; genus Arenimonas. Next base: position 14,336 of record DATGPR010000048.1, read on the forward strand.
GGCTCAGCCTGGGCAGCAACATCGATCCCGAGGCCAAGCTGCGCGCCGCGGCGGCAGCGCTGCGCCAAGGTTTCGGCGAGGTGCTGTTCTCGCCGGTGTACCGCACGCCGGCGGTGGGCTTCGAAGGCCCGGATTTCCTCAATGCCGCCGCCGGCATCGACACCGAGCTGTCGCCGCAGGCGCTCAACGACTGGCTGCACGCGCTGGAGGCGGCGCAGGGCCGCGTGCGCGGCGGCCCGCGTTTCGCCAGCCGGCCGCTGGACATCGACATCGTGCTCTACGACGACCTGGTGCTCAGCGGCCCCGGCCACCTGCAGCTGCCGCGGCCGGAGCTGAAGCACGCCTTCGTGCTGTATCCGCTGGCCGACATCGCACCCGACGTCCGCGTGCCTGGCATTGGCCGGACCCTGGCCGAGCTGCGTCGCGAACACCCGGGCGAGCCCGGCCTGCAGCGCCTGGACTGGTCGCTGTAACCGCCCGTCGGCGCCGCGGTGCGGCGGGTGACTTCCGGCCTTGCGGCGCCGGCCCCCACGCCCGATCATCGGTCGCAGTCCGGGCAGCCCCGCCCGGGAGGAGGAGAGGCCATGTTCGACCGGATTTCCCGCAGCTGGTCCCTGGTGAAGGCCAGTGCCGCCGTGCTGCGCGCCGACAAGGAACTGCTCTGGTTCCCCGTGATCTCGGCCATCGCCACCACCCTGGTGGCCGCCACCTTCCTGCTGCCGCTGTTCGGGCTGGGCCTGCTGGAGGGGCGCGAACCGGGGCCGGTGCTGTACCTGTTCGGCTTCCTGTTCTACCTCTGCCAGTACTTCGTCATCTTCTTCTTCAACACCGCCCTGGTCGGCGCGGCGATGATCCGCCTGGAGGGCGGCGATCCGACCGTGTCCGATGGCCTGCGCATCGCCCGCGAGCGCGTCGGCGCCATCCTCGGCTACGCCGCCATTGCCGCGACGGTGGGCCTGATCCTGCGGGCGCTGGAGGAACGCGCCGGCTTCCTCGGCCGCATCGTCGTCGGCATCATCGGCCTGGCCTGGACCCTGGCCACCTTCCTGGTGGTGCCGGTGCTGGTCAGCCAGAACGTCGGCCCGATCGAGGCGCTGAAGGAAAGCGTCAGCCTGCTCAAGCGCAGCTGGGGCGAGAACCTGGCCGGCAATGTCGGCATCGGCCTGGCCTTCGGCCTGATCACGGCGGTGGTGGCCATCGTCAGCATCGCCCTGGTGATCGCCTCGGCCCGCATCGGCGGCGCCCCGCTGGCGAT
>DATGPR010000049.1:0-8727 GCA_035304725.1 Arenimonas sp.
AGGCGAGGCTGCCGGCAACGAATCGCTGCTCGCCGGCGCCGCCGAACTGGCCGAGGTGCTGGAGCTGCTGCGCGCCCAGGGCCTGCCCGAGAGCGACTATGCGGTGAACTTCAGCATCGCCCGCGGCCTGGACTACTACACCGGCACCGTCTACGAGACCACGCTGGACGATCACCCGCAGATCGGCTCGGTCTGCTCCGGCGGCCGCTACGACAACCTGGCCAGCCACTACAGCAAGTCGAAGCTGCCGGGCGTGGGCATTTCCATCGGTGCCACCCGGCTGTTCTGGCAGTTGCGCGAGGCCGGCCTGATCGGCAATGCCGAGAGCACCGTGCAGGTGCTGGTCGGCCTGATGGACGAGTCGCGCCTGGCCGAGTCCCTGGCCATCGCCACCGAGCTGCGCGCCGCCGGCATCAACACCGAGGTGCAGATGGAGGCGAAAAGGCTGGGCAAGCAGTTCCAGTACGCCGACAAGGCCGGCATCCGCTTCATGGTGCTCAGCGGCGAGGACGAGGCCGCGCGCGGCGTGGTCGCGGTCAAGGACCTGCGCCGGCAGGAGCAGACCGAAGTCGCGCGCGCGGGTCTGGCCACGCATCTGCGCGCGCAGCTGGCCGGGGAGGGCTGAGCATGCGTCCGATCCTGCTCAATGGCCGCAGCCTGACCCGCGCCCAGGTGGTGGAGATCGCCCACGGCGCGCCGGTGACCCTGGACCCGGACCAGCTGCCGGCAGTACGCAAGGCGGCCGATTTCCTCGCCGGACAGGTCAAGCGCCAGGAACCGATCTACGGCGTTTCCACCGGCTTCGGCAGCAATGCCGACAAGCTGCTGGGCGCGCGCCGCGCCCGCGAGGGCATGCCCGGCGGTCGCGACACCGACGAGGGCCTGCTGGAAGAGCTGCAGCACAACCTGATCGTCACCCATGCCGTCTGCGTCGGCGAGCCGTTCCCGGCGACGGTGGTGCGGGCCATGCTTGGCATCCGCATCAACACCCTGATGAAGGGTCACTCGGGCATCCGCGTCGAGGTGCTGGAAGCGCTGGTGGCCATGCTCAATGCCGGCGTGGTGCCGGTGGTGCCGCGCAAGGGTTCGGTCGGCGCCAGCGGTGATCTTGCGCCCTTGTCGCACCTGGCCATCGTCCTGCTGGGCGGCGGCGAGGCCTTCTACCAGGGCGAACGCCTGCCCGGCGCCGAGGCGCTGGCGCGGGCCGGTTTGAAGCCGGTGCGGCTGTCGCACAAGGAAGGCCTGGCCCTGAACAACGGCACGGCGCAGATGCTGGCCACCGCAGTGCTGGCCATCGAGGCCCTGGACGAACTGCTGGATACCGCCGACCTGGCCCTGGCCATGAGCCTGGATGCCTTCGCCGGCCGCCTCGGCGCTTTCCAGCCGCAGGTGCATGCGCTTCGCCCGCACCCGGGTCAGGTGAAGTCGGCGGCGCGCGTGCTGGAGCTGCTGCAGGGTTCAGACCTGGCGGGCATCGCCTATCACCTGGTGCCGAAGTTCCGGCCCTGGCAGCCGGGCAGCTGGCAGGACCCGGAGCAGCAGGCCCTGGGCTTCGACATCGGCTGGGACTGGGTGCCGCTGGACCAGCGCCACGGCCGCGAGCGCTTCTACCAGCGTTTCCGCCCCTTCCGCGGCGGCAAGAAGCACCAGCCGCAGGACAGCTATTCGCTGCGCTGCGCGCCGCAGGTGCACGGCGCCGTGCGCGACGCGGTCGAACAGGCCAAGCGGGTGGTGGACATCGAGCTCAACGCCGTCACCGACAACCCGCTGCTGTTCCCGGACATGGAAGGCGCCCGCGAGGTCGAGGAGCAGGTGGTCTCGGCCGGCCATTTCCACGGCATGCCGCTGGCACTGGCGCTGAGCTACCTGAAGGCCGCCATCCCGGTGCTGGCCTCGATCTCCGAGCGCCGCCTCAACAAGCTGGTCGACCCGGCCACCAATGACGGCCTGCCACCCTTCCTGATCGGCAACGAGGACGGCACCGAAAGCGGATTCATGATCGTCCAGTACACCGCCGCCGCGCTGGTGAACGACCTGGCCAGTCGCGCCCACCCGGCCAGCGTGTACTCGATCCCGACCAGCGCCAATGCCGAGGACCACGTGTCCATGGGCGCCAACGAGGGTCGGCACGTGCTGGAGATGGTCGAGGACCTCGGCCATGTGCTGGCGCTGGAGCTCTACACCGCCGCCCAGGCCCTGGACTACCGCTGCGACATGATCAACGCCGCCCGCCGGCTGGCCCGCGCCGGCGACGCCGAAGCGCTGGCGGCCAAGGTGCAGGGAGCTCCGCCGGCCGGATCGCCGGAGCGCGAGGTGTTCCTGGCCGAGGTGGAAGCCCTGCGCAAGGAACTGGCCGAAGCGCCGGAGTTCCAGCCGGGCCAGGCCGTGCGCGCCGCCTGGAAGGCGATCCGCGAGGCCATTCCCTTCATGTCGCGCGACCGCGCCATGGATGGCGACGTCGCCACCGCGGTGCGGCTGCTGCGCGAAGGCAAGGTGCTGCAGGCGGCGCGCGCCGCCCTGGGCTGAGTCTCGCCCGGCGGGGCTTGCAGGGTTGCGCCCTCAGGGCGAGGGCTGGTGCACGTTGTCCGCCGCGTGCACCCGGTTGCGGCCGCGGTCCTTGGCCGCGTACAGGGCATCGTCGGCGCGCTGCAGGGCGCCGTCGATGCCGATGCCGTCGCCCGGGCGCAGGACGAAGGCGCCGATGCTGGCGGTCAGGTGGATTTCGCTGCCGGCATGCCGCACCGGTTCGGCGGCGATGCGTGCGCGCAACTGCTCGGCGACCTGCAGCAGGCGATCGCCTTCCATGTCCGGCAGCACCACCACGAATTCCTCGCCGCCGAAGCGGGCCATCAGGGCACCGTAGCCGGACAGGCTTTCCTGCAGGCAGCGGCCCATCCAGCGCAGGCACTCGTCGCCGGCCAGGTGACCGTGGGTGTCGTTGATGGCCTTGAAGTAGTCCATGTCCAGCAGCAGCACGCCCAGCGGCTGGCGGACCTCGTTGGCGTGCTGCAGCTGGTGCTCGAACACCTCGCGGAAATGCCGGCGGTTGAACAGGCCGGTCAGGGCATCGCGGCGGTTGGATTCGCGCAGGCGCTGATTGGCCTCGGCCAACTGCTCCAGGGCCGTGCTCAGCTCGGAGGTGCGGCGGGCGACGTGCCGTTCCAGTTGCTCGTTGTGCTCGCGCACCAGCTTCTCGTTCTCACCGCGCAGGCGGGCGTAGCGGTAGGCCAGGGCGAAGGACAGCAGGATCATCTCCATGGCCGAGCCCAGCTGGATGGCGTACTCGGTCAGGAAGTTCTTGGGCAGCAGGCCGAAGGACACGCTGGCGTAGAGGGCGATGCCCATCAGCAGGAAGCCCCAGGCCAGCAGGAAGATCTTCGCCGGCGCGTAGCCGCGGCGGATGGCATTGATGGCCAGCAGCACGATCAGCGCCGAGCCCGGGAAGACCGCCAGGGTCAGCGGCCGCACCACGTCGCGGTAGGGCAGGAAGAAGGAAGCGATGCCGGCCAGCACGAAGAAGCCGATGAAGGCCAGCGACAGCCGGTCGCCCAGCGGCTGCCGCTCGCGCAGCTCGAGGAACTCGCGGCAGAACTGGTGCATGGTGACCTGGCCGATCGCCATGGACAGCGGGATGGCCTGGTTGGCCAGCCAGGGCGAGTTCGGCCACAGGTATTCGAAGGCCAGGCCGTTGAGGCAGAACACCACCAGGCCGAAGCCGGCCACGTGCAGCGTGTACCAGAGGTGGGTGCGGTCGTGCAGCGACAGCCACAGCACCAGGTTGTAGCAGAACAGCGCCAGCAGGATGCCGTAGAACAGGCCGATGCCCAGCTGCGAGTCACGCTCCAGCTCGGCGAATGCGGTTGGCGTGTACAGCACCATCGGCACCTGCATCGAACTGCGGCTGGAGGCGCGCACCAGCAGTTCGACCTTGCTGCGCTGCGGCAGGTCCACCCAGATGTTCGGATGCCGGTAACTGATCGCCCGCGCCGAGAAGGGCAGGGCATCGCCCGAGGACATGTGTTCGACGTGCCCGTCCGGGTAACGCAGGTAGAAGTCGACGTTGTCCAGCAGCGGGTAGTGCAGCACCAGCAGCCAGCGCTGCTCGCGGGCATTCTGGTTGAACAGCTCGGCGTGGAACCAGTAGGCGCCTTCGGTGAAGCCGAAGGTCGGGTCGCCGTTCGGCAACGGCTGGAAACCGCCGGCGCGGGCCTGCTCGAACATGGCGCTGGCGTCGGCGCGGTTGTCCGGGTCGACGCGATAGGTCAGCAGCGGCGCCAGCGGCACCATCTGCCGGCTGCCGTCCAGGACCAGCACGTCCTGGGCCCCGGCCGGTACGGCCAGGGTCACCAGAAGCAGCAGCACGATCCGGATCCAGTCCTTGCAGGACACTTGTGGTTCCCCCTTTGCCGGCACTCTAGACGGCTTCCGGGGCCGGGAAAAGCGGCGGCTCCCCGGCCGCGCATGCCTTAGACTCGCCCCCTTCCGGTTCCCGAGGATGCCTCCCGGTCATGAAGCGAGCCCTGTTCCCCGGCCTCCTGCTCCTGCTGCTGACGGCGCCGGCCGCGGCCCTGCCGCCGCCCTGCAATGCCGGCTACGTCTACGAGGACGTGGACGGCGATGGCCGCTACGGCGAGGGGGACAGGCCGCTGGAAGGGGTGGCGGTGTCCGATGGCCTGCGCATCGTCCGGACCGACGCCCGCGGCGCCTACCTGCTGCCGATGGAGGACGGGCGGACGGTGTTCGTGATCAAGCCGGCCGGCTACCGCTTCCCGACCGGCCCGGACGGCCTGCCGGTGTTCTGGCGGCACCTGCAGTACCAGCCCGGGCCCGAACTGAAGTACGGCGGCATTCCCCCGGAATTCCCCCTGTGCCGCAACTTCGCCCTGCTGCCGGATCCGCGCCCGGCCGGCGAGCTGCGCGGCATCGTCATGGGCGATCCGCAGCCTTCGGACGCGCGCGAGGCCGGCTACTTCAACGACGGCATCATCAGCCCGATCCTCGAGGCCTACGCCGGCAGCCGGCTGGACCTGGGCCTCACCCTGGGGGACCTGGCCAACAACGACCTCTCGCTGTACCCGCGCATCAAGGCGGCGGTCGCCCGGACCGGGCTGCCCTGGCTGCACCTGCCCGGCAACCACGACCTGGACTTCGACGCCGCCGCCGACGAGGACTCGCTGCGCAGCTACCGGGCCGCCTTCGGCCCCGACACCTATGCCTGGGAAGAGCACGAGGCGGTGTTCGTGCTGCTGGACGACGTGATCTACCGGCCCGGCCAGTCGCCGTCCTACATCGGAGGCCTGCGCGAGGAGCAGTTCGCCTTCCTCGGGGCCTACCTGGCGCAGGCGCCGCGCGACCGCCTGCTGGTGATCGCGGCGCACATTCCCTTCTTCGACGAGCCGGACAAGGCCGAGCCGACCTTCCGCACGGCCGACCGCGAGCGCCTGTTCGCCCTGCTCAGTGACTTCCCGCGGGTGCTGCTGCTGACTGCGCACGGGCATGTGCAGCGCCAGCATTTCCACGATGCCGACGACGGCTGGCCGGGCGAGCAGCCGCTGCACGAATTCAACGCCGGCGCCGCCTGCGGCGCCTACTGGAGCGGCATCACCGGCAGCGACGGGATTCCGGTGGCCACCATGGCCGACGGCACGCCGCGCGGCTGGGCGGAACTGCGGGTGGACGGGCAGGGCTACCGCCTGCACTGGCGTCCCGCCGATCCGGCCGAGGCCGGCGGCATCGGTCTGCATGCGCCCAGGCTGCTGCGCCAGGGTGCCTATCCGGCCTTCGGCGTCTTCGCCAACGTCTATAACGGCCATGCCGGCACCCGGGTCGAGTACCGCATCGACGATGGCGAGTGGCGGCCGATGCGCCGGGTCGAGCGCCCCGATCCGCGCCTGCAGCTGGAGAACGCCCTGGACGACCTGGCGGAGAGCCTGCGTGGCTACGACCGCTCACCCGAGGCGGAAGTCTCCACCCACCTCTGGCGCGGCACCCTGCCGACCGACCTGGCCGAGGGCGAGCACCGCATCGAAGTGCGGGCCTTCCTCGACGACGGCCGTGAGCAGCGCGCGCTCAGCGCTTATCGACTGCAGACGGCTTCTTCACCTTGAGCTTCACGGACGGCCCGCCGGACACCTTGCGCGGGCGCTCGGCCGTGCCAGCAACGGCGTCGGCCTCCGGCTCCCGCCAGGCGTAGCGCAGCGGCGGACCGGGGGTGAAGGAGGCACGCCAGGCGGCCAGGCGTTCGCCGATGCGGGCGCCGCGGGCCATCTGCGGCTGCGAGGGCAGCCGGTCCTCGGCGCGCTCGCGGGCGGTGATGCTTTCGCGCGCGGCCAGGAAGGCCTGCTCGAAGTCCACGCTCCGGTTGAGGCCGTCGACCAGCCAGGCGCGGCCGAAATAGGTGGCCACCGAATCATTGCCGCAGCCGAAGGACGGCCGGTCGTGCCGGGCGGCGGTCAGCACCAGGCTGTGCTCGTCGCGCAGGGCGGGGATGAAGCCGCCGGAGAAGCAGGCCGAGATCACCAGCACGCGATGGCGGATGCCGGCCTCGTCCAGGGCCCGGCGCAGGGTCTTCGGATCCAGCAGTTGCTCGCCATGCTCCGGCGAGTGCAGGAACAACTGGTGCTCCTCGGTGCCGTGGCTGCTGATGTAGAGCAGCAGCAGGTCTTCGCCGGCATCCATGCGCGCGCCGATGCCCTTCAGGGCGGCGCGCAGGTTGTCGATGCGGGCCAGCGGCAGCGCCGGCACGCCTGGCTCCGGCGGGTGGTTGGCCAGCACCAGTACGCGGCCCCCGGCATCGAGGCGACGGCCGGCGAGGGCGCGCAGGTGCAGGACCTCGTTGCGGAAGACCTGTTCGCTGCCATCGCCGGCCACCGCCAGCACGTACAGGTCGGGCACGCCCGGGCGCTGCGGCTGCAGGGCTTCGATCGCCTGCCGCAGGCGCGCCTGGTCCTCCGGCAGCGGGCCGAAACCGCAGAGCGCCGCCAGCAGCGGCAGGAGCAGCAGGGCCAGGCGGCGGTGCTCAGGCATGGGCGACCACCACGTCGCGGGCATGGCCGAACCAGTCCACCGGCGGCCGCCACAGCCGTGCCCGGGCGAAACCGGCGGCGAGCAGGCGCTCGACGATGTCGTCGCCGTAGTCGCGGAACACCAGCACCTTGCCGGCGCCGCGCAGGCGGTCGCCATGCCAGGCGGGTTCGAGCAGGTGCTCGATGCCGCCGTCGCGCAGGCGCGCCCGTTCCACCGTGCTGGCGCCACGGATCAGCGGCACCGTGAAGATGGTCAGCCCGCCGGGCTTCAGCGTGCGGCGGATCTCGCGGAAACCGGCGGCATCGTCGGGCACGTGCTCGAACACCTCGGTGGAGGTGAACAGGTCGAAGCTGGCGTCGGCATAGCCCAGGGCCTGCACGTCCTCGCAGCGCACGCCGTCGCGGAGGCCGCCCGGCGGCACGTCGTCGAAATACTCGCTGGTGGCCAGGCTGCCGGCGTGGCGTTGCAGGAAGCGCACCAGCGCCCCGCGCGAGGACAGTTCGCAGGCGGCGCGGCCGGCCAGCGGGAAGGCGAACTCGCGGATGGCGGCGATCACCGACAGGTGGATCGGCGTGCCGCGGCAGCGCAGGCAGCGGACCTGGGTTTCGTCATTGCCCAGGCGGACCAGCAGGGAGGGCCCGCAAGAAGGACAACGGAAACCCCGCAGGCCGGTCATGCCCCTGGCTGGATGTCGGCGAAGCTTTCGACCCGGCGGTGGCCGTGACAGGCCTCGTCCAGGCGCGGCTGCGGATAATCCTGGCGACGGTCCAGCAGCACGGTGTCCAGGCCGGCCTCGCGGGCGGCATCCAGTTCCTCGACCACGTCGGAGAGGAACAGTACCTCGCCGGCGGGAACGCCGAGGGTTTCAACGATGCGGCGGTAGCTGTCGGCCTCGCGCTTGCCGCCGACCTCGGTGTCGAACCAGTGCGAGACCAGGCCGCTCAGGTCGCCGCCCTCGGCATGGCCGAAGAACAGCTTCTGCGCCGGCACCGAGCCGGAGGAATAGACGTTGATCGGATGCCCCTCGGCATGCCAGCGGCGCAGCGCCTCCACCGCGTCGGGATAGAAGTGGGCGCGGTAGTCGCCGCGTGCGTAGCCATCCTTCCAGATCATGCCCTGCAGGGCCTTCAGGGCGGTGTGCTTGCGGTCCTGGTCGATCCAGCCCTGCAGGGTCTCGACGATCATCCCGTCCTGGCAGAGGCCACCGTTCTCGGCCGCCACCTGGTCCAGCCAGCGCCGCACCTCCGGCTCCTGCCCGTTTTCGGCCACGAAGTCGGGAAGTGCCTTGCGCGCATACGGAAACAGCACCTCCTTCACAAAGGAAATGCTGCTGGTGGTGCCCTCGATGTCCGTGAGTATGTGTTTCATCACTATTGACGCGAATTTACGCGGATGAACGCGGACAAGGCCAGAAAAAGTATCAGGCCGCTGATTGCCGGGGGTTCCGGGGAGAGTGGACTGGCCAGCCGCCCCTTCTCCGAACCGCCCTATCCGCGTTCATCCGCATCAGAAAAGCACACCCTCAAACCGCCTGCCCCGGCTCATAGCGGGGAAAGCGCCGGGCGATGTCGGTGCCGGTGAAGTGGCCGACCCAGCCGTCGGGTTCGGTGAAGAAGCGGATGGCGATGAAGCTCGGTTCCGGGCCCATGTCGAACCAGTGGGTCATGCGGTCGGGCACGCTGACCAGGTCGCCGGCCTCGC
>DATGPR010000050.1:0-5513 GCA_035304725.1 Arenimonas sp.
GAGGAGGAGCAGCGCTACGTGGCCCTGCACCATCCCTTCACCGCCCCGGCCGTGGACGACATCGCCGAGCTGAAGGCGAACGCGCGCACGGCGGTGTCGCGCGGCTACGACATGGTGCTCAACGGCAACGAGATCGGCGGCGGCTCCATCCGTATCCACCGCAGCGACATGCAGAGCGCGGTGTTCGATCTGCTCGGCATCGGCGCCGAGGAGGCCGAGGCCAAGTTCGGCTTCCTGCTGGAGGCGCTGAAGTACGGCGCGCCGCCGCACGGTGGCATCGCCTTCGGCATCGACCGCATCGCCGCGCTGATGGCCGGCACCGAGTCCATCCGCGACGTCATCGCCTTCCCCAAGACCACCACCGCCCAGTGCCTGATGACCGGCGCGCCTTCGCCGGTGCCGCAGCCGCAGCTGGACGAAGTGCACATCCAGGTGGCGCCCAGGAAGACGGACTGAGCGGGGCAGGGGCGCGGTGGGCAACGGCGTGCCGACGGGGGCGGCTACGCCCGGGCAGCCGGCCCGGCCGCCGGTACCGGTGATCCTGCTGCATGGCGTCTGGATGCGCGGCCCCACGCTGTGGCCGCTGGCCCGGCGCCTGCGCCGCTACGGGTACGCGCCGCGGATGTTCGACTACGCCAGCCTCTGGCGCGGCCCGGCCGAGGCCGCCGACCGCCTGGCGCAGCGCCTGCTGGGCCTGGGGCCGGGGCCGGTGCACTTGGTCGGGCACAGCCTGGGCGGCCTGGTGGCGCTGGAGGCGGTGGCCGGCTGGGCCGGACTGCCGCCGGGCCGCATCGTCTGCCTGGGTTCGCCCCTGGCCGGGTCCGCCGCCGCCCGCGGCATGGCCCGCTGGGGCCTGGACCGCTGGCTGGGCCGCAGCCGCACCCTGCTCAAGGCCGGCCTGCACACGCTGCCGGCGGGGCGCGAGATCGGCATGATCGCCGGCGTTCGCCCGCTGGGCCTGGGCCGGCTGTTCGCCGGTTTCGAGGGGCCGCACGACGGCACCGTGGCGCTGTGGGAAACCCGGCTGCCGGGCCTGGCCGACCATGTCGCCATCGAGGCCAGCCATACCGGCCTGCTGCTGGACCCGCGCGTGCCGCCCCTGGTCGCCGGTTTCCTTGCCGGCGGGCGCTTCCCCGACCTCGGCCAGGGCAGGGACGGCAGCTTCGATGAGGGGCGTTCCGGCTAGAATTCGCGCATCCGGTTTCAACGCAACAGGTAATTCCGTGGCAGGTCATTCCAAGTGGGCCAACATCCAGCATCGCAAGGGCAAGCAGGACGCCATCCGCGGCCGCCAGTTCACCAAGCTGGTGCGTGAGATCCAGGTCGCCGCGCGCATGGGCGGCGGCGATCCGGCCAGCAATCCGCGCCTGCGCCTGGCCATGGACAAGGCCCAGGCCGTGTCCATGCCCAAGGAGAACATCGAGCGCGCCATCAAGAAGGCCACCGGCGAACTCGAGGGCGTCAGCTACGAGGAAGTGCGCTTCGAGGGCTACGCGCCGGGTGGCGTGGCGGTGATCGTCGAGTGCCTGACCGACAACCGCAATCGCACCGTCGCCGACGTCCGCCACGCCTTCAGCAAGCACGGCGGCAACCTTGGCACCGACGGCTCGGTGGCCTTCATGTTCCGCAAGCTGGGCGTCCTCAGCTATGCCCCGGGCAGCGACGAGGACGCCATCACCGCCGCCGCCATCGAGGCCGGTGCCGACGACGTGGTCGGCTTCCCCGAGGACGGTTCGGTCGAGGTGCTGACTTCGCCGGAGAACTTCGAGTCCGTGCGCGACGCCATGGCCGCCGCCGGCCTGCCGGCCGACCACGCCGAGGTGACCATGCGCGCCGAAAACGACGTGGAGGTGACTGGCGACACCGCCGTGGCGGTGCGCAAGATGCTGGACATGCTCGAGGACCTGGACGACGTCCAGGAGGTCTACCACAACGCCGAACTGGACGACGCGGCCTGACCGTGGCCCGCATCCTCGGCATCGATCCGGGATCCCAGCGCACGGGCGTCGGCCTGATCGATGTCGATGCGGCCGGCAAGTGCAGCTACGTGCACTGCCAGGCGCTGAACCTGCTGCAGGACACCGGGGACTTCCCCGCGCGCCTGGGCAAGCTGGTCTTCGACCTGGAGGAAGTGCTGGCGCAGTGGCGGCCGGACGTGGTGGCGATCGAATCGGTGTTCATGGACAAGTCGGCCACTTCGGCGCTGAAGCTGGGGCATGCCCGCGGCGCCGCCATCGCCACCGTCGTGCGGCACGGCCTGCCGGTGCATGAATACGCACCGCGCCTGGTCAAGCAGTCCCTGGTTGGCGGCGGTGCCGCCGAGAAGGCGCAGGTGCAGCACATGGTGCGCTTGCTGCTGAACCTGGGCACGCAGAAACTGCAGGCCGACGCCGCCGACGCCCTGGCGGTGGCCCTGACCCATGCGCACATGAGCGCCACCGCCGGCCGCACCGGCCTGGCCGCCGCGCTGCTGAGGAGAAGGAGATGATCGGTCGCCTGAAAGGCCAGCTGGTGTACAAGGCGCCGCCGGCGCTGATGCTCGACGTCGGCGGCGTCGGCTACGAGCTGTCGGCGCCGATGAGCACCTTCTACGACCTGCCGGAACTGGGCCGCGAGGTCACCCTGTTCACCCACTACGCCGTCAAGGAGGACGGGGTGGCGCTGTACGGCTTCCTGACCGAGGCCGAGCGCCGGCTGTTCCGCGAGCTGCAGAAGGTGACCGGCGTCGGCGCCAAGATCGCCCTGGCGGTGCTGTCCGGCGTCAGCGTCGACGATTTCGCCCGGCTCGTGCAGGCCGGCGACGTCAGTGCCCTGACCCGCGTGCCCGGCATCGGCAAGAAGACCGCCGAGCGCATGGTGGTGGAATTGCGCGACCGGGCCGCCGACTTCGCCGGGGCCGGGGTGGTCGCCGCCGGCAAGGGCGGGGCGGTGCCGGCCGACCCGGCCGCCGAGGCCTCGGTGGCCCTGCAGCAGCTGGGCTACAAGCCGGCCGAGGTGCAGAAGATGCTCAAGCAGGCCCAACCCGGCGACAGCGCCGAGGAAATCATCCGCAAGGCCCTGAGGTCGGTGCTGCAGGGCTGATTCCCGGCATAATGCCGAGCCATGGAAGAGCCCCGCGTCATCGCCCCCACCGCCACCCGCGAGGACGAACTGGCCGAGGCCAGCATCCGCCCGCGCCGCCTGGACGACTACCTCGGCCAGCAGCCGGTCCGGGAACAGCTGAAGATCGCCATCGAGGCGGCCAAGGCCCGCTCCGAGGCCATGGACCACGTGCTGATCTTCGGTCCGCCCGGCCTGGGCAAGACCACCCTCAGCCATGTCATCGCCAACGAGCTGGGCGTGAACCTGCGCACCACCTCCGGCCCGGTGATCGAGCGCGCCGGCGACCTGGCGGCACTGCTGACCAACCTGCAGCCGCACGACGTGCTGTTCGTGGACGAGATCCACCGCCTCTCGCCCGTGGTCGAGGAAGTGCTGTACCCGGCGATGGAGGACTTCCAGATCGACATCATGATCGGCGAGGGCCCGGCCGCCCGCTCGATCAAGCTCGACCTGCCGCCCTTCACCCTGATCGGCGCCACCACCCGCGCCGGCCTGCTGACCGCGCCGCTGCGCGACCGCTTCGGCATCGTCCAGCGCCTGGAGTTCTACACGCCGGAGGAGCTGACCCGGATCGTCGAGCGCTCGGCCGGCATCCTCGGCATCCACTGCGAGGCCGACGGCGCCGCCGAGATCGCCCGCCGCTCGCGCGGCACGCCCCGCATCGCCAACCGGCTGCTGCGGCGGGTGCGCGACTTCGCCCAGGTCCGCGCCGGCGGCGTCATCACCCGCGAGGTCGCCGACCAGGCCATGGCCATGCTGAAGGTGGACGCCGAGGGCTTCGACCTGCTGGACCGGCGCCTGCTGGGCATGATCATCGAGAACTTCGGCGGCGGCCCGGTCGGCGTCGAGTCCCTGGCCGCGGCCCTGAGCGAGGAGCGCGGCACCCTCGAGGACGTGGTCGAGCCCTACCTGATCCAGCAGGGCTTCCTGGTCCGTACCGCCCGCGGCCGCATGGTCACCCACAAGGCCTACCTGCACCTGGGCCTGAAGGCCCCGGCCAGGGCCCAGGCCCCCGATCTGTTCGAGCCCCAGGAATAGCCGGTGTTCAGCTTCCCGATAAGGGTCTACTGGGAGGATACCGACGCCGGCGGGGTGGTTTACCACGCCAGCTACGTGAGGTTCCTGGAGCGCGCCCGCACCGAGTGGCTGCGCGCCATGGGCCACGGTCAACAGGCCTTGCGCGAGCGCGAGGACCTGCTGCTGGTCATCCGCGACATGACGATCGAGTTCCACAAGCCAGCTCGCCTGGACGACGAATTGCTGGTCAGCGTGCAGCTCGGGGAGCGGCGCCGTGCCAGCTTCATCATTGCCCAGACGATCACCCGCGGCGACGACCTGCTGGTGAACGCCAGCGTGCGCGCCGCCGCCATCCACGCGTCCAGTTTCCGCCCGCGGCCGCTGCCCCCCTGGCTGTGAGCCGCCCCCTGAGTACCCGGAGCCCCTGCCGATGTCGCTCGTTTCCGCCCTGATCCTCGCCGCCGCGCCGGTGACCGAACTGCCCGCCGAAGTGGCCGCCCCGGCCGCCGGTGAAGTCGCCGCGCAGAGCCTGAACTACCTGGACCTGATGATCCACGCCAGCTGGCCGGTGAAGCTGATCGTGGCCCTGCTGCTGGCCGGTTCGGTGGCCAGCTGGGTGATCATCTTCCTCAAGGTGCGGGTGTACTCGCGCGCCAACGAGGACGCCGACGAGTTCGAGTCGCGCTTCTGGTCGGGCGTGGACCTGACCCAGCTCTACCGCGCCGCCAGCGACCGCAACCGGGTGGTCTCCGGCCTGGAGGCGATCTTCGAGGCCGGCTTCCGCGAATACGCCCGCCTGCGGCAGAAGAAGGGCCTGGACGCGCGCACCCAGCTCGAGGGCGCCCAGCGCGCCATGCGTGCCACCTTCGCCCGCGAGGTCGACCGGCTGGAGCACCACCTGGAGCTGCTGGCCAACATCGGTTCCACCGCCCCCTACGTCGGCCTGGTCGGCACCGTGTTCGGCATCATGGTGACCATGCACGGCCTGTCCACCGAGCAGAGCGCCAGCATCGCCGCCGTCGCCCCGGGCATTTCCGAGGCCCTGTTCGCCACCGCCATCGGCCTGTTCGTGGCCATCCCGGCGGTCTGGGCCTACAACCGTTTCGCCAACCGGGTCGAGCGCCTGAGCGTCCGCTACGAGACCTTCGCCGAGGAGTTCTCGTCCATCCTCCAGCGCCAGTCGCACATCGAGGAATGAGCGGACAACCCCGTCCGCCGCTCCCGCACGTTGGGTAAGACGCCATGTCCGCCACCATCGCCCGCCGGCACCGCCGCAAGCTGAAGTCCGAGATCAACGTCGTTCCCTATATCGACGTGATGCTCGTGCTGCTGGTCATCTTCATGGTGACCGCGCCCCTGCTGACCCTGGGCGTGGACGTCGAGCTGCCGCAGGC
>DATGPR010000051.1:0-6376 GCA_035304725.1 Arenimonas sp.
CTGGTGCTGGTTTCGCCGCTGCTGGCCGAATTCCTCTACCTGCCGCGGGAACTCCTGCCGGTGCTGCTGGTCTCCCTTGCGCTGGGCACGCCGCTGCTGAGCCTGCTGGGCGCGGTGGTGGCGGCGCTGACGGTCGGGATACGCCGCTCTGGTATGCTTTTGGCCCTGCTGGCGCTGCCGCTTTTCCTGCCCGTGCTGGTGTTCGGCGCCGGCAGCGTGATGGCCGCCGCGCAGGGCCTGTCCTCCTGGGCCGGCGCGCTGCTGCTGCTGGGGGCCGGACTGGCCCTGGCCCTGGTTCTCGCCCCCCTGGCCGCCGCCGCGGCCATCCGCATTGCCCTGAGCTGACCACCGCCGTGAATCGCCTCCTGCTCTGGTTCCACCAACTCGGCTCGCCGCCGGTATTCGACCGCTTCGCCGCGCGCTGGACGCCCTGGGGTTTCGGCCTCGGCCTGGTCGGCATGGCCATCGGCCTGTACGGCGCGCTGTTCGTGGTGCCGGCCGATTACCAGCAGGGCGACAGCTTCCGCATCCTCTACATCCACGTGCCGGCGGCCTGGATGAGCCTGATGGTGTACGCGCTGATGGCCGTATACGCGGCCATCGCGCTGATCTGGCACATCAAGCTCTGCGAGGTGCTGGCCATGGCCTGCGCGCCGATCGGCGCCTGGTTCACTGCCGTCACCCTGGCCACCGGTTCGATCTGGGGCCGGCCCATGTGGGGCACCTGGTGGGACTGGGATCCGCGCCTGACCTCGGAACTGGTGCTGCTCTTCCTCTACCTGGGCGTGATCGGCCTGAATGCCGCCATCGAGGACCGTCGCGCCGCCGCCCGCGCCGCCGGCTTCCTGGCCATCGTCGGCGTGGTGCTGCTGCCGATCATCCGCTACTCGGTGGAGTGGTGGAACTCGCTGCACCAGGGCGCGACCATCCGCATGTTCGGCGAGGACGCCATGGACCCGTCGATGAAGTGGCCGCTGTGGGTGATGATCATCGCCACCAAGGCCTGGTTCGTCGGCTCGCTGCTGCAGCGGGCCCGCGCCGACAACCTCGCCCGCGAGGCCGGCAAGGACTGGGCGCGCGCCGCCGCGGGGGTGGAGAAATGAGCTACCTCGAGTACGTGATCGGCGCCTACGCCGTGTTCGCGCTGTACCTGGCCTGGGACTTCTGGGCACCGCGCCTGCGCCTGTCCCGCACCCGCCGCGAGATCGCCGCCCGCGCCCGCCGCGAGGCCGCGCGTGCCGCCACCGCTGCCGGCAAGGAGCCTTCCGCATGAACCCGATCCGCAAGCGCCGCCTGCTGCTGGTGCTGGCGCTGCTGGCCGCCTCGGCGGTCGCCGCCACCCTGGTGGCGCTGGCCCTGCGCGAGAACATCACCTACCTGTACACGCCCAGCCAGGTCTATGCCGGCGAGGCGGCCGACCAGGCAGTGTTCCGGCTCGGCGGCATGGTCGCCAGGGATTCGCTGCAGCGTGAGCAGGGCAGCCTGAAGGTCAGCTTCGGCGTCACCGACGGCGATGCGGTGATGACCGTGCGCTACGAAGGCATCCTGCCGGACCTGTTCCGCGAGAACCAGGCGGTGATCGCCACCGGCAAGCGCGTCGGCGACGAATTCCACGCCACCCAGGTGCTGGCCAAGCACGACGAACAGTACATGCCGCGCGAAGTCGCCGAGGCCATGGGCAAGGCGCACAGGAAGCACAACGTGCCGGATGACGCGGACGCCGGCGACGGCGGAGGCGACTGAGTGCTGCCCGAGCTCGGCCTGGCCAGCCTGGCGCTGGCCCTGATGCTGGCCCTTGCCCTGGCCAGCCTGCCGCTGGCCGGCGCCCAGTTCGGCCGTCCGCTGTGGATGGCGACGGCGCGGCCGCTGGCCTATGCCCTGCTCATCGCGGTGGTGGTGTCCTACGGGCTGCTGACCTGGGCCTTCGTCGCCCAGGACTTCTCGGTCGAATACGTCGCCCGCAACAGCAATTCACTGCTGCCGCTGCACTACCGCTTCACCGCGGTCTGGAGTGCGCACGAGGGTTCGCTGCTGCTGTGGATCCTGATCCTCGCCTTCTGGACGGCGCTGGTGGCGCGCTTCTCGCGCAGCCTGCCGGCGCCGGTGCTGGCGCGGGTGCTGTCGGTGCTGGGCAAGGTGGCGGTGGGCTTCCTGGCCTTCATCCTGTTCACCTCCAATCCCTTCACCCGCCTGCTGCCGGAGGCCGCCGAAGGCCACGACATGAATCCGCTGCTGCAGGACCCGGGCATGATCTTCCACCCGCCCCTGCTCTACACCGGCTACGTCGGTTTCGCGGTGGCCTTCGCCTTCGCGGTGGCGGCCCTGCTCGATGGCCGCATGGACGCGCAGTGGGTGCGCTGGTCGCGCCCCTGGACCAATGTCGCCTGGGCCTTCCTCACCCTCGGCATCGCCCTGGGCAGCTTCTGGGCCTATTACGAGCTGGGCTGGGGCGGCTGGTGGTTCTGGGATCCGGTCGAGAACGCCAGCTTCATGCCCTGGCTGGTCGGCGCCGCCCTGCTGCATTCGCAGGCGGTGACGGAGAAACGCGGCAGCTTCCGCGGCTGGACCCTGCTGTTGGCCATCGCCGCCTTCTCGCTGTCGCTGCTGGGCACCTTCCTGGTGCGTTCGGGCGTGATCACCTCGGTGCACGCCTTCGCCTCCGATCCGGGGCGCGGCCTGTTCATCCTGGCCTTCCTGGGCATCGTGATCGGCGGCTCGCTGGCGCTGTATGCGCTGCGGGCGCCACGCGGCGAAACCGGCAAGCCCTTCGCGCCGGTATCGCGCGAGACCTTCCTGCTGCTAAACAACCTGCTGCTGAGCGCGGCCACGGCGATGATCCTGCTGGGCACGCTCTACCCGCTGCTGGCCGAGGCCCTGGACCTGGGCAAGATCTCGGTCGGTCCGCCCTATTTCGGTCTGCTGTTCACGATCCTGATGGTGCCGCTGGTGCTGCTCGTGCCCTTCGGTCCGCTCAGCCGCTGGCAGCGCGAGCAGCTCGGCCAGCCGCTGCGCTGGCTGGCGCCCTGGGCGGGCCTGGCCGTGCTGGCGGCGGTGCTGGCCTGGTTCGCCTGGCCCAATGGCACCGGCAAGACCGCCTTCGGCATCCTCGGCGCCGCCTGGGTGGCCGGCGGCACCCTGCGCTTCGTCTGGAACCGCCTGCGCTCGGGCAGCCGGGGCCCGCGCTTCACCGCCGAGATGGTCGGCATGAGCCTGGCGCACTTCGGCATCGCCGTCTTCGTCGCCGGCGTGCTGCTGACCGAGAGCACCAGCATCGAGCGCGACGTCGCCGCCGCGCCCGGCACCAGTTTCGAGCTGCGCGGCTACACGTTCGAGTTCCGCGGCGCCGAGCACTACCAGGGCCCGAACTACCAGGCCGACCGCGGCACCATCGTGGTCAGCCGCGACGGCCGGCCGATCACCACCATGCATCCGGAGAAGCGCGCCTACGCCAGCGGCGGCCAGGTGATGACGGAAGCGGCCCTGGACGGCGCCCTGCACCGCGACCTGTACGTGGCCATGGGTGAACCCCTGGACGGTTCCGGCAGCTGGGCGCTGCGCCTGTACGTGAAGCCCTGGATCCGGCTGATCTGGCTGGGCAGCCTGCTGATGGCCCTGGGTGGCTTCGTGGTCACGTTCGACCGCCGCTTCCGCCGGCCGCTCGGCGAAGGAACGCCGGCATGATCAAGCGCCTGCTGCCCCTGCTGGTCTTCATCGCCCTGGCCGTGCTGCTCGGCGCCGGCGTGCTGATGAATGCCGGCCGCGACACCAAGGCCATTCCCTCGCCGCTGCTGGGCAAGCCGGCGCCCGACTTCGCCCTGCCCGTGCTGGACGAGCCGGAACGCGTCGTCAGCAAGGCCGACCTGCTGGGCCAGCCCTACCTGCTCAATGTCTGGGGCAGCTGGTGCCCGGCCTGCCGCGACGAACACCCGGTGATCACCGACCTGGCCCGCAGCGGCCGCATCCGCGTGATCGGCTACGACTACAAGGACGAAGCCGACGAGGCCAGGCGCTGGCTGGCGCAATTCGGCAATCCCTACGCGCTGGTCATCGTCGACGCCGACGGCCGCGCCGCCCTCGACTGGGGCATCTACGGCGCGCCGGAGACCTTCCTGGTGGATGCCGGGGGCATGGTCCGCTGGAAGTTTGTCGGCCCGCTCACGCCCGAGGTGGTGCAGGAGCAACTGCTGCCGCAACTGGAGGCGCTGGAATGAGGACCTGGCTGGCCGCTCTGCTGCTGTGCTTCACCGGCGTCGTCTCGGCGGCGATCCAGCCGCTGGAGTTCCGCGACGCCGAGGAGGAGGCGCGCTTTCGCGCCCTCACCACCGAGCTGCGCTGCGTGATGTGCCAGAACCAGAGCCTGGCCGATTCCGACGCCCAGATCGCCCACGACCTGCGCCTGCAGGTGCTGGAGCTGATGCGCGAGGGCCGCAGCGACGAGGAGATCAAGGCCTACCTGGTGGCCCGCTACAGCGATTTCGTGCTGTACCGGCCGCCGGTGGAGCCGCGCACCTGGCTGCTTTGGTTCGGCCCGGCCGTGGTCCTGCTGGCCGGCGCCGTGGTGGTGACCGTGGTGGTGCGCCGTCGTGCCGCCGCCGCGCCGGCGCTGCCGCCGGCCGAAGACGAGCAGGAGTGGTGATGAGCGCATTCGCGGCAAGCCTGGCGGTCCTGCTGCTGGCGGCGCTGGCCATCGGCCTGGCGCCGCTCTGGCGCGGGCAGCGCCGCCTGGCCCTGGGCGTGGCGGTGCTCCTGGCCGCCGGCACGGTGATGCTGTATGCCCTGCTCGGCACGCCGGCGGCCCTGGACGCGAGCAACATCAGGCGGCCGGAAACCTTGGAGGAAGCCATCGCCCAGCTGCAGCGCCGCCTGAGCGAGGAACCGGAAAGCATCGAAGGCTGGGTGCTGCTGGCACGCGCGCAGATGTCGCAGGGCCGCTGGAGCGAGGGCCGCGATGCCCTGGCCAGGGCGCATGCGCTGGCCCCGGACAATCCCGACTTGGCGGTGGAGTACGCCGACGCGCTGATGCGCGCCGCCGCCGACGGCCGCTTCCCGCCGGAGGCGGTAGCGCTGCTGGAAGGCGTGGTGAAGGAGCAGCCCACGCACCAGCGCGGCCTGTTCTACCTGGGTGCGCAGCGCCTGCAGGCCGGCCAGCCGGCCGAGGCGGCGGAGATCTGGGAGCGCCTGCTGCCGCTGCTGCAGGGGGATACCGCCGCCGCCCTGCGCGAACAGATCGGCCTGGCCCGCGAACAGGCCGGCCTGCCGCCGCTGGCGGACGGCCAGGCGCCGGCCGCCGGCCCGGCCATCACCGTCACCGTGCAGCTGGAGCCGGCCCTGGCCGGGCGCCTGCGCGGCGACGAAGTGCTGTACGTTTTCGCCCGCACGGTGGACGGCGCCAGCCTGCCGGTGGCGGTCAAGCGCCTGCCGGCAACCGGCTTCCCGGTTACCGTGTCGCTGTCGGATGCCGACGGCCTGATGCCGGCGCAGTCGCTGTCGCAGCAGGCGCGGGTTCGCCTGCTGGCGCGGATCTCCCGCAGCGGCGATGCCGCCGCCGCGCCCGGCGATCTCGAGGCCGCCCCGGTGGAGCTGGAGGTGGCCGACGGCGCCGCCGCCACCCTGCGCATCGCCACGGAGGTCGAATGACGGAGTTCATCCCGCCCGCCACCCGTTACGTCGAACTGCCCTCGCCCTTCGTGTTCAAGCGCGGCGGCGAGTTGCGCGGCGGCCGCATGGCCTACGAGACCTGGGGCCGGCTCAACGCCGCCGGCGACAACGCCATCCTCATCCTCACCGGCCTTTCGCCCAGCGCCCACGCCGCCAGCCATGCGGAGAATCCCGAGGCCGGCTGGTGGGAGGCCATGCTCGGCCCTGGCAAGCCGATCGACACCGATCGCTGGTTCGTGGTCTGCGTGAACTCGCTGGGCAGCTGCAAGGGCAGCAGCGGCCCCGCTTCGGTAAACCCCGCCACCGGCCAACCCTGGCGGCTGGAGTTTCCCGAGCTGAGCATCGAGGACGGTGCCCGCGCCGCGCACGTGGTCGTGCAGTCACTGGGCATCGAGCGCCTGGCCTGCGTGATCGGCTGCTCCATGGGCGGCATGGCGGCGCTGGCCTACCTGCTGCTGTTTCCGGACGGCGCCCGCAGCCACATCAATGTCTCCGGCAGCGCCCGCGCCCTGCCCTTCTCCATCGCCATCCGCTCGCTGCAGCGCGAGGCCATCCGCCTGGATCCGAACTGGAACGACGGCGACTACGACGACGAGCGCTACCCCGAAACCGGCATGCGCATCGCCCGCAAGCTGGGCGTGGTGACCTACCGCTCGGCCATGGAATGGGATGGCCGCTTCGGCCGGGTGAAGCTGGACAGCGAATGCCGCGAGGACGA
>DATGPR010000052.1:0-9471 GCA_035304725.1 Arenimonas sp.
GTCAGAGCTTCGGGCGCCAGTCGTCCTTTTCGCCCGGGCGCAGCAGCCAGCGGCAGAGGGCGGGCAGGAAGATGATGGCGGCCAGCATGTTCACCACGAACATGAAGGTCAGCATCACGCCCATGTCGGCCTGGAACTTCAGGTCGGAGAAGATCCACATCGCCACGCCCACCGCCAGGGTCAGGGCGGTGTAGAAGATGGCGATGCCGGTGGTCTTCAGGGCGATGAAGTAGCTTTCGGCCACGCCCCTGCCCTGCTGCAGGGCCTCGCGCATGCGGGCGAAGATGTAGATGCCGTAGTCCACGCCGATGCCGACGCCGAGGGCGACCACGCACAGCGTGTTGACCTTCATGCCGATATCCAGCTCGACCATCAGCGAATGGCCCATCTCGGTGACCAGCACCAGCGGCAGGAGCACGCACAGGGCCGCCAGCGGGTTGCGGAAGCTGATCCAGCACATCACGAACACCGCCGCGTACAGCAGGTACAGGATCACGTGCTCGGAGGCGCGGACGGTGTCGTTGGTGGCCGCCATCACGCCCAGGTTGCCGGTGGCCAGGCGCAGGTTGACCTTGTCGCTGACGAAGCCCGGGTCCTCGGCGGCCTGTTCGGCCAGGAGCTGGCGCAGGTTGCCGTCGACGTAGGCGTCGTTCTCCTCGCGGAACTGCTTCACCGCGTCGACCAGGCGGTCGATGGTGGTGGCGCGGTGGTCGGAGGTGAAGATGGTGACCGGCATGGCGCTGCAGTCGGCATTGAGCAGGCCGGAATCGGTTTCGAAGTTCTGGGTGGCCTGGCGCAGGGTGTCCGGATCGCGCGGCAGGATGCGCCAGCGCGGCGAGCCGTCGTTCCAGCCGGCGTTCACCAGCTTGGCGGCGGCCGGCAGGGTGATCACCTGCTCGACGCCCTCGACATTCTCCATGTGCCAGGCGAAACGGTCGATCAGCTCCATCGCCGGGTAGCTGGTGGTGCAGGCCGAGGGGCCGGCTTCGGCGATGACGTTCATGATGTCCACGCCGAGCGAGAACTTCTCGCTGATCAGCACCGCATCCTGGTTGTAGCGGGCATCCGGGTGCAGCTCGGCCACGCCCTGCTGGGCGTCGCCGATCATCACCTTGTTGCCCTGCTGCCAGGCGAAGTACCAGCCGATGGCGCCGACGAGGATGACCAGGCCGGCCAGCGTCGGCTTGCTCAGCCGCGACAGCGCCGCCCAGATCCGGTCGAAGCGGGTCAGCTGGCGCAGGCGGTACTCGCGCTTGCGGTCCAGGTTGCGCAGCTTCGTGTAGCTGAGCAGCACCGGCAGCAGCACCAGGTCGGTCAGGATGGTCAGGGCGACACCGACGGTGGCGGTGATGGCCAGCTCGCGCACCATGTCGATCGGGATGACCATGATGGCGCCGAAGCCGATGCAGCCGGCCAGCAGGGCCACGGTGCCCGGCACCAGCAGCATGCGGAAGGCATTGCGGGCGGCCACCTCCGGCGGATGCGCCAGCGCGGCCTTGGCGCGCAGCTCCTCGACCGTGCCCTCCTCCAGGCCGCCGAAGAAGATCTCGCCGCGGAAGCGGTTGATCATCTGCTCGCCGTGGCTGACGGCGATGGCGAAGATCAGGAAGGGCGTCAGCATGTTCATCGGGTCGATGCCGAAGCCCATCAGCTGCAGTGCGCCCAGCATCCAGACCACCGACACCATGGCCGCGAACACGGTCAGGCTGGCCAGCTTGACCGAGGTCGAGTACAGGAACAGCAGCAGCCAGGTGAAGGCGATGGTCAGGGCGAAGAACTTGATGACCGAGCGGGCGCCATCGCTGATGTCGCCGACCATCTTGGCGAAGCCGATGATGTGGACGCTGTGGTTCTCGTCCTCGTACTTCTGCCGGATCGCCTCGAACTGGCGGGCGACCTCCTGGTAGTCGACCTTGTTGACCTCGCTCTCCGGGATCAGGTCGGCCCAGATCATCGCGCCGGAATAGTCGCGGGCGACCAGGCGGCCGACGATGCCGGCCTTGACGATGTTGTCGCGGATGGCCTCGAAGTCCTCCTCCGTGGCCTGGAAGCCCTCGACGTTCGGGGTGAAGGTGGACGGGATGACGTTGCCGCCGGACAGGCCGTCCTCCACCACCTCGATGAAGCGCACGTTCGGGGTGAACAGCGAGCGCGAGCGGGCGTCATCGGTCGAGTCGAGGTTGATCACCTCGTTGGTGACGTTCTCCAGGGTCTTCATGAACCCCTGGTCGAACATGTCGCCGTCCCGGGCGATCACCGCCACCAGGACGCGGTTGGCGCCGCCGAAGTCCTCCTCGTACTCGAGGAAGGTCTTCATGTACTCGTGCTCGAGCGGGATCTGCTTCTTGAAGCCGGCGTCGACCTGCAGCTGCGAGGCGAAATACAGCATCGCCGCGGTCACGGCGGCGAACAGCACCAGGATCAGGGGCCGGTTGCCGAAGACCAGCTTCTCGGCGAGGCGGGCGAACGGTCCGGGCTGGGCGTTGGGAAGGCTCATGCTGTCTCCGTCACTGCGGGCGGTACAGGCCGGCGCCCTTGTCGCCGACCAGGACGTAGCCGTCCTGCCCATCCGGCAGCACGGCGACCAGCGAGGGCGACTCGCCGGCCTGGTTCTCGTAACGATGCTGGACGAACGGCGAGTTGCCGTCCTGGCGGATCAGCACCAGGCCGTTGCCGCCCACCAGCACGGCGCCGCCGTCCGGCAGCGCCGTACCGCCGACCAGGCTGGTGGTGGTGCCGGTGTCGACGGCGGTCCAGGTATCACCCAGGTCGTGCGACTCCAGCACGTTGCCGCGCAGGCCGAAGGCCAGCAGGTGCCGCTCGCCCCAGGCCAGGATGCCGAACATCGAGCCCTCGTAGGGCAGGCGCTTCTGCTCCCAGGTCTCGCCGCCGTCAGTGGAGCGGAAGAAGGCGCCGCGCTCGCCCACCACCACCAGCGAACCGTCGTCGGTGCGGGCGATGGCGTTGAGGTGCGGATCGGCCTCGGCGTCCAGCTCGAGGTCGGCGGCGTCGAAGGTCCAGCTGTCCTCGTCGGCCTGGACGATCTCCTCCTCCGCCTCGTCCTCGCCCGGCTGGACGACGGTGCGCGGCTCCCAGCTGACGCCGCCGTCATGGGTGACCAGCATCAGCGCGTAGGCGCCGATCGCGTAGCCGTTCATGCCGTCGACGAACAGCAGGTCGAGGATGGGCACGCCTTCGCTGGGATCGAAGGTGTCCTGGGTCCAGGGCGCGGCACGGCGGCGGCTCCAGGTCTGGCCGCCATCGGTGGAATGGACGATGACGCCGTCGTGGCCGGCAGCCCACAGGACGCCGTCGTAGGAAGCGATGGTGGTCAGGGTGGATCGGGTCGGGATGCGCAGCTGGCTCCAGGACTGGCCGTCCTCGGAGGCCAGCACGTGGCCGCGCTCGCCCGCGGCGAAGAAGCCGGCCGGGGTGCGCACGACATCCAGCAGCAGCGAACGGGCTGCGCGCGGCATCTGCTCTGCATCGAGGATGGACGGGTCGTTGGCGGCGATCGCCTCGCCGCCCTCGTCCATGCCGGGCTCCTCGCCGTAGGCCTCGTCCGCGGCCATTTCCTCCATCGCCTCGGGATCGTCGGCGGGTTCCGTCTGTGCCGCCAGCGGCATCGCCAGCGCCAGCAACAGGGCGCCGACCAGGCGCGAAGAAGGGCTAAGGGTCTTGCGCATCATCTCCTCCTGACAGGCCCGCGAGGAACACGGGGCCCGGAACGCCGCCGCGCCCTTGCGGGCGCGGCGGGTCTTGCTGCACCGGGACTCAGCGCACGCCGGAGGTGCGCAGGTTCTGCGGCGAGTAGTTCGCCGGGGTGCTCTGGTAGCCGAAGTCGCGCGGCTTGTCCTCGTTGTCCAGCAGCATGGTGATGTAGCGGCCGGACTTGAGGTCGTGGTGGGTCTCGAGGGTGGACCAGAAGGTCGGCACCTCGTAGTAGTTCACCGACGGCGCGTCGGAGTAGCGCCACAGGTTGCCCTGGCCGTCGTAGTGGTCGATCAGCATGATCTGCCAGCTGTCCTCGTCCAGGTAGAAGGTGCGGCGGCTGTTGATGTGCCGCTTGCCTTCCTTCAGCTTGGCCTCCACCACCCAGACGCGGTGCAGCTCATACCGCATGTGGTCCGGGTTGAGGTGACCCGGGCGGATCAGGTCGGCCACCTTGGTCTGGTCGCTGTGCGCCTTGTAGGCGTTGTACGGCACCAGGATCTCGCGCTTGCCGACGATCTCCCAGTCGAAGCGGTCCATGGCACCGTTGAACATGTCGGTCATGTCATTGGTGCGCAGGCCGTCGGAGGCGGTACCCGGGTTGTCGTAGGCGACGTTCGGGGCGCGACGGACGCGGCGCTGGCCGGGGTTGTAGACCCAGGCCTGGCGCGGCGCGGCGGCGGCGTTCAGGGTCTCGTGCACCAGCAGCACCTGGCCGGCCAGACGGGCGGGACCGAGAACCTCCTGCTTGAAGTACAGCAGGATGTTGTTGATGTTCTCGGAGGTGTTGCCCGGCTTGTAGTACAGGCCCAGCACCTCTTCCTTCAGCTTGATCAGCGTGTAGTTGCCGTTGGCGGTCGGCGCGGCCTGGTTGGAGTAGCTGACCACCGACAGGCCCTTGTACTTGAGCTTGTGGTTCCAGATCACCTCATGCGCGTTGCGCGGGATCGGGAACGGGAAGCCCTCGGCACAGTTCTGCACGCCCTCGCCGTCGGCCACCAGCTGGCACTGGGTGGCGTTGCGGCGGGTGAACTCGTAGGTGCGCTCCGGGAAGGAGGCGCTGCGGCGGGTCGGGTACACGTCCATGCGGAAGGTCGGGTACTTGGCGAACATCGCCTTCTGACCCGGCGTCAGCACGTTGGCGTACTGCTGGTAGTTGGCCGGGGTGACCGAGTACAGCGGCTTGTCGGCCGCGTACGGGTCGATGTGGAAGGTGCCGACGCGATAGCCGGCCGGCGGGCTGGTGATGCCGCCCTCCCAGGCCGGGATGGTGCCGGCGGCGTTGCCGGCCTTCTCGGCACCGACCGGGGTCAGCTCGCGGCCGAGCTTGGCGGCCTCTTCAGCACTGACCGCGGCCTGGGCCATGCCGGTGGCCAGCACGGCGGCGCCCGCGATGGCCGCCAGGGTGAACTTCTGCTTGGTCTTCATCCTCTGCCTCCCTGTGGCCTCAGAAGGAATACTTGACGGTGAACGCCGCGAAATCGCGGTCGTGGATCTGGTTGTAGCGCTCGGCGCCGCTGAAGCGGGTGTAGCTCAGGTCGAACACCAGCTGGTTCAGGTAGGCGGCCTCCAGACCCAGGGTCAGCGACTTGCGGCCCTCGAGGAAGTTGCCACCCGGGCCGGGGGTGATGCCGTTGACGTCATGGTTGAAGGCGATGCGCGGCGCCAGGTTGATCGGGCCGCCGAACACGCTCGAGTACTCGGCGCGGGCCGCCAGGCGGTAACCCCAGGAGAACGAGGTCGGGAAGCCGCCGTCCAGCGTCAGCGGGTTGCGCATGCAGCCGAACATCAGCGCGCCCGGGCCGGGGAATCCGGCCGCCAGCACGTCGCCGACGTCGCAACTGCCGGCGGTGTCGGTGCCTTCGCCCTCGTAGCGCAGCTCGGACTGCGGCGGCAGGTCCCAGACCTCGGTGGCGCCGACTTCGGCGACCACGGCGATCTGGTCGGCGCCCAGGGCCTGGCCGAACAGCTTGGTGAAGGTCATCTGGATCTGGCTGACCTCATGCTCGCGCCAGCCGCGGACTTCCTGGCCCAGCGCGTACTGGCCCAGCTGGCTGTTGAACTGCAGCGACGGCACCGCGATGAACGGATTCAGCGGCGACAGGGCGGCGTACAGCAGCTCGACGTCGTCCACCTGCAGCGGCAGGTTCGGCCGGTAGCTGATCTCACCCTGCCAGGCCACGCCGCCCGGCAGCGTGGTGTTCCAGCTCATGCCGTACAGCTGGATGTCCTCGGGGTACTCGGCGAAGAAGCGGCCGGAGGCGGCGCCGATCACCGGATCGCTGACGGCGATGCCCGACAGCAGCGGCACGCGGCTGTGGTAGTTCAGGAAGTAGAAGCCGAACTCGGTCTCGTTGAGGTTCTCGGCGTACCAGCGCAGCGCCAGGCCGTACTGGCCGGAGTCGGAGGCGGCACGGTCCGGATTGCGGCCGACGGCGTTGCCGCAGCCGATGCCGATGATCTGGGCGGCGACGGTGGGGCCGTACTGGGCGGCCAGGTCGGCGAAGCGGTCGGAGGTCACCCAGGTGGCGGCGCCGCCCGAGCAGGTCGACCAGAAGCGCTCCGGGTTGTAGACCGGCTGCGGCGTGGTGCCGAAGCCCAGCATCACGTAGGTGCCGCCCGGCGAGGCGAAGTCGTTGGAGCTGAAGTAGGTGCCCGAGGCGTCGATCTCGATCTCCTCGAACTCGAACATGTACAGCGCCTCCAGGGAGACGTTGTCGGAGATCTGCACCGAACCCCAGATCATGTCGATCGGCAGGAAGGCTTCCTTCAGCTCGGCGCCGGCGACGCGCAGCGCCGACAGGTCGACCGGGTTGATGACGTTGATGCCGTTCTGGATGAAGGTGCTCTCGCCCCAGCTCACCACCTGGCGACCCAGGCGGACGGTGCCGTTGCGCTCGCCTTCCGAGCCCAGGGTGAAGTCCTTGTAGACGAAGGCGTCGAGCATGCGGAAGCGCTCGCCGATGCGGTCCTTGGCCTCTTCGGTCAGGTCGCTGCGGTCGGCGTTCTCGAAGTCGTAGAAGTAGGTGGCGCGGAAGAAGGCACCCCAGTCGCGCCAGTTCAGGCCCAGCTCCGAGGTGATCTTGATCGCGTTGGAGATGGCGTCGCCGTCGTCGTACTTGAGGTTGCCGTCGTCACGGTTGGCGGAGAAGCGGCCCAGGGCGCCGAGCTGCTCCGGGGAGCCCGGCACGCCGCCGCTGCCGGTGCAGCGGCCCGGACCGACCGGGATGGCGCCGAGCGGCACGTTCTGGGTGCACAGCAGCGGGTTGAACCAGGACTTGGCGACCAGGTCGTCGTCCCGATCCTCGACGCGCCAGGAATAGCCGTAGGAAACGGTGGTATCGAAACTGCCGGTCAGCTCGCCCCGGCTGAACTCGAAGGCCTGCGCCGGCGAGGCCATCATCAGGCCGAGCACGACGGCGGCGGCCAGCGGAGCACGAGCGACCTGCCCGTGGGTTGCGATCGTCTTCTTCATGGTGGTTCCTCGGTCAGGGCCTGCTTTTCTGAAATCGGACGCCGCTGGCGGCGGTGAGATGGGACGGCCAGGACGGCCGTGGCAATGCATGGTGTTTCATCGGGCTCTGGCTCCCCCCAGACTCTAGAGCAATTCCTCTAGGCATCTTAAGGGTTCGTTAGGAAATGGCAATGCTCCCGCGTATGGTCCCGTGACGGACTGCCCGGAACCCCGTTCTCAGCGGTCGGGAAAGCACCCCGGATCGGGTCGGAAGGGCCGGGGCTCCCAGCCCAGGGCTGCCCTCGCCGGCCCCCCGTCATAGACCAGGTCGCGGTCCAGGCGGGCCAGCACCCCCTCGCCCGCGTCGCCCAGCCGGCCGGCCAGCCGGGCCAGGCGCACCCCGGCCCGGAACAGCGGCCCGGGCAGGCGCAGCAGCCGGCTGCCCGGGGCCCCCGCCGCCAGGCAGCGGGCCACCATCTCTTCATATGTAAGGGTCTCGCCGCCGGGCAGGTCGAACAGGCCGGGCCGCGGCTCAGGGGCCCGCAGGGCGGCCAGGGCCGCCGCCGCCACGTCGTCGGCATGCACCGGCTGGCGCAGGCCCCGGGCCGAGCGCGGCAGCGGCAGCCAGCCCAGGCGCCGGGCCAGGACCACCAGCCGGCTGAGGTTGTGGTCGCGGCCGCGGCCCCAGACCAGGGTCGGCCGCAGCAGGGTCAGGGCGCTGCCGCGCTGGTCGGCGGCGCGGGCCAGCCGTTCCTCGGCCTCGCGCAGGCGCGCAACCAGGGCCTGCTCGGCCGGATCCGGCGAGCCCTGCTTGCCGTGCACGCTGGTCGAGCCCAGGGCCACCACCCGCGCCGGCCGCAACGGGCTGGCCTCGAACCAGCGCGCAAACAGGTCCAGTGGCCCCAGGCTGAGCACCGCCGCCGGTGTCTCCGCCAGGGCCGGAACGGCATCGGGCAGTTCGCCCTGCAGCCAGCGCAGGCCGGGGGCGTCGGGATGGGCGCTCCGGGACAGGGCCAGCAACGGCGGATCGCCGGACCCGTGCGCCTCGCGCAGGGCATCGCCGATCTGGCCGCTCAGGCCGAACACCAGCCAGGGGCTGCGGGGTCCCGGGGGAATGGATTCCATGCCATCAGCATAGCCGGCAGTGCTTCGGCGGCACGCATGCCCTGCGGTAGACTCGGACCGCCCCGCATGAAGCGGTGCACCCCCCGTCCACGTCGCCCGCGACCCCGCTGCCGCGGCGCGCCCCTGCAAGGAACGCGATGCTCGAGGCCATCCTCGCCGCCCCCTTCGTGCTGGCCCTGCTCCTGCTGCTGATGCCGGAACGGGCCCGACGCCTTTCGGCCTGGCTGGCCGGGCTGGCGCCGCTGTTCGGCCTGACCCTCTGGGTCATGCTGACGCCGAAGGTGATTGCCGGTGAGGTGGTGCGCAGCGCCCTGCCCTGGGTGCCGGAGCTGGGCCTGGCGCTGTCGCTGCGGCTGGATGGCCTGGCCTGGATGTTCTCCGGCCTGGTGCTGGCCATCGGCGGCCTGATCGTCCTCTACGCCCGCTACTACCTCGGCGAGCGCGACCACATGCCACGCTTCTTCGGTTACCTGCTGCTGTTCATGGGCGCGATGCTGGGCGTGGTGACCGCCGGCAACCTGCTGCTGCTGGTGGTGTTCTGGGAACTCACCTCGATCAGCTCCTTCCTGCTGATCGGCTTCTGGTTCCACCGCCAGGACGCCCGCGAGGGCGCGCGCATGGCGCTGACCCTGACCGCCGGCGGCGGCCTGGCCCTGCTCGGCGGTGCCCTGCTGCTGGGACGCATCGTCGGCAGCTTCGAGCTGGACGCCATCCTGGCGGCCGGCCCGCAGATCCTGGCCAGCCCCTGGTATCCGGCGGTGCTGGGCCTGGTGCTGCTGGCGGTATTCACCAAGAGCGCGCAGTTCCCCTTCCACTTCTGGCTGCCGCACGCGATGGCGGCGCCGACGCCGGTCTCGGCCTACCTGCACTCGGCGGCGATGGTGAAGGTGGGCGTGTTCCTGCTGGCGCGGCTGCACCCGGCCCTGTCCGGCAGCGAGCTTTACTTCTACGTGGTCAGCAGCGTCGGTGCGACGACGCTGCTGGTTGGCGCCTGGAACGCCATCTTCCAGCATGACCTCAAGGGCCTGCTGGCCTACTCCACCATCTCGCACCTGGGCCTGATCACCCTGCTGTTCGGCCTGGGCACGCCGATGGCGGTGGTGGCCGGCCTGTTCCACATCCTCAACCACGCCACCTTCAAGGCCTCGCTGTTCATGGCCGCCGGCATCATCGACCACGAG
>DATGPR010000053.1:0-2872 GCA_035304725.1 Arenimonas sp.
CAGCACTCGATGTGGATCTCGTCCAGGGTGATGTCCCAGGGCGTGCCGAAGGTGGAGATGGTGGAGAAGAAGGACAGCTGCCGCTCGCCCCTGCCCAGCACCGTGGTCATCAGGGTGGTGACCTGCCCGGCGACGGCACGATCCGCGATCCCATCCAGCAGGCCGGACGCCTGCGCGTGGCCCGCGCCGCCGCCGATGCCTTCGGCGTCAGCCTGTTCATCAATGCCCGTACCGACCTGTTCCTGCGCTCGAAGGCGGAGGCGCATGCCGGCCTGGTAGACGACGCACTGGAGCGCGCCCGCCTCTACGCCGATGCCGGGGCCGACAGCCTGTTCGTGCCCGGCCTGGCCGACCCGGGCCTGATCGCCAGAGTGGCCGCCGAATCGCCGCTGCCGGTGAACGTGATGGTCGGCGCCGGGCCGGTGGACAAGGCCGCCCTCGCCCGTGCCGGCGTCGCCCGGATCAGCTACGGCCCGGCGCCCTGGCTGATGGCCATGCAGGCGCTGGAAGACCTGGCGCGCGCGGCGCTCTAGCGCGGTGCCTCAGTCCAGCGGCTGGCCGTCGCCCGCGCGCTCGGCGTGCGGGCGCACGTGCCTGAGCAGGGCCAGCAGGGTGCGGCCCGGTTCGTCGGCCGGGATCACGTGCGCCGAATGCTCGAACCACACTTCCTGCTTGGCCGGCGCCTGCAGGGCCTGCAGCCAGGCCTGCACCGGCGCGTTCGGCGTGGTGTAGTCGTCGCGGCCCAGGAACATGATCACCGGCACGTCCATGCGGGTGATGCCGGTGAAGGAGACATCCGCCAGCTTCGGCAGCAGGTGCTCGATGCTGAAGGCGCTGCCGGCAGCCCAGGCCTTGATCTCCTCCGGACCGTATTCCGGCGAAAGCCGGTGCGCGCGGAAATAGGCGTTGGCGTTGTCGCGACCGGCGGTGAGGTAGCCGCAGTGGATGGACCACTTGCGCTGGGTACCGATGGCCTCGACGACGAAGGGGCCGTCGCCCGGATAGGGCGCCAGGGCCTCCAGCTCGGCCACGGCGTCGGCATTGCCGGCCTTGCGCACGCAGTCCAGCACCTGCTCGTAGCCCTGGCGCTCGCCCTCGCGGAAATCGATGATCTGGCCGACGCCGACATAGGCATGCAGCAGATCGGGCCGGGCGACCGCCGTCATCAGGCCCGGGATCGAGCCCCAGCTGTGGCCGAGCAGGATCACCTTGCGCTTGCCGTAGCGTTCGGTCAGCAGCTCGATCAGGGCGATGGCGTCGTCGCGGTACTGCTCGGGCGTGAGCGTGGGCAGCAACGCCTGCGGATCGTTCAGCGGCCAGGACTTGCCGGAGGCGCGCTGGTCCCACTGCACCACGGTGAAGAACTCCTCCCAGGGCCGCTGGAAGGTCCAGGAGATCGGCAGCTCCGGCGCCGCCGGACCGCCGTGCACGAACAGCAGGATGGGGTTGTCGCGGTCATTGCCGCGCACCGAGACGTACTGGCGGGTGCCGTTGATCTCGGCGACGAAGGATTCCTCGATGCCGTTGGTGGTGCTGATCTTCTGGAACTCGCCGATGATCTCGCGGGCGGTGGCGTAGGGATCGGCCGGCGGCGTGTCGGCGGCGAAAGCCTGGGTGGCGAGGAATGCGGAGGCGAGGAAGGAGGCGAAACGGAAGCGTCGATGCATGTCGTCTGAAGCTCAGGGCTCGGCGAAGCGGCGCAGCAGGTTGGAATAGGACTTGCTGATCAGGTCCAGGGCGCGCTCGAGGCCTTCCTTGCCGACCAGCATCTCGCGGGCCTCGGACAGGTCGTGCAGCAACTCGCGCACGCCGGCGTCGCGCACCATGCTCTGCACCCAGCCGACCACCGCCAGCCGCTCGCCCTTCTCCACCGGGCGCACGCGGTGCAGCTGGCCGGTGGGATAGCAGATGGCCGAACCCGCCGGCAGCTTGAAGGCCATCTCGCCGCTGCCGTACTCGAAGGCCAGCTCGCCGCCCTCGTAGCTGTCGGGGTCGTTGAGGAACAGGGTGAAGGAAACGTCGGTGCGCACGTGGTTGGGCTCGGCCATGATCGGCGCGTCCACGTGCAGGCCATAGGCCATGCCCGGCCGGTAGCGGCTGACCAGCATCGCGGCCAGGCGGCGCGGCTGGGCGGCGCTCATGAAGGCGTCGCAGCGGCCCAGGGCCTGCATGACGATGCCGGAGATCTCCCGCACCACCGGGTGGTTCCAGGGAATCTGCTCGTTGTTCTTGGCCTTCTGCAGCAGCTCGCCGGCGGTGGCGCGGCCATCGGCGAAGCCGGCGCGCGCGACCAGCTGCTTGATCTGCGCCAGCTCGGCGGGGGTGACCAGGTCGGGGAGGGTGACGATCATGGCCGGTTGCGGTCCCTGCGGCCGCGGCGCGGCCGATGCGCGCCAAGTGTAGTGGCTCCCGGCCAGCTTGTGCTATCGCACCTCGTCCCTACCCCCGCCTGCCGTTCCGTTTGTTGCCTCGTGACGCGACAACGACCAGGCCGACGACAACGCCTCGGCCTGCCTCAGCACCGACTGCACGGCCGCGTCCTAGAGGTCGGGCGGATAGCCGTACTTGCGCAGGATGCGCTTGACCAGCACCCGCATGCGGGCGCGGGCCGATTGCCGGTGCGCCCAGTCCACCGTCACGTTCTCGCGCAGGCTCACCAGCAGCTCGTGGGCGATCACCATGAGCTGATTATTTCCCATTACTTCAACCGCACTGTTGTTCTCGGCCAACGCCATGTAGAAGGCGTACTCCTCGTCCGACAGGCCGGACTCCTCGCCGCGCTGGCGCGCCGCACGGATGTCCTTGGCCAGTTCGATCAGCTCCTGCAGCACTTCGGCCGTGGTGATGGCATTGGCGTGATAGCGGGCCACGG
>DATGPR010000054.1:0-3009 GCA_035304725.1 Arenimonas sp.
GCTGCCGCAGGTGCCCTTCTACCACCCGGGCCCGGATTCGCCCGAGGTGCAGTACATGAAGGAGCGCCGGGCCAGGCTCGGCGGCTTCCTGCCGCAGCGCCGGCGCAAGACCAGCGTGCAGCTGAAGGTGCCGAAGCTGGAAACCTTCGAGCGCCTGCTCAAGAGCACCGGCGAGCGCGAGCTCAGCACCACCATGGCCTTCGTGCAGGCGCTGAACATCATCCTGCGCGACAAGGAGGTCGGCCCGCGCTGCGTGCCGATCGTCGCCGACGAGGCGCGCACCTTCGGCATGGAGGGACTGTTCCGGCAGATCGGCATCTACGCGCCGCAGGGGCAGAAGTACAAGCCGGTCGATGCCGACCAGCTGATGTACTACCGCGAGGACCAGGCCGGCCAGGTGCTGCAGGAAGGCATCACCGAGGCGGGCGCGTTCTGCAGCTGGATGGCCGCGGCCACCAGCTACAGCAGCAGCGACCAGCCGATGCTGCCGTTCTTCATCTACTACTCGATGTTCGGCTTCCAGCGCATCGGCGACAGCACCTGGCAGGCGGCGGACATGCGTTCGCGCGGCTTCCTGCTCGGCGGCACCGCCGGCCGCACCACCCTCAACGGCGAGGGCCTGCAGCACGAGGACGGCCACAGCCACCTGCTGGCCGGCGCCATCCCGAACTGCCGCCCCTACGACCCGACCTTCGGCTACGAGGTGGCGGTGATCGTGCAGGAGGGCATGCGGCGCATGCTCGAGGAGCAGGTGGACGAGTACTGGTACCTCACCCTGATGAACGAGAACTACACCCACCCGGAGATGCCCAAGGGCGCCGAGGAGGGCATTCTCAAGGGCATGTACCTGCTCAAGGATGCCGGCAAGCCAAAGAAGGGCGAGCTGCGCGTGCAGCTGCTGGGCAGCGGCACCATCCTGCGCGAGGCCATCGCCGCCGCCGAGTTGCTGGACAAGGATTTCGGCGTGACCGCCGACATCTGGAGCTGCCCGAGCTTCACCGAGCTGCGCCGCGACGGCTTCGATGCCGAGCGCTGGAACCGCCTGCACCCGGAAGACAAGCCGCGCCTGCCCTACGTGACCCAATGCCTGGAGGGCCGCCAGGGCCCGGCCATCGCCGCCACCGACTACGTGCGCGCCTACCCGGACCAGATCCGCGCCTTCGTGCCGATGCGCTACACCGTGCTGGGCACCGACGGCTTCGGGCGCTCCGACACCCGCGCCAACCTGCGCCGCTTCTTCGAGGTCGACCGCTACTACATCGCCCACGCGGCGATCGCCGCGCTGGCCGCCGAGGGCAAGATGAATGCGAAGGATGTGGCCAGGGCGATCAAGCAGTACAAGATCGATGTGGAGAAGGCCAATCCCATTGGCGTTTGATGGGCAAGGCTGGATTGCGCGTCGGTAAGGGCGGCCATTGGCCGCCCTTACCTGTTGCGGGGAATTGCACGGCGCGCTGGATGGCCTTGCACCGCTGCCGCCGACCTGGCAATGACGGTGTCGCGGGTTGCCGCATCCGTGTCCGACTCCGTGTAGTAGACCACCACCAGGATCGGTGCTCCGCCCCCAGGCGGCCACGCTATCGCAATATCATTGCTGGTGTGCTTCCCATCACTCCCCGTCTTGTCCCCCACCTTCCACCCGGGCAACCCGGCGCGGATGCGGTTGTCGCCGGTCTTGTTGGCGATCAGCCAGTCAGTCAGCCGCTGACGTGATGCCGGGCTGAGCACGTCGCCCAGCAGCAGCTTGTGCATCGTGTCCAGCATGGCATCGGGGCTGGTGGTGTCGAAGGGTTCGCCTTCGTGCCAAACATTGAGGCCGGGTTCGAAGCGGTCGAGGCGGGTCACCTCGTCGCCGATGCCGCGCAGCCAGGCGGTCAGGCCGGCGGGGCCGCCGTGTTCGGCCAGCAGCAGGTTGGCGGCGGTGTTGTCGCTGGTGGTGAGGGTGGCCTCGCAGAGCTCGCCCACCGTCAGGCCGTCTTCCACGTGCCTTTCGGTCACCGGCGACCAGCTCACCAGGTCGTCGCCACTCCAGCGCAGGCGGCGCTCCAGCGATTCCTTGCCGGCATCCACCGCCGCCAGCACCTGGCCCGCCAGCACCAGCTTGAAGGTGCTGCACATGATGAAGCGCTCGTCGCCGCGGTGGCTGGCGCGCAGGCCGCTGCCGGTATCCCACACGGCCACGCCGAGACGGCCGCCGTGGCGGGCTTCGAGCTCGGCCCAGGCCTGGCGCAGGCTGGCTTCGTCGGCGCTCACGCCGGCCGAGGCGGCGAAGGCCGGCAGGCGCGCCGCCAGCGGCAGCGCGGCCAGGGCCAGGGCAGAGGTCAGGAGGCGACGACGGGCAGGGCGGTGCGACATGGCGTGCTCTCGCTGGGGGCTGGGCGGCCAGCCTTGCGCTGGCCGGCAACCAGCAGTCGTCCAGCACCGGGGTTCAGCAGCGGCCCACCCAGTCGCCATGGGCCATGTGGGCATCCACGGCTTCGGCAGGCAGTTCCAGCGTCTTCTTGCCC
The DNA here is from genome assembly GCA_035304725.1 of Arenimonas sp. Taxonomy (GTDB): domain Bacteria; phylum Pseudomonadota; class Gammaproteobacteria; order Xanthomonadales; family Xanthomonadaceae; genus Arenimonas. The sequence goes on from DATGPR010000054.1 coordinate 2,508, forward strand.
TTGTGGCAGATCAGGACGAAGTTGCCTTCCTTGTGGTGCGAACCTTCGTGATGGCGGACATTCCCGCAGCCCGCGAGGACCAGGAGCAGGGCGGCAGCGATGGCGATCTTCATGGGGGGAGCCTCGATTCTTGAGAACAGGGGGACCGGTCGCCGGGGGACGGCCGGCGCGACGATGCTAACACCGCGGGAACAGGCACCGGTTTGCCGGAACTGACCCTGCCGCCCGTTCAGCCGACCATTCGCCGCCACTGCCGCGGCCACAGGCCGGCCAGCGGCCCGCCCTGCGGCGTCAGGCCTGCGCGTCCCGTCGCTGCTGCTCGACGTACTGCTGCAGTTCCGGGAAGAAGGTGTCGAAGCCGGCCTGCACGGCCGACTCGTTGGCGCGCAGGATGGGCAGGCAGGCCACCAGCTTGTCGCCATTGCGCGAGAGGCGGGTGGCGATGCGGGCCACCGCCAGGTCGACGGCATCGCGCTGGCGGTAGCTGCCCAGCCAGTCGCCG
>DATGPR010000055.1:0-12696 GCA_035304725.1 Arenimonas sp.
GAGGGGGGACGAACCGAAGCGGAGGGCAGGAAGCCCGTAGCGGGCGGCCTTTGCCGCCAGGGATGGCGCTTGGCAAGAGGCCGACGGGGCGCCCCCCTCGCATCGCGGCGCCGCCACCCGCCAAGCCTCCAGCCCCGGGGCCGACGGTGCCCGCCAGCAGGCGTCCCGTCAGCCCCCGGTCACGGGGCCGGTCGCGGGTTACTCCACGGTGATGGTGATGACCTCCGACGCCACCACCGGGTCGTGCGGGATGTGCGAGTGGTCGCCCAGCAGCAGCTGCAGCGTGTGCTGGCCCGGCGGCAGCTCCAGCGTGGTCTCGGTCTGGCCCTTGCCGAAATGCAGATGGTTGGCGTCGTTGGGAATGGGCAGGCCGGCCGGCGGCAGCGGCGCATCGACGATCAGGTGATGGTGGCCCGTGCCCTCGGCAACCGTGCCGGCCGGGGCCACGCCCATGCCGCGCAGGCCGAAACGCACCGTCACCGGCCCCTTCACCACCTCGCCATCGGCCGGCGAGATGAAATAGAGCTCCGCCCCTTCCGGCGAGGGCGAACGCGGCAGCTCGCTGGCGGCCAGCGGCGAGGCCAGGAGGGCGAAGGCGACGGTCAGGGCGGACATCAGCATGCGCATGGCGGTCTCCTCGGATGTGGGGACTGACAGCATAGCCCGGCCGTCACCACCGGTGCCTGCGCTACCATGGGCGCATTCCCGATCGACCGGAGCCGCGGATGTCCCTCCGCCCCCTGCTGATGCTGGCCGCCTGGCTGGCGCTGGCCATGCCCCTGCCCGCCGCGCCGCCTTCGGCGCCCGCCACCGGCGCCGCGCCGGTGCCGCCGCGCGTGCTGATGGTGACCTCGCTGGGCGAAATGGTGCTGGAGCTGGATCCGGTCGCGGCGCCGCTCACCGTCACCAATTTCCTGGCCTATGCCCGCGAAGGGCATTACAACGGCACCACCTTCCACCGGGTGGTGCCGGGCCTGCTGATCCAGGGCGGCGGCTTCACCCCCGACCTGCAGCAGAAGCCGGTGCGGCATCCGGTGCCGCACGAGGGCGGCAACGGCCTCACGCACCGGCGCGGCAGCATCGCCGCCGCCCGTGACCGCGGCGTGCTGGACTCGGCCACCACCCAGTTCTTCATCAACCTGGCCGACAACCCGCAGTTCGACGGCCAGCCGGGCAGCCAGGATCCCTACACCGCCGGCTACACGGTGTTCGGACGCGTGGTCCAGGGCATGGAGGTGCTGGACCGGATCGCCGCGGTGCCGACCGGGGCGCAGGGGCCCTTCGATGCCTGGGTGCCGCGCACGCCGGTGGTGATCGAGCGCGTGCAGCTGATCGAGGGCGGGCCGGCCGCGAGCCCTGCCGACGAGGCGCAGGCCGCGGGCAAGGAGCGCCGGCCGTGAGCACGCTGTTCGTCTCCGACCTGCACCTGGATTCCGGCCGACCCGAGGCCACCGCCGCCTTCCTCGGCCTGCTGGCCGGCGAGGCGCGCCGGACCGAGGCCCTGTACATCCTCGGCGACCTGTTCGAGGCCTGGGTCGGCGACGACGATCCGGGCGAACCCGGCGCCAGCGTCTGCGCCGCCCTCGCCGACGTGGCCGACAGCGGCGTGCCGGTGTTCCTGATGCGCGGCAATCGCGACTTCCTGTTCGGCCCGCGCATGGCCGAACATTGCCGCGCCACCCTGCTGCCCGATCCCTGCGTGCTCGAGCTCTACGGCCAGCCCACCCTGCTGATGCACGGCGACCTGCTGTGCAGCGACGACAGCGCCTACCAGGCCTTCCGCCGGCAGGTGCGCGATCCAGCCTGGCAGGCGCAGTTCCTGGCCCAGCCGCTGGAAGCGCGCAAGGCCTTCGCGGCGCAGGCGCGCGCCGCCAGCCAGGCGCACCAGCAGGGCGTGTCCGAGGCCATCACCGACGTCACGCCGGCGACGGTCGAGGCAACGATGCGCCGCTACGGCGTGCACCGCCTGATCCACGGCCACACCCACCGCCCGGCCATCCACCACCTGCTGCTGGACGGCCAGCCGGCCACCCGCATCGTCCTGGGCGACTGGTACGAGCAGGCCTCGGTGCTGCGCGTGGACGCCGACGGCTGCGCCCTGGGCGGGCTCTAGTCCTTCACCGGACCGGCTTCGTGGCGAGCGCGGTCGAAGCCGGCGACTTCGAAGGTGAACACCGGCGACAGCGCGCCCGACTGCGGCAGCTGGATGCGCACCTCGCCGGCAGCGTCCATGGCGTCGAGGAAACGCTTGCGGTCCTTGATGAACAGGGCCGGGCCGGTGCCGGTATCGGCCGGTTCGCCGGCAAAACGCTGATCCTCGCCGCCGTCGAAACGGATGGAGAGGTTGCAGGGCGGGCCGCAGCGCAGGTCGCTCATCTGCAGCACCAGGTAGGCGCTGTCGCCCCATTCCGGATGCCGGCGCAGGATCAGGCGCGCGTCCGGCTGCGGCGGCGGCGCACCGCTGTCCTCGTTCCACTCCGGCACGCGGCTGTAGAGGGCGGCGGTGTGCTGGGTGCCGCCGGGCACGGGAATCGACTGGTAGTCCCACAGTTCCAGCAGGCGGCGCTTCTCGCGCAGTTCCTCGGCCTGCCGGCGCACCTCATCGATGCTTTCGCGCATGGTCGCGGCGGCGCTGGTCTTGCCATGCAGGTCGTCGAGTTCGTTGCCCAGCTGCTCGGCCAGCTCGGGATTGCCGTCGGCGCGGGCCTGCTCGTACTTCGCCAGCAGGGCGGCACCGGCCTGCTCGTCCATGGCCGGATCCGGCGGCTCGGGCGCGGCGCAGGCGCCCAGGCACAGCACGAGGGCCAGCGACAGGGCGGGGATTCGACGCATGCTCAGTCCTCCATGGCTTCCAGGGCGGCCAGTTCCGGCTCGCCGAATCCGGCGGCCAGGCGGGCCGGCCGGTTGAAGGGCCCGCGCACGCCGCCGCGCACGGCCTCGCGCACCAGCCGGATGAATTCGCGCATCGGCGACAGGCCTTCGCGCTCGCAGTGCCAGTGGAACCAGCGACTGCCGGCGGCGACGTGCGCGACTTCCTCGCGCAGGATGATCTCCAGGATGGCCGCCGAAGCCTCGTCCCCGTTGGCGCGCAGGCGGGCGATCATACCGGGCGTGACATCCAGCCCGCGCGCCTCCAGCACCCGCGGCACCAGGGCCATGCGCCTGAGACCGCTGTCGGCGGTCTTCATCGCCATTTCCCACAGGCCGTTGTGGGCGTCGAAATCGCCGTAGGCATAGCCGAGCTCGCCCAGGCGATCGCTGACCAGCATGAAATGCCGGGCCTCGTCGTCGGCCACGCCGACCCAGTCGGCGTAGTACGGCGCCGGCATGCCGCGGAAGCGGTAGACCGCGTCCCAGGCCAGGTTGATGGCGTTGAACTCGATGTGGGCGATGGCATGCAGGAAGGCCGCCCTGCCCTCGACACTGCCGAGGCCGCGCTGCGGCACCTCGCGCGGCATCACCAGCCGCGGCCGCTCCGGCCGCCCCGGCACACCGATCGGCTCCGGCGCCGGCGCTTCTTCCGGGATCACCAGATCGCCTGCGCGGAAAGCCGCCGCCAGCTCGTGCGTCCGCCGCACCTTCTCCGCCGGCTCCCGGATCGCCAGACATTCGTGGGCTGCGTCGAACAGTGAGGGATTCATTTTCCTTGACGCGGATTTACGCGGGTGGACGCGGACAAGGCTGGCCGGACTGGATCGCTGGAGTGCGGAGGTTCACCGGGGAATGCCTGGAACTGCTCCATCCGCGGCACAAAACTCACCCCGCCCGCCGCTTGCGCTTTGCCTCGTCGGAGCGGAGCTGGCGGAGGCGGTCGAAGTAGCCGTCGGGAATGCCGGTGACGTATTCGCCGCTGAAGCAGCTGCTGTCGAACTTGCGGCCCGGGAACTTGGGCCCGGCCACCGCCGCCTCGAGGTCGGCCAAATCCTGGTAAACCAGCCAGTCGCAGCCCAGCAGCTTCTCGATCTCGGCCTCGCTGCGGTTGTGCGCCACCAGCTCCTCGGCCGAGGGCATGTCGATGCCGTAGACGTTCGGATGCCGCACCGGCGGCGCCGCCGAGGCCAGGTAGACCTTGCGCGCGCCGGCATCGCGGGCCATCTGCACGATCTGCTGGCTGGTGGTGCCACGGACGATGGAATCGTCCACCAGCAGCACCACCCGGTCACGGAACTCCAGCGGGATCGGATTGAGCTTGCGCCGCACCGAACGCTGCCGCTGGCCCTGGCCGGGCATGATGAAGGTGCGGCCGACGTAGCGGTTCTTGACGAAGCCCTCGCGGTACTTCACCCCGAGCAGGTTGGCGATCTCCAGGGCGGCGTCGCGCGAGGTGTCGGGGATCGGGATCACCGTGTCGATGTCGTGGTCCGGGCGCAGGCGCAGGATCTTCTGGCCGAGGGTGACGCCCATGCGCATGCGCGCCTTGTGCACGGAAATGTTCTCGATCATCGAGTCCGGGCGGGCGAAGTACACGTACTCGAAGATGCAGGGCCGGTGCTCGGCCGGCTCGGCGCAGACCTCGGCATGCAGGCGGCCATCGGCGCTGGCGACCACGCACTCGCCCGGCAGCAGGTCGCGCTCGCGCACGAAGCCGAGGATGTCCAGCGCCACGCTCTCGGAAGCGACGGCGTATTCGACGCCATTGGCGGTCTCGCGCTTGCCCAGCACCAGCGGCCGGATGCCATGCGGATCGCGGAAGGCCACCAGGCCCAGGCCGATCACCATGCTGACCACGGCATAGCCGCCGGTGCAGCGCCGGTGCACGCCGGCCACCGCCCGCACCGCCGCCCGCGGGCTGAGCTCACCCTGGTTCTGCAGCTCGTGCGCGAACACGTTCAGCAACACCTCGGAATCGGATTCGGTGTTGACGTTGCGGCGGTCCTGCTCGAACACCAGCCGGCGCAGCTCGTCGGTGTTGATCAGGTTGCCGTTGTGCGCCAGGGCGATGCCATAGGGCGAGTTGACGTAGAAGGGCTGGGCCTCGTCACTGCCCTCGGAGCCGGCGGTCGGGTAGCGGCAATGGCCGATGCCGACGCGACCGGTCAGGCCGGCCATGGCGCGCTCATCGAACACCTCCTTTACCATGCCGTTGCCCTTGTGCAGGCAGAGGCGGCGGCCGTCGAGGGTGGCGATGCCGGCGGCGTCCTGGCCACGGTGCTGCAGCACGGTCAGACCGTCGTAGAGGGCCGCGGCGACGTCGCTGACGCCGGCGATTCCGATGATGCCGCACATGGTTCAGTTCTCCGGTACTTCGGGCGTGCCGGGCGCTTCGCTCCCGGCGGGGGGTGTTTCGGGCAATGCCATGGCATCGCCGGCCTGGCCGACGACCCGGGCAAGGGCGGGGAAATTCAGTTCGGCGGCGGCTGACGGCGGCAGGAAGCCGGCCATCCATTCGGCGCCGCGCTGGAAACCGGGCAGCAGGCGCGATTCCTGCCACCAGGGATCGTTCGGCATCGGCGTGAAGCCCAGCAGCAGCACGCCGGCGCAGCCCAGCACCAGGCCGCGCGCCAGGCCGAAACCCAGGCCCAGCACCCGGTCGGTGGCCGACAGGCCGGTATTGGCGATGAATTTGCCCAGCAGCCAGGTCGCCAGGCCGCCGAGCAGCAGCACGCCGAGGAAGACACTGGCATGGCCGAGGAAGAGCCGCGCCGCCGGCTGCCCGACGCCGCTGAACCAGTTGGCGACATCGCCACCGAAACCGATCGACAGCCAGAAGGCGGCCACCCACACCGTCAGCGACAGCACTTCCACCAGGAAACCGCGCCACAGCCCGACGGCCATGGAGACCAGCAGGATCACCAGCAGGACGTAATCGGCGACGGTCAGCATCGCGGGTCCGGGCGCCGGGTCACGGATGCGGCACGACGATGGCCTCGCGCAGACCCAGGGTTTCGGCCACGCGCTCCTTCAGCCGTTCGGCGGCGGCGCGGTCGGCCTCGGGGCCCACGCGCACGCGCCAGACCGGGCCGCGCTCGGTGTTCACCCGCTGGTGGAAGGCGACGAAGCCGGCGGCGCGGGCACGATCACGCAGGGCGGTGGCGTCCGCCTCGTTGCTGAGCGCGCCCAGCTGCACGGCGAAACCGACCGTGGGCGCGGCGGCAGGCTTGGCCGGCGCCGGCGTGGCGTCGGCGGACAGCGCGACCACTGCCGCCTTGCTGCCCGAGACCGATTCCACCCGCAGGCGCGCGGCCTCGGCAAGGGCGCGCTCGGCATAGGGGCCGACGCGCAGGCGCATCGCCGGTTTGCCGTTGACGTCCACGGTTTCGCTGCTGACCTGCAGGCCCTGTGCGCGCAGGCGCTGGGCCAGGGCGCGGGCATTGTCGAGATTGGAGAAGCTGCCGACGTTCACCGCCCAGTTGCCGCCGGCGGCGGTCGGCGGCAGGGCCGGTTCGGCGGCGGGCGCGGGAGCAGGCGTCGGGGCCGGGGCCGGCGCGGCGGCTGCCGGCTGGCCGGGCGCGGCCAGCGGCTGACCGGTGGCGGCGTCCACCGCCTGCACCGGCGTCTCGTCGATCACCGGGTCCTCCTGGCGCGGCGCCGGCGTTTCCGGTTCGACGGTGACCACGGCATCGGGGTCGGCGGCGGCATCGGGATCCAGGCCCAGCACCGCCTCGCCTTCGGCCGGCGGCATCGGCTGCAGCAGCGGCAGCTCGCGGGTCTCGAAGTCCTGCTCCGGCGCGGCCGGCATTTCCAGCGGCACGCGGGCGGCATCGTCCAGGGCTTCCTCGCGCTCCTGCAGCAGCATCGGCAGGAAGATCATCGCGAGCGCGACCAGCACGGCGGCGCCGATCAGGCGCTGTTTCAGGGCTTGATCCATCGATGCGGGGTCCCGGCCGGAGAGACGGGCGAATTATAGCCGGCCCGCGACCCCGGCCCGGTCATTCCTTGCCCAGGGCTTCAGCCACGGTGTGGAAAGAACCGAATACCAGCACACGCCCTTCCCCTCCGGCCTCGGCACCGGCGGCGGCCAGGGCCTCGTCCAGACTGGCATGCAGGCGCAGCCGGTCGGCGGGCACCACCTTCGCCAGGCGTTCGGCCAGGGCCCCGGCGTCCAGGCCGCGTGGGCCGGCGTCGGTGATCGGGCCCAGGTGCCAGGCCTGCACCAGCCCGGCCATGGGTTCGGCCAGGGCGGCGATGTCCTTGTCGGCCAGGGCGGAGAACACCGCCACCGTCGGTTCCTTCGGATGCGCCTGCAGCCAGGCGGCCAGCTGGCGCGCGCCCTGCGGGTTGTGGGCGACGTCGAGCACGCGTTCGGGCCGACCCGGCAGGCGCTGCAGCCGGCCCGGAACACGGGCGGAGGCGACGCCGGCGACGATGGCCCGGTCCGGCAGCGGCAGGTCCAGGGCGCGCAGGGCGGCGATGGCGGCGGCGGCGTTCTCGCGCTGGACCGGCGCCTCCATGGCCGGCGGCGGCAGCTCGATTTCCCAGCCCGGCTCGCGCCAGCGCCAGCGGCCGTCGTCCAGTTCGTCGATCAGGTAGTCGGAATGGCCGCGGATGGCGTAGGCGCCCAGCACATAGGCGCGGCGCAGCACCGAGGACGGCGGGTCGCGCTCGGCCAGCACGCAGGGCTTGCCGGCGCGCAGGATGCCGGCCTTTTCGCCACCGATGGCTTCGCGGTCGCCGCCCAGCCAGTCCTGGTGGTCCAGGTCCACGGTGGTGATCACGGCCACGTCCGGGTCGACGATGTTGGTGGCATCCAGGCGGCCGCCCAGGCCGACCTCGAGGATGGCCAGGTCCAGGCCGGCGTCGGAAAACAGCAGCAGCGCCGCCAGGGTGCCAAACTCGAAATAGGTCAGCGGCAGCTCGCCGCGGGCGGCCTCGATGCGTTCGAAGGCGGATACCAGGGCCGCGTCCGTGGCCTCGGTGCCATCGATGCGCACGCGTTCGTTGTAGCGCAGCAGGTGCGGCGAGGTGTAGGCGCCGACCCTCCAGCCGGCGGCGCGGCCGATCGCCTCCAGGTAGGCCACCGTCGAGCCCTTGCCATTGGTGCCGGCCACCGTGACCACATGCCGGGCCGGCCGGCCCAGGCCAAGGCGGCGGGCGACTTCGCCCACCCGTTCCAGTCCCAGGTCGATGGTCCTGGGGTGGACCTGCTGCTGGTAGTCCAGCCACTGCTCGAGGGTGCGTTCCATCCCGGCATTATCCGGGCGGCGGCCGTCCGCGGCGATGGCCCCTTGGCCGGGCGCGCCGGTGTGTGTCTGGTCTTGGCGCCGGACTGCGTGTCCGCAGTCATGGGCCTGAATCCCGCCACCTGGATCTTCGCGCTGCTGCTGCCGGCCGCGCTGTTCGGCTTCGCCTTCGTCGCCGCGCCACACTCCTGCGAATGGGGCCTGCGCAGCTACTTCTGGGCAGGCGTGGCGGTGGTGCTGGTCGAGCTGGCCCTGCCCTTCGTCACCGAGGCGGAAAGGCCGCTGCTCCGCCGCCTGCTGCTCGCGGCCGGCTGCGGTGGCCTGAGCGCCGGCGCCTGGTTCGGCGGCCTGGTGGCCGCCAACTTCCAGATCCTCTGCCGCCTGTTCTGAGCAAGCGCCGCCGGGCCGAAGCCCGGCGGTAGCCGGCCCTCACAGCGCCCGGTGCACGGCCTCGCCGAACAGCGGGGTGTGGTGCTGGCAGTCGTTGAGGCGGACCACCTCGAGCGCGTCCACGCCGGCGCCCTCCAGCAGGTTCAGTGTGGTCGGCGCCTGGCGGAAGCTCCACAGCCGGTTCAGCGGCAGGCCCAGCACCCGGCACAGGATCACCCGATTGACGGCATCGTGGGCGACGACCAGCAGCAGGTCCTCGCCATCGAGGCCCTCGCAGGCGCGGGCGAAGGCCGCCCAGGCGCGCTCGGCCACCTGCGGCAGCGATTCGCCGCCGGGCATGAGCACCGCATCGGGTTGTTCGCGCCACTGGCGCAGGCGTTCAGGGTCGCGTTCGCGGATTTCCGAGGCCAGCAGGCCTTCCCATTCGCCGTGGTTGATCTCGGCCAGGCCCTCGTCCAGGCGCAGCAGCCCGCGCCGCGCTTCGCCCAGGGCCAGCTCGGCGGTGCGGCGCGCCCGCGCCAGCGGCGAGGCCACCGCGCGGGTGATCGGCACTTCCGCCAGTCGCCGGCCCAGGGCCTGCGCCTGCCCTTCGCCCACCGGCGAGAGGGCGATGTCGCGCTGGCCTTGGTAGCGGCCTTCGGCGTTCCAGGGCGTCTCTCCGTGTCGTGCCAGCAGGATGCGCATCAGGGCTGCTCCATCGAAAGGATGCCGGGGATGGAACGCAGCGCGACCAGCTGCGGCTCCGGCACCGGCCGGTCGACGGTGATGGCGGCGACCGCGCCGCCGTCGCCGGTGGCGCCCAGCGAGAAGTTGACGATGTTGATGCCGGCCGCGCCCAGGTGCGAACCGACCAGGCCGATCACGCCGGGGCGGTCCTCGTTGCGCATCAGCAGCAGGTGCGACTGCGGATCGAAGTCCAGTTCGACGCCGTCCAGGCGCACCACGCGCGGGCCGCGGTGCAGGGTCGCCTCGATCTCGCGGACGCGGCCCTCGCCTTCCACGCGCAGGCGCAGCAGGCGGTCGAAGCCGTCGCCGTCGCCACCGACGGTCTCGGCCACTTCCAGGCCACGGGCGGCGGCTTCCTGCAGCGCGTTCACCGGCGTCACCCGGCCCGAGGCCGGGCCCAGCAGCGCGGCGACCAGCAGTCGGGTCAGCGGCCGCGTATCCAGGCCCTCGGTGCGGCCGGCATAGCTCACGTGCAGCTTCACCGGTGCCGGCACCAGGCGCGCGGCCAGCTTGCCCAGGGCCGTCATCAGCGGCATCCAGGGGCCGATCTCGCGCGCTACTTCCGGCGTCAGCGGCGGCAGGTTGACGCAGCCGGCGACGGCGCCGGTGGTCACGTAGTCGATGATCTGCCGCGCCAGGATGGTGCTGACCGCCTGCTGCGCCTCGCCGGTGCTGGCGCCCAGGTGCGGGGTCAGGATCAGGCGCGGATGGTTGCGCAGCGGCGAATCCTTGGGCAGCGGCTCGGTGGCGAAGGTGTCGAGCGCGGCGCCGCCGATATGGCCCTCGTCGAGCAATTGCAGCAGCGCCGCCTCGTCGACCAGGCCGCCGCGGGCGGCATTGACCAGGAAGGCGCCCGGCTTCATGCGGCGCAGCCGCTCCTCGTTGAGCAGGTGGGTGGTTTCCCTGGTGCGCGGGATGTGCAGGGTCACCACGTCGGCCCAGGCCAGCAGCTCGTCCAGGGCCATCAGCGGCACGCTGCCCTTGCCGGCGGCAGCGGGCGGCAGGAAGGGATCGTAGGCGGCCACGTCCATGCCGATGCCCTGGGCCTTGCGCGCCACCGTCGAGCCGATGCGGCCCAGGCCGATCACGCCCAGGCGCTTGCCCTCGAGCTCGAAACCGGTGAGACCGGCCTTGGGCCACTCACCCTGCTTCATGCCGGCATCGGCGCGCGGCACGTGCCGGGCCAGGGCGAACAGCAGCGCCAGCGCATGCTCGGCGGCGGCCAGGGTGTTGCCGTCCGGCGCATTCATCACGGCGATGCCGCGGGCGGTGGCGGCATCGACGTCGATCGTGTCCACGCCGGCGCCGGCGCGGCCGATCACCTTCAGGGCCGTCGCCCGCGCCAGGGCCTCGGCCGGCACCGGGGTGGCCGAACGCACCAGCACCGCGTCCACGTTCTCCAGCCGGGCCGCCAGGACCTTGGGGTCCTTGATCGCCTCGCTCTCCTCGACCTCCCAGCCGGCCTGGCGGAACAGGGCCAGACCCTCGGGATGGATGCCGTCACAGGCCAACACACGCATTTGCTACTCCTCGCGATTCGCGCAAAACAACGGTGGGCCGGCCGCCACGCCCGGGGGCGCGGAAGCCGGGCAGGCGTCAGGACCGGGGCAACCCGGAAACCGCCGGAATGGCGGCAACGAAGCTCGGGAATTCCACCGTCCGCCCCGGCGCCGGAGCGCGGGCGGGAAGAGACGACGCCTGCGGGCGTGCGAATCGCGCGGATGCGCGTAGACCTTCAGGACACCGGCGCGGGAACAGGCCGCCGGCGTGGCTGCGGGTCTGGAAACGGGGCTTCATGAGCATGGGAGTCCAGGACCGACGGACGGACGATAGCCGTTCCGCCGGGGATCTGGCAATGCGCCACCGTATGCGCGCCCTGCGGACGGCGTTCGCCCGACCATGACCAATGGCCTACCCGCACAGGTCGCGAAGCTCCTACCCTCGACGCCCTGTCCCGCAGCCGTGAGCCCGCCATGTCCCCGTCCACGTTCAAGCCCCTTGCCCTCGCCGTCGCCGTCAGCCTGGGCCTCGCCGCCTGCCAGCCCGCCTCCGAGGCACCCGAGTCATCGGCCAGGCCGAAGCTGGAAGTGGACCTGTCGGCGGTGAAGCTGCAGCCGATCTCGCTGCGCGCCGAAGACCTCGACACCTCGATCGAGGCCTGCCAGGACTTCAACGGCTTCGTCAACAGCAAGTGGCTGGCCGCCAACCCGGTGCCGGGCGACCGCACCACCTGGGGCGCCTTCGCCCTGCTCGGCGAGCGTTCGCTGGAAGTGCAGCACGAGATCGCCAAGGCGGCCGCCGCCGGCCAGTGGCCGGTGGGCAGCATGGAGCAGAAGGTCGGCGACTTCTTCGCCTCCGGCATGGACGAGGCGGCGATCGAGGCCGCCGGCCTGTCGCCGGTCCAGCCCGAGCTCGACCGCATCGCCGCGATCGCTTCCAACGCCGACATCCCGGCCTACCTGGGCGAGGCCTATGCCCGCGGCCAGGGCATGCTGTTCGGCTTCTTCGCGATGGCCGACTACAACGATTCGGGCACGAACATCGCCTACGCCATCCAGGGCGGCCTGTCGCTGCCCGAGCGCGGCTACTACGTCGAGGACCGCGAGGACTTTGCCGCCATCCGCGAAGCCTTCAAGGCGCATGTCGCCCGCGTGCTCGGCCTGGCCGGCGCCGACGAGGAAACTGCCAAGGCCCAGGCCGAGCAGGTACTGGCCTTCGAGACGCGGCTGGCGCAGGCCTCGCTGAGCCGCGTCGAACTGCGTGACCCGGCCAGCCGCTACCGCCCGGTCAGCCTGGACGAGGCCGACGCCAGCACGCCCAACTTCAGCTGGAGCGGTTTCTTCGCCGCCCTGAACGTGCCGGCGCCGGAGAAGTTCTCGCTGGCGACGCCGGGCTTCTTCGCCGAGTTCGACCGGATGCTGGCCGAGGTGCCGCTGGAACAGTGGCAGGCCTGGTTGCGCTTCCGCGCCATCGACGCCGCCTCGCCCTTCCTCTCCAGCGATTTCGAGCAGGCCAACTACGACTTCTACCGCAAGACCCTGGCCGGCCAGCAGGAGATGCAGCCGCGCTGGAAACGGGTGCTGACCGCGCTGAACATGGCCATGGGCGAGGGCTTCGGCCAGCTCTACGTCGAGCAGGCCTTCCCGCCGGAGTCCAAGGCCAAGATGGAGCAGCTGGTCGGCAACCTGCGCCAGGCGCTCAAGACCCGCCTGGAGAACCTCGAGTGGATGAGCGAGGAGACCAGGGCCAAGGCCCTGGAGAAGTGGTCCACCTTCACGCCCAAGATCGGCTACCCGGACAAGTGGCGCGACTGGAACGGCCTGGGCATCAGCCGTGACAGCTACGCCGGCAATGTCGCCGCCGCGGCCGCCTTCAACTACCGCTTCAACCTCGACAAGATCGGCAAGCCGGTCGACCGCAGCGAATGGGGCATGAGCCCGCAGACGGTGAACGCCTACTA
>DATGPR010000056.1:0-2266 GCA_035304725.1 Arenimonas sp.
TCAGCCAGAGCAGGCGGCCGGGCTCGGTGATGCGCACCGGATCGGCCGGCCAGCCGAAGTCGGCGACGCCGGCCAGGTTCAGGTGCTCGCTGTAGCGGCGGTCGAACAGGTTGTCGACGCCGGCGCTCAGCTTGAGCCGGCTGTTCACCCGCCAGCTGCCGTTGAGCGCGAGCGTGGCGAAGCCCGGGCTTTCGCCGAGATCGCGACCGACCACATTGCCCTGGTCCGGCGCGATGCGGTCCTGCCGCGCGGCCGCGCGCAGCAGGGCGCCCACGCTCCACTGGCCGGTGTCGTAAGCGGCTTCCAGGCGCGCTTCCAGCGGCGGCATCTGCGGCAGCGGCAGGGGGTGCCCGCGCTGTTCGCCCCAGGCCCAGGCCAGGCTGCCGCCGAGACGCCAGTTCTGGCGCGGGCGGAATTCCAGGCCCGCTTCGGCGCCATGGATGTCGGCGTCGACCTGGCCGACGGTGGTCATGCTGCCCATCATGCCGCCGCTGCTCCAGGTGAAGAGGATGTAGTCCTCGATGCGGCCGGCATAGGCCGACACCCAGGCATCCAGGCGCTCGCCGCGAACCTGCAGGCCGACATCCAGCTGCGTGGTGACCTCCGGCCTCACGCCCGCGAAGGCGTTGATCTCGCCGGCGGGGCCGTGCTGCGGCGAGAACAGCTCCCAGTAATCGGGCATGCGCTCGACCCGGCCGATGCCGGCGAACCAGCCGCCGCGGCCTTCGGCGAAATCCTGCTCCAGGCGCAGGAAGCCGCTGGCCAGATCTTCCTCGCGGGTGAGGCCGGCGGTGGGGTTGGGCATGCTCATGCCCTTGCCCATGCCGATCGTGCTGCGCAGGTCCTGCACCTCGGCGCGATCGCCGCGCAGGCCGGCCACCAGCCGGCGCTCTTCGCTCATGTGCCAGGTGGCCTCGGCGAACAGCCCGAGCTGGTCGAACTGCGCATCGGCCAGCCAGGGCAGTGCCTGCCAGGTATCGCGGCCCATGCCGTGGCGGCTGCGGTGCCGGCTGTCCTGGGTATCCACGCCGGTGACCAGCTCCACGCCCGGCAGCCGCCAGCTCAGCGCGACGCGGCCGCCGCGGCTGCGCCGCTCCACGTTCGAGGCCATGGGCATGGGCATCGGGCCATCGGGATAGGGATCGCGCAGGCCGTAGTTGTCCATCAGATGGTCGGCGGTGTTGTGGAAGAGGTTGGCTTCCACCCGCGCCAGCACGCCCTCGGCCCGTTCGTGGCGGAAGCGCAGGCCGTAGCTCTCGCGTTCGAACCGGGTGCCGTCCATCTGCCGGGTGGCGTAGCGCGCCTCGCCATCGCCGGTGCCGGCGCTGAGTTCGAGCAGGGTGTCGGCGGAAGGCGTCCAGCCCAGGGCGACGTCGGCGTTCCACTTCTTCCAGGCCGAGGCGACGGTGCGGCCGTCGCCGTCGCGGTAGTCATCGGATTCGGAGCGGTTGCCGCCGAAGCGCAGATAGCCCGTGGGCGAGCCGAGCGCCGCGTCCAGCACCTGGTCGCGGCGGCCGAAGCTGCCGAACAGCAGGCTGCCGTCCAGGCGCGCGCCGGGCTCCTCGAACAGTTCGGGCGTGCGCTCGAAGCGCACCGTGCCGGCCGAGGCGCCCGGGCCCCAGAGCACCGTCTGCGGGCCCTTGATGACGGTGAGGCGGTCGTAGGTTTCCGGGGCGACGTAGGACATGGCGTTGTCCATGCGGCCCGGGCAGGCGCCGGGCATCGTGCCGTCGTTGCTCAGCAGGTTCAGGCGCGAGCCGAACATGCCGCGAAGCACCGGATCGCCATTGCTGCCGCCGTTGCGCACCAGGCTGAAGCCGGGAATGGTGCGCAGGTAGTCGGCGCCATCGCTGGCCGGCACCGGCTGCCGCGGCAGGCCCGGGTCGGTGACCCAGGTGAGCGGCGACACCGGCGCTTCCGAAGTGACGACGACGGCGGCCAGCGTCGGCGCGTAGGGCAGGGCCTCGGTGCCGTCGGGCCGGGGGCCGTGGTGCTCGGCATGCAGGGTGGCGTCGTGTTCGTGGTGGCCGTGTTCACCGGCATCGGTGCCGGCATCGGCCCGCGCGGGCGCCGCCAGGGCCGCGAGCAGGGCGAGGGAAAGCGGCGCGAGCGCGCGCACCGCGGGAATCGCTGTGGACATGGGAACTCCGTGACGTTGTGGCGCGGCGCGGCCGCGCGGAAAACCGGTGGCGGTTCGTCAGCGGAGCAGGGGCGGGCCGCGGCTGCCCAGGCCGCGGATGCGCAGGGCATCGGCGAAGCGGGGCGT
>DATGPR010000057.1:0-2913 GCA_035304725.1 Arenimonas sp.
TAGTCGGCGATCAGCTGCCGCTCCATGCGCCGCTCCTCCGTGCGGCCGAAGATGTCGAAGGCGGTGCCGCGCAGGCCCTTCATCGTCGCCAGCAGCCTGAACAGCGTGAACACCCAGGGGCCGTACTCCTTCTTGATCAGCCGGCCCTCGGCATCACGCCTGGAGAACAGCGGCGGCGCCAGGTTGAAGTGCAGGCGGTAGTCGCCCTCGAACTGCTGCTCGATGCGCTTGCGGAACTCGCCCGAGGTGTACAGGCGCGCCACCTCGTACTCGTCCTTGTAGGCCATGAGCTTGAAGTAGTAGCGGGCCACCGCCTCGGTCAGCTTCGTCGAGCCCGGCAGCCTGCGCGCCTCGGCCTGGCGCACCTTGTCCACCAGGGCCAGGTAGCGGCCGGCGTACGCCTTGTCCTGGTAGTCGGTGAGGAAGGCGGCGCGGCGCTCGATCATCTCGTCCAGCGACTCGCTGATGCGCTCGTCGTCCAGCGGATCGGCCGGGCCGGCAGCGGCCGGCTGCTCCGCGAGGCCGGCGGCCTCGAGCACGGCCTGCGGATCGACGGCGGCCAGGCGGCCCCAGGCGAAGGCCTGCTTGTTCATCTCCACCGCGGCGCCGTTGAGCTCGATGGCGCGGATCAGGGCCTCGAAGCTGACCGGCACCAGGCCGCGCTGCCAGGCCACGCCCAGCATGAACAGGTTGGTGGCGATGGCATCACCCAGCAGGGCGGTGGCGATCTCGGTGGCCGCCACCTGCAGCGGCTCGCGGCCGCCCAGGGCGGTGCGCACCGCCTCGACGATGCCGGCGGCCGGGAACTGCATGTCCGGCAGGCGGGTGAACGGCCCAGGCATGGCCTGGTAGTCGTTCAGCACCACCTCGGTGCGGTCGGCGCGGATCTTCGACAGCGACCAGTAGTCGTTCACCACGACCATGTCGCAGCCCAGCACCAGGTCGGCCTCGCCGGCGGCGATGCGCACGGCATGGATGTCGGCCGGCGAGCGGGCGATGCGCACATGCGTGGTCACCGCGCCGCCCTTCTGCGCCAGGCCGGTCTGGTCGAGCACGCTGGCGCCCTTGTTCTCCAGGTGCGCGGCCATGCCCAGCAGGGCGCCGATGGTCACCACGCCGGTGCCACCGACGCCGGTGATCAGGATGTTCCAGGGCTGCTCGAGGTCGGAGCGGAACTCCGGCTGCGGCAGCCGGGCCAGGCGCTCGGCCGCGTCCACGCCCTTGCGCTTGCGCAGGCCGCCGCCCTTGATGGTGACGAAGCTGGGGCAGAAGCCCTGCACGCAGCTGAAGTCCTTGTTGCAGTTGCTCTGGTCGATCTCGCGCTTGCGGCCGTACTCGGTTTCCTTGGCCAGCACGCTGACGCAGTTGGACTTCACGCCGCAGTCGCCGCAGCCCTCGCAGACCAGCGAGTTGATGGCGACGCGCTTGGCCGGGTCCGGCATCTTGCCGCGCTTGCGCCGGCGGCGCTTCTCGGCGGCGCAGGTCTGGTCGTAGATCAGCACGGTGGTGCCCGGGGTCTCGCGCAGGCGCTTCTGCACCGCGTCGAGCTCCTTGCGGTCGTGGAACTCGACGCCGGCCGGGAAGATCGACTTGTCCGACCACTTCTCGATGTCGTCGCTGAGCACGACGATGGTCTTCACGCCCTCGCTGCGCACCTGGTGGGCGATGTCGGGCACGGTCAGGGTGCCGTCCACCGGCTGGCCGCCGGTCATGGCGACGGCGTCGTTGTAGAGGATCTTGTAGGTGATGTTGACGCCGGCGGCGATCGACTGGCGGATGGCCAGCGAGCCGGAATGGAAATAGGTGCCGTCACCGAGGTTCTGGAAGACGTGCTTCTCCTCGGTGAAGGGTGCCTGGCCGGCCCAGGTGACGCCTTCGCCGCCCATGTGGGTGAAGGTGTCGGTGCGGCGGTCCATCCAGGTGACCATGTAGTGGCAGCCGATGCCGCCGAGCGCGCGCGAACCCTCCGGCACCACCGTCGAGGTGTTGTGCGGACAGCCCGAGCAGTAGTGCGGCACGCGCGGGAAGTTGGCGCGCGGCAGCGCCAGCTCCTTCTCCTTGGCGGCGATCCACTTCAGGCGGTTCTCCATCGCCTCGGAGCGGAAGAAGCGCTGCACGCGGCTGGCGATGACCTGGGCGATGCGGGCCGGGGTCAGCTCGTTGGTGCTGGGCAGGACCCAGTTGCCTTCCTCGTCGTACTTGCCGATGACACTGGGGCGCTTGCCGTGCTCCCAGTTGTACATGTACTCCTTCATCTGCCGCTCGACGAAGCTGCGCTTCTCCTCGACGACGATGATGTCCTCCAGGCCACGGGCGAACTCGCGGATGCCCAGCGGCTCCAGCGGCCAGGTCATGCCGACCTTGTAGACGCGGATGCCGATGTCCTCGGCGACCTTGCGGTCGATGCCCAGGTATTCCAGGGCCTGCAGCACGTCCAGGTAGCTCTTGCCGGTGGTGACGATGCCCAGGCGCGCCTTCGGCGAGTCGATCACCACCTTGTCGATGTGGTTGGCGCGGGCGAAGGCCTGGGCCGCCTTCACCGCGTACTGGTGCAGGCGCATTTCCTGGTCCAGCGGCGGATCCGGCCAGCGGATGTTGAGGCCACCCGGCGGCAGCTCGAAGTCTTCGGGCAGGATGATGTCGAGCTGGTGCGGGTTGACGTTCACCGAGGCCGAGGACTCGACCGTCTCGGCAATCGTCTTGAAGCCGATCCAGCGGCCGGTGTAGCGGCTCATCGCCCAGCCCAGCAGGCCCATGTCGAGGATGTCCTGGACGCCGGCCGGGTTGAGCACCGGCATCATCGCGCTCTCGAACTCGCCCTCGGAGCCGTGCGGCAGGGTCGAGCTGCGGCAGGCATGGTCGTCGGCCGCCAGCGCCAGCACGCCGCCGAACTTCGAGGTGCCGGCGGCGTTG
>DATGPR010000058.1:0-30776 GCA_035304725.1 Arenimonas sp.
TGCCCGAGGACTTGTTTGAATTCCGGCACGCTGGCCGCGGTCTGGTTAGGTGCGCCACCCATGCGGTGTCTCCCCCTGCTGGTCTGTCGTTATGTGTTGGTGTGCCTGAGAGCCGCGCGCGGCCCGGAAGCCGGGCGCAAAGCCGGGCAAGGTGTAACCGCCCCGGCATGCGCGCGTCAAACCCGGCGGCCCGGAATGGCCGGCCGCGGCCGCGTTCATCTGCCTGAACGTGCCCGCACGGCCGGGGCGGGGGCCCGCCTGGGGCCGCCTCAGCCCGGCGTACCCAGGACCGTGCGCACCTCGTACAGCTCGGGGAAGAAGGTCAGCTCCAGGGCCTGCTTGAGGAAGCCCACGCCCGAACTGCCGCCGGTGCCGCGGCGGTAACCGATGATCCGCTCCACCGTCTTCATATGGCGGAAGCGCCAGAGCTGGAAGCTGCCCTCGATGTCCACCAGCTGCTCGCAGGTGGCGTAGGCCTCCCAGTGCGTGTCGGTGTCCTCGTAGATGGTCTTGAACACCGGCACCAGGGCCGGTTCGCGCGCGTGCGGCTTCGACCAGTCGCGCTCGACGCAGCCGGCCGGCACCGCGTAGCCGCGCCGGTGCAGGTGACGCAGGAACTCGTCGTAGAGGCTGGGCGCGTGCAGCACCGCCTCCAGGCGCGCGGTCGCTTCCGGGTCGTGCGCGAACACCTTCACCATGTCGGCGTTCTTGTTGCCCAGCATGAACTCGACCAGGCGGTACTGCAGCGACTGGAAGCCCGAGGCCGGGCCGAGGACGTCGCGGAACTGCAGGTAATCGGCCGGCGTCAGCGTCTCCAGCACCGACCACATGCCGGTGAGCTGGTGCTGTACCTGCTTCACCCGCGCCAGGATCTTCTGCATCGGGTCGAGCTGGTCGCGCTGCAGGCAGCCGATGGCGGCACCGAGCTCGTGGATGACCAGCTTCAGCCACAGCTCCGAAACCTGGTGCTGGATGATGAACAGCATCTCGTCGTGGTGCGGCGGGTCCGAGAGCGGCTTCTGCGCCGACAGCAGCGTGTCCAGCTGCAGGTAGCCGCCGTAGCTCAGCCGGTCGCGCAGATCGGTGGTGATGCCCTGCTCGAGGGCGCGCTGGTTGGGGGTCTGGCTCATGCGGGCGGGTCCTTTCGGGAAGGGGCGAAGTCTGTCATGCCGGTGCAGCATTTTCCGATATAAACTGCCAACTCCGTCACGGTCCGGAAGGGGCCCCCATTCGGGGAGCCGGCCCGCGGCATCCGTTCCAATCCACTCAGGCACAACATCATGCGCAAGCGTACGCGTCCGCACGTCCGGCTTGCCTTGCTGGCCCTGGCCCTGTCGGGTCCCGCCAGTGCGGCCGAGCTGTTCCTGTCCGAGATCGTCGAAGGCTCCAGCAACAACAAGGCCGTCGAGGTCTTCAACGGCACCGGCGCCGAGGTCAACCTGGCCGCCGGCGGCTACCGCCTCCAGTTCTTCTTCAATGGCAACACCAGCCCCGGCCTGACCATCAATCTCGAGGGCACGGTCGCCGACGGCGACGTGCACGTGGTCGCGCACGGCAGCAGCGTGCCGGCCATCCTGGACGTGGCCGACCAGATCAACAGCTCCAGCTGGTTCAACGGCGACGACGCCATCGTCCTGCTCAAAGGCGACACGGTGCTGGACGTGATGGGCCAGATCGGCTTCGACCCGGGCAGCCAGTGGGGCAGCGGCCTGGCCTCCACCGCCGACAACACCCTCCGCCGCAAGCCCGGCATCTGCGCCGGCGACACCGACGGCAGCGACGAGTTCGACCCGGCGCTCGAGTGGGACGGCTTCGCCAACGACACCTTCGACGGCCTGGGCAGCCACACCACCACCTGCTCCGGCGGCGACACGCCGACCAATCCGGTGGCCAGCGGCAGCGCCAGCCCGGCCAAGCTGGCGGAAGGCGACTCCACCCTGCTGACCGTGGACGTGGTCCCGGGCGCCAATCCGGAGAGCACCGGGCTGAGCGTGACCGCCGACCTCAGCGCCATCGGCGGCGCCGCCAGCCAGGCCTTCTACGACGACGGCAGCCACGGCGACGAGACCGCCGGCGACCTGCGCTTCTCCTTCCAGGCCACGGTGGCCGCCGGCACCACGCCGGGTCCCAGGAACCTGCCGGTCAGCGTCGAGGACGACGAAGGCCGCAGCGCCGCGACCAGCATCGCCCTGTCGGTGGTGGCGGAAGTCGGCATCGCCGAGATCCAGGGCACCGGTGTCGGCTCGCCGCTGCCGCTGGGCACCGAGGTCGTCACCGAGGGCATCGTCACCGCCCGCCGCACGAATGGCTACTTCATCCAGAGCGCGCCGGGCGAGGAAGACGGCGATCCGGCCACGGCCGAGGGCCTGTTCGTGTTCACCTCGGCGGAGCCGCCGGCGGAAGCCGCCATCGGCAACCGCGTGCGGGTGGCCGGCCGGGTCGGCACGTTCCAGCGCACGCCGCACGGCTTCCCGCTGACCCAGCTGACCAACAGCAGCCTCACGGTGATCGATACCGGCCTGGCGCTGCCGCCGCCGGTGACCCTGGACGCCAGCGTGCTGGCGCCGGACGTGGCCCTGGACGCGCTGGGCCGCTACCAGGGCATGCGCGTGCAGGTGCCGACCGCGGTGGTGACCGGTCCCAGCAACGGTTTCGGCGACTTCTACGTCACCCTGGCCGGCGTGCCGCGCCCGGCCCGCGAGCCCGGCGTGGCCGCGCTCGACGCGGTGCCGCTGCCGCCGGAGAAGGACATCCCGCTGTTCGACCGCAACCCGGAGCGGCTGCGGGTCGAAAGCCGCGGCCTGGCCGACGCGCCGGCGGACAACCTCAACCTCGACAACGGCGCGGTGGTCGAGGGCCTGTCCGGCATCCTCTACTACGACCGCGGCGACTTCACCCTGCTGATGGGCGACCGCAGCGGCATCAGCCACAGCGGCGGCGCCCTGGTGCGGGCGGTGCCGGCAGCCGGCGTCGAGGACGTGCGCATCGGCAGCTACAACATCCAGAACCTGTCCGGCGGCGCCTCGGTGAACCCGGACCGGCTGGCCAAGCTCAGCGAGGTGTTCTGCCAGTACCTGCGCCTGCCCGACGTGGTCGGCCTGGTCGAGATCGCCGATCTGGCCACCGCCCAGCGCCTGGCCCAGGCGATCAACGACGACGAGTTCGGCCACTGCCCGGACGATCCGCAGTACCAGGCCCACCTGCTGTCCAGCAACGGCAGCCAGCGCCTGGGCTTCCTGGTGAGGACCGCCCCGGCCGCCACCGGCGAGCCGCGCGTGCAGGTGCTGGACGTGGTCGAGCACTTCGTCGGCGAGCCCCTGCTCGACCCGCTGGGCAATCCCTCCACCCTGGTGCTGTTCGACCGCCCGCCCCTGCACCTGAGCGCGGTGGTCAACGGCGACAACGGCGAGGACTACCCGCTGGAGGTGCTGCTCAACCACACGCTGTCGCTGCTGGACGTCAACAGCCTGGACAGCAATGCCACCTGGGGCACGGTCGGCGAGCGCGCCCGGCAGAAGCGCCGGCAGCAGGCCGAGCGCGTGTCGCAGCTGGTCGAGGCCATCCAGACCTCCGATCCCGCCCTGCCGCTGGTGCTGATCGGCGACTACAACGCCTTCGAGTTCAGCGACGGCTACGTCGACGTGATGGGCATCATCGCCGGCGATCCGGCCCCGGCCAACGAAGTGCTGGTGCCGGGCAACAGCGCCCTGAGCGTGCCGCTGCTCAACCTGACCGGAACGGTGCCGGAGGAGGACCGCTACTCCTACGTGTTCGAGGGCAACACCCAGTCGCTCGACCACGCCCTGGTGAACCTCGCCGCGCTGGAAAGCGCCGACGTGCAGCTGCACCACGCCCGGGTCAACGCCGACTTCGCCGCCGACCTGGAGGCCGATCCGACGGTGCCGGTGCGCAGCTCCGACCATGACCCGCTGGTCGTCGAACTGAGCGTGCCGCGCTTCCTGGACGCCGACCTGAAGGTGACGGTGGACGGCCCGCGGACGCCGGTCCGCGACGGCCAGCTGGTGCACTGGGACATCGAGGTCAGCAACCAGGGCACTGCCCGGGCGGTGGAGCCGGCGCTGGTCCTGGAACTGGACGCGGTGCCGGCGCAGATCCGGCACATCCAGGCCCCGGGCTGGACCTGCGGCTCCCCGACGGCAGGGGGCGCGGGCAGCGTCCTGTCCTGCACCCGCGACACCGACCTGGGCCCCCGCCAGGAGGCCGAGCTGAAGCTGATCGTGGAGGCCTGGCGGGACGAGGCGCATGACAGCACGGGCATCACCGCCACCGTCAGCACCCGCAGCCATGACGTCCAGGCCGGCAATGACAGCGCCAGCCGGAGCGTCAAGGTGACCGGCAAGCCGCGCTGGTAAGCCTCCCGCCCACCCTACGCACGCGAACGGGCGCCTTCGGGCGCCCGTTTCGCTTCCGGTCCGGCGGACGGGCTATCATCCGGATTCGTTTTTGAAGCGGGAGGGACACGATGTCCCGGGTTGCAAGTTTCGAGATCGAATACCTGCAGTACCTCGGCCCGGACGGTCGGCCGACCGGCGAGGAACTGCCTGCCTTCGCGCAGGACAAGCGCCTGCTGGTGGACCTGCTCAAGCAGATGCTGCGGGTCCGCAGCTTCGACACCAAGGCGGTGGCGCTGCAGCGCACCGGCAAGCTCGGCACCTATGCCAGCTGCCTGGGCCACGAGGCGGCGCACATCGGCATCGGCAGCGCCATGCAGTATGACGACGTGTTCGCGCCCAGCTACCGCGAGTACGGCGCCCAGTTCATGCGCGGGGTGAAGCCGCGCGAGGTGCTGATGTACTGGGGCGGCGACGAACGCGGCAACGATTTCTCCGGCCCGCCGCACGATTACCCCTGGTGCGTGCCGATCGGCACCCAGTGCCTGCACGCGGCCGGCGCCGCCCTGGCCTTCAAGCTGCGCCGCGAACCGCGGGTGGCGGTGGCCTGCGTCGGTGACGGCGGCAGTTCCAAGACCGATACCTACGCGGCGATCAACTCGGCCGGCGCCTACGCCCTGCCCTTCGTCCTGTGCATCATCAACAACCAGTGGGCGATCTCGGTGCCGCGCAAGGCCCAGACCGGCGCCCAGACCCTGGCCCAGAAGGGCCTGGCCGGCGGCCTCGACTGCGTGCAGGTGGACGGCAACGACGTCATCGCCGTGCGCGCCGCCATGGACCATGCCATCGCCCGCGCCCGCAATGGCCACGGCGGCAGCGTGCTGGAACTGGTCACCTACCGCCTGTCCGACCACACCACCGCCGACGACGCCCGCCGCTACCGCGACGATGCCGAGGTCAAGGCGGCCTGGGAGCGCGAGCCGATCGCCCGCCTGCGCACCTACCTCATTTCCGAGGGCGCCTGGAGCGAGGCCGAGGAGGCCGAGTGGAAGGAGGCCTGCGCCGCCGAGATCGACGCCGAGGTCAATGCCTATCTGGAAACGAAGGTGCAGCCGGTGGAGGCGATGTTCGACCATCTGTACGCCGAGCTGCCCGCCGACCTGGCGGCGCAGCGCGAGCAGGCGCTGAAGTGGGAGGGCCGTTGAGATGGCGGCCATCACCCTGATCGAAGCCATCACCCAGGCCCTGGCCTGGGAAATGGCCCATGACGAATCCGTGATCGTCCTCGGCGAGGACGTCGGCGTGAACGGCGGCGTGTTCCGCGCCACCGCCGGCCTGCAGCAGCGCTTCGGCGCCGAACGCGTGCTCGACACGCCGCTGGACGAGACCACCATCGCCGGCCTCACCGTCGGCCTGGCCTCGCAGGGCATGAAGCCGGTGGCCGAGGCGCAGTTCGACGGTTTCGTCTACCCGATGGTGGACCACATCGTCTGCCACGCCGCCCGTTTCCGCTACCGCACCCGCGGCCGGCTGAGCTGCCCGATGGTGCTGCGCGTGCCCTGGGGCGGCGGCATCCGCGCGCCCGAGCACCACAGCGAGGCCAACGAGGCCATCTTCACCAACGTGCCCGGCCTGCGGGTGGTGCTGCCGAGCAGCCCGCAGCGCGCCTACGGCCTGCTGCTGGCGGCGATCCGCGACCCGGATCCGGTCATCTTCATGGAGCCCAAGCGCATCTACCGCCAGTACAAGGAGGAGGTGCCGGACGATGGCGAGGCCTTGCCGCTGGACGTCTGCTTCGTCCTGCGCGACGGCACCGACGTCACCCTGGTGACCTGGGGTTCGCAGGTGAAGGAGACGCTGGAAGCCGCCGAGGCCCTGGCCGCCGAGGGCATCAGCGCCGAGGTCATCGACGTGGCCACGCTCAAGCCGCTGGACTTCGACACCATCCGCGAGTCGGTGTCGCGCACCGGCCGCTGCGTGATCGTGCACGAGGCGCCGCGCACCGCCGGTTTCGGCGCCGAGATCGCCGCCCGCCTGGCCGAGGAATGCATGTACGAACTGCTGGCCCCGGTCGAGCGCGTCACCGGTTACGACACCCACATCCCGCTGTTCCGCCTCGAGATGAAGTACCTGCCGAGCGTGGAAAAGATCGTCGCCGCGGCCAAGCGCACGCTGGCGGCCAGCTGAGGTTGCAACGATGAGCGAGAAGAAGCTGTTCCTGTTGCCGGACCTGGGCGAGGGCCTGCCCGACGCCGAGATCGTCGAGTGGCTGGTCGAGGTCGGCCAGGTGGTGAAGCTGGACGAGCCGCTGGTCTCGATGGAAACCGCCAAGGCCGTGGTCGAGGTGCCCTCGCCCTATTCCGGCAAGGTGCTGCGCCTGGCCGGCGGCCCCGGTGACGTCATCGCCACCGGCAGCTGGCTGGTGGAGATCGAGATCGATCCCTCGCTGCCGCAGCGCGCCGAGGCCCAGGACACCGGCCATTCCCACGGCCACAAGCCGGCTGCCCCGGCGGAAACGCCGGCGCCTGCGCCGGCCGCCGCCGAACCCGCGCCCGAAGCCCCGGCCGCCAAGGCCTCCGGCGATGCCGGCACCGTGGTCGGCGCCATGCAGACCTCCGATGCCGTGCGCAGCGAACAGGCCGTCGCCATCGGCGGCGTCAAGGCCATGCCGGCGGTGCGCGCGCTGGCGAAGAAACTCAAGGTGGACCTCAGCCGCGTGACGCCCACCGGCGCCGGCGGCGTGGTCACCATGGCCGACGTGAAGAAGGCCGCGGCCGAGGGCACGGCGCCGCTGGGCGCCAGCCCTCTCCCCGGCGCCTCTCCGGCGAGAGGAGAGGGGCTTTCGGCCCGTGCCGCCGTCCCGGCAAGCACTCCCCTCCCCTCCAGCGGGAGAGGGGCCGGGGCAGAGGGTTCCGCGCGCGCGGCGGCGGCCTTCGACGTGGACGAACCCATCCGCGGCGTCCGCCGCAACATGGTCCGCTCGATGTCGCAGGCGCATGCCGAGGTGGTGCCCACCACCCTGATGGACGACGCCGACATCCACGCCTGGGCCCCGGGCGAGGACATCATGGCGCGGCTGATCCGCGCCATCGTCGTCGCCTCCGCGGCCGAGCCGGCCATGAACGCCTGGCTCAATGCCAGGGAAGGCACCCTGCGCCGGCACGCGCGCGTCGACGTCGGCATCGCGGTGGATTCGCCCGACGGCCTGTTCGTCGCCAACATGCGCAATGCCGAGCGGCTGGAACCGCACCAGGTGCGCGCCGCCCTCAACCGCATCCGCGACGGCGTCAAGAACCGCAGCCTGCCGCCGGAGGAACTGCGCGACTACACCATCATGCTCAGCAACTTCGGCGTCTTCGCCGGCAAGTACGCCACGCCGGTGGTGGTGCCGCCCTGCGTGGCCATCATCGGCGCCGGCCGGCTCTACCACGCGGTGGTGCCGGTGCTGGGCGGCATCGAGACGCACCGGATGATGCCGATCTCGCTCACCTTCGACCATCGCGCCGCCACCGGCGGCGAGGCGGCGCGCTTCCTGCGCGCCCTGCTGGACGACCTGCAGAAGGCGCGCTGACATGGCACACCACAGCCGCCTGGCCGGTTTCATCATCGACTGCGAGGGCGGCTCGCTGGCCGAGGCCGCCTCCTTCTGGAGCCAGGCCCTGGGCCTGGCCATCCTCGATCCGGACGAGGGCGGCGAGGACAGGTACGCCCGCCTGGACGGCAGCCCGGTCGGGCTGCACATCGAGGTGCAGAAGGTGGATCACCCCTCGCGCGTGCACCTGGACATCGAGAGCGACGACATCGAGGCCGAGGCCAAGCGCCTCATCGCCCTGGGCGCGAAGGAAATCGCCCGGCCGCGCAACACCCGCTGGATCGTACTCGAGGCTCCGACCGGGCAGCGCTTCTGCGTGGTGCGGGCACGCGAACCGCTGAACGCCGACAACGCCACCGCGCACCCCTGAGGTGCGCGCTGCCGCTCAGGCGACGGT
The DNA here is from genome assembly GCA_035304725.1 of Arenimonas sp. GTDB lineage: Bacteria > Pseudomonadota > Gammaproteobacteria > Xanthomonadales > Xanthomonadaceae > Arenimonas. The sequence goes on from DATGPR010000058.1 coordinate 8,342, forward strand.
CGGGCGGGCGAAGCGCGAGCGCCGCCAGAACCAGGCGGCGATGATCACCAGCAGGAAGGCCTTGTAGGCCAGCAGGCAGGCCAGCACCTGCCTCCAGATCGGCCCGGCCTCGACACCGCGCGCCGCCACCGTATAGCCCCAGCGGCCGGCCACGAAGGCCAGGCCGAAGGCCAGCAGCAACGCCACCAGGTCGAAGCGCCGGCGCGCCGGCGTCACCGGCAGATCGCGCGGCATCCACCAGTAGATCGCGCCCAGGATCAGGAACCAGGGCAGGAACAGCAGCATGGCCAGATCGGCGATGTCGGCGCTCATCAGGCGTCCTCCGCCAGCCGGGCCAGGGCTTCGACGACCTGCTCCAGCACCACGCCTTCGGCCAGGTCGCCGATCAGCTTCTCGCCCAGGTGCACGCCCGCGCCCTCGACGTGGCGCAGCAGGCCGGTACCCTCCTGCTTCAGGCGCGCGACCAGGCTGCCGGCCTCGCGCGGCGACTCGTGGCCGGTGCTGACCAGCAGCTCGCGGCCATCGGCGTCCACCAGCTTGAAGTGGAAGCGGCCGTCCTTCTCCCGATACTGCTTGAACTGCGGCAGCGCCGCCTTGGCCTTGGCGGCCTTGCCGCCGCTGGCCGGCGTCGAGCGCAGGTCACGAAGGCCGACCGCCGCCCGCAGCTCGGCCATGAAGGGCGTGGCCAGGGCGCGGGCCTTGGCGGCGCCGGCACGCAGGATGTCCTCGATGTCGCCGGGCCGGGCCATCAGCGCCTCGTACTTGTCGCGAAGCGGCGCCAGCTCGGCCTCCAGGCGCTCGTACAGGGCCTGCTTGGCCTCGCCCCAGGCGATGCCGGCGGCGAAGGCCGCGGCGAATTCTGCGGTCTCCTCCGGCGTGGCGAAGGCCTGGTAGAGCTGGAACAGGGCCGAACCCTCGGTGTCCTTGGGCTCGCCCGGCGCGCGCGAATCGGTCAGCACCGAGAACACCAGCTTCTTCAGCTCGGCCGGCGGCGCGAACAGCGGGATGGTGTTGTCGTAGCTCTTGCTCATCTTGCGGCCGTCCAGGCCGGGCAAGGTGGCCACGCTTTCCTCGATCACCGCCTCCGGCAGCACGAAGTGCTCGCCGTAGAGATGGTTGAAGCGGGCGGCGAAGTCGCGCGCCATCTCGATGTGCTGGATCTGGTCGCGGCCCACCGGCACCAGCTGCGTCTTGAACATCAGGATGTCGGCGGCCATCAGCACCGGGTACATGAACAGGCCGGCGGTGACGCCCGCATCCGGGTCCTCGCCCGCCTCGACGTTCCTGTCCACCGCCGCCTTGTAGGCATGCGCGCGGTTGAGGATGCCCTTGCCGGCCACACAGCTCAGCAGCCAGGTCAGCTCCGGGATCTCTGGGATGTCCGACTGCCGGTAGAACCAGACCGTGTCCGGGTCCAGGCCGCAGGCCAGCCAGCTGGCGGCGATCTCCAGGGTCGAGCGCTGCACCCGGGCCGGATCCTGGCACTTGATCAGCGCGTGGTAGTCGGCGAGGAAGTAGAAGCTTTCCACGCCCGGGCGGCGGCTGGCGGCGACGGCCGGGCGGATGGCGCCGGCGTAATTGCCCAGGTGCGGGGTGCCCGAGGTGGTGATGCCGGTGAGGACGCGGGTGGCTGGCATGGCGGAACAGGGTATGAAAGGCCGCCATTCTACCCTCCGCGGCCGGCCAACCCCGTTGCGCCCGGCCGGACGTTCCATCGCATGCCCCCACCGCGAGGAGCGCCACCATGAACATCCCCCATCCCCTCCGTCCCGTCCTGGGCCTGCTGCTGGCCGCCTGGCTGGCCGTGCTGGCGCCCGGGGCCCTGGCCTTCGGCCGCCATGTCCCCTCCGGGGAGCTGGTGGACCTGCAGGTGCGCGACCTGGACACCGGCCGCCTGCTGGACCGGCACCCGCACCGGGGCCGCCTGCACCTGGCCGGCGAGCCCGGCCACCGATACGCCCTGGTCCTGCGCAACCTCACCGGCGAGCGCGTGCTGGCGGTGCTGTCGGTGGACGGCGTGAACGTGGTCAGCGGCCAGACGGCGGCCCCGAACCAGTCCGGCTACGTGCTCGAACCCTGGCAGCAGGTCGAAGTGCGCGGCTGGCGCAAGAGCCTGGACCAGGTCGCCGAATTCCACTTCACCGCCCTGCCCGACAGCTATGCCGCCCGCACCGGCCGACCGGAGAACGTCGGCGTGATCGGCATGGCGGTGTTTCGCGAGCGCCGGCCGGTGGTGGTGGCGCCGCCGCCCCACTACCACCGCGACGGTGTCGCCGAGGCCGAGCGCGCGGCCAAGGCGGGCGCGCCGACCGCCAGCGCCGCCGATGCGATGGCGGCCCCGGCGCCGGCGCCGGAAGCCCGGCAGGCCCTGGGCACCGGCCATGGCGAACGCCGCTGGGATCCGGCCCGGCAGACCGGTTTCGAACGCGCGACGTCGCGGCCCGAGCAGGTGCTCAGCCTGTACTACGACAGTCACGAGGCGCTCGTCGCCCGCGGCGTGCTGCCGCGGCGCTGGCCGGGCTGGCGGGAGCCGCAGGCCTTCCCGGCCGGCTTCGTGCCCGACCCGTGAGGACGAAAGGACCCGGGCCCCGGCAGCTCGCCGGAGCCCGGGCGATGCTCAGCGACTCAGTCGTCGCAACCGCCCTTGCACTTCTCGGCGGTGTCGCTGACGACCTCGCCGGCCTTCTTCACGTCCTTGCCGATGCCGGCGATGGTGTTGCAGCCGGCGAGGGCGAAGCTGGCCAGCAGGGCGATCAGCAGCAGGCGGGTACGGCTCATGGTCAGTCTCCTGGAAAGCTGGCGCGAGTCTAGCGTCGGCGTGACGGCCGTCAATCCCGCATCAGGGTGGACTTGCCGAACAGGCTCTCGACCAGGTCGACGGCCAGCTTGCCGGTGCGGTTGTGCTCGTCCAGGGCCGGATTGAGCTCGACGATGTCGATGGAACCGACCTGGCGGGTGTCGGCGATCATCTCCATCACCAGCTGCGCCTCGCGGTAGTTCGGCCCGCCGGGCACCGTGGTGCCCACGCCCGGGGCGATGCTCGGATCGAGGAAGTCCACGTCGAAGCTGACGTGGATGTGGGTGTCCTTGTCCACGCCCTCCAGCGCCATCTCCATCACCCGCTTCATGCCGACCTCGTCGATGAAGCGCATGTCGTAGATGTCCAGGCCGTATTCCTTGACCAGACGCTTCTCGCCCTGGTCGACCGAGCGGATGCCGACCTGGCGGACCTGCGCCGGCTCGATCGCCGGCGCCGAACCGCCCAGGTGGGTGAGCTCGCGCGGGCCGAGGCCGCAGAGGCAGGCCACCGGCATGCCATGCACATTGCCCGAAGGCGTGACCTCGCTGGTATTGAAGTCGGCATGCGCGTCCAGCCAGAGCACGCGCAGCTTCTTGCCCTGCTCGCGGCAATGGCGGGCGACGGCGGTGATGCTGCCCAGGCCCAGGCAGTGGTCACCGCCGAGCAGGATGGGCAGGCGGCCGGCCTGCAGCTGCCCGTACACGGCCTCCATCACCGCCTTGTTCCAGGCCACCACCTCGGGCAGGTGCCGGTAGCCGTCCACCGGCGGTTGCCAGGGATTGGCGGGGCCGCTCAGGTTGCCGGTGTCCAGCACCTGCAGGCCACGCTCGCGCAGCGCCTCGGCCAGCCCAGCCACGCGCAGCGCTTCCGGGCCCATGCCGGCGCCACGGTGGCCCGCGCCGATGTCGGTGGGGGCGCCGATCAGGGCGACGGTGCTGTTCAGATGGCTCATCGGATCTCCTCACGCGTACGGCAGGCCCGTGAGGATACGCCGGTCGCCGAAGCGGCTTCCAGACAGGGTGGTGGCGGCCGCGTCAGCCGCGCGGCAGGCGTTCGGCCAGCTCCGCCGCCGGCACCGGCCGGCCGAAATGGTAGCCCTGCAGCTCATCGCAGCCGATGCCGGCGAGGAAATCGGCCTGGGCGGCGGTCTCCACGCCCTCGGCGGTGACGGCGATGCGCAACTGGTGGCCCATGGCGATGATGGTGCGGGCGATGGCGGCATCGTCCTGGTCGCCCGGCAGGTTCATGACGAAGCGGCGGTCGATCTTCAGCCGATCCAGGGAGAACTGCTTGAGATAGGCCAGGCTGGAATAGCCGGTACCGAAGTCGTCCAGGGACAGGTGGACGCCCATGGCCTTGAGCTCGGCCAGGCGGCCCTGCACGCGGTCGACGTGTTCCATCAGCGAGCTTTCGGTCAGCTCGATCTCCAGGCGGTCGCCGGACAGGCCGTGCCGGTCCAGGCATTCGCCGACGCCGCGGACGAAGTCGGGGCGTTGCAGCTGCAGGGCCGAGACGTTGACCGCAACGGTGAAACCCGCGTGGCCCGCATCCTGCCAGGCGCGGAGCTGGCGGCAGGCTTCGTTGATCACCCACAGGCCGACTTCCGGCATCAGGCCCAGCGCCTCGGCGATGGGAATGAAGCGGCCGGGCGGCACCCGGCCCAGTTCCGGGCTGTTCCAGCGCACCAGCGCTTCCAGGGCAGTGATCCTGCGCCTGCAGGCGTCGAGGATGGGCTGGTAGTGCAGTTCCAGCTCGTTGCGGGGAAGGGCCTCGCGCAGGCGGGCGCCCAGCACCAGCCGGTCCTCCAGCTCCTGCATCTGCTCGGCGGAGAATTCGCAGGCGGCGTCCCGTCCCATGCGCTTGGCGCGGCCGGTGGCCGCCTCGGCGCGGCGCAGCAGTTCCATGGCGCTCTCACCATGCACCGGCGCACGGGCGATGCCGATGCTGGCGGTCAGGAACAGCCGGTAGCCGTCGCCCTCGATCGGCTGTGCCACCGCCTCGCGCAGGCGCGTGGCCAGGGCCATGACCTGTTCCGGCGCCGCCTTCCACACCACCGCCACGAACTCGTCGCCGGCGAAGCGGGCCAGCAGGCCATCCCCGCCCAGCACCTCGCCCATGCGCTCGGCGGTCTGCCGCAGCGCCTCGTCACCGATGACGTGGCCCATGGATTCATTGACGACATGGAAGCGGTCGATGTCGATGAACAGCATCGACAGCTCGGCGCCTTCCGCGGACAGGACGGCGGCGACCTCGCTTTCCAGCACCGGCAGGCGCGGCAGGCCGGTCACCGGGTCGTAGTTGGCGGCGTAGGCCAGGCGCCGCTCGGCCTCGCGCTGTTCGGTGATGTCGTTGCCGATCACCATGCGGCAGCGGCGGCCGTCGATCTCGATGGGATGGGTGGTGATTTCCACCCACATGCTGCTGCCGTCCTTGCGCCGATGCTTCCAGACGCCGGTCGTCCGCTCCCTGTCGTCGTACTGCGCCAGGTACTCCTTGAGCGGTTCGACCTCGTCGGGCTCGCGCAGGTCGAAGACGGTCATGCCCAGCAGCTCCTTGCGGCTGTAGCCGTAGTTCTCGACCATCGCGTCGTTCACCGCCACCAGTCGCCAGCTGTCGATCTCGTAGACCCAGGTGGGGAACGGGTTGAGCTCGAACAGCAGCCGGTAGCGCAGCCGGCTGTCCTCCAGCTCGGCCAGCTGGCGGGCGTGCTTGGCGGCGTAGCGCAGGGCCCGGGCCAGGGTCTCGGCATCGGTCTGGCCCTTGACCAGGTAGTCGGCGGCGCCGGCCTCCAGGGCCTTCATGTCCAGGTCCGGATTGCCCTGGCCGGTGAGCATGATCACCGGCCGGCGCGGCCGTCCCGGCGTCAGCGCGGCCTTGAGCATGTCCAGGCCCGAATCCGGGCCCAGGTGCCAGTCCACCAGGTAGACATCGTGCCGGTCCTCGGCCAGCGAGCGCAGGCCCTCGGCCAGGGAGCTGGCCCAGTCCAGCTCGAAGCGGAAGTTCGGCAGATCCGACAGCAGGTCGCGGAGGATGAGGAAATCCTCCCGGTCATCATCCACCACCAGCACGCGGAGGGGCCGGGAGAGCGACATCATGATCTGTTGCCCGCGCTGGCCGGCGGCAGGTCCGCCGTTTCCAGCCAGTACTTCTCCAGGCTGCGCACCATGTCGAGCATGCCGTTGAAGCTGGCCGGCTTGGTGATGAAGGAATTGCCGCCGTCGCGGTAGCTGCGCAGCACGTCCTCCTCGTCGCTGGAGGTGGTGAGCACCACCACGGGGATGTGCCGCAGTTCGGGGTCGGACTTGATCTCCTGCAGGGTCTCGCGGCCGTCCTTGCGCGGCATGTTCAGGTCCAGGAGGATCAGGGCCGGCGGCCGGTGCTCTTCCGCGTCGGCATAGCGGCCGCGCCGGCGCAGGTAATCCAGCAGTTCCTCGCCATCGGAAACGAAGCGCAGCGGAACGCCCACCCGGCATTCCAGGAAGGCTTCTTCCGCCATCAGGCGGTCATCCGGGTCGTCCTCGGCGATCAGGATGGTGAGGTTCGAGCGCACGGTGGTCGGCACGGCATTCGGGGCCCGCGTAGGTTAACTCCGGAATTCACCGGCATCCGCCGAAAAACCGTGATCGGCTGCCTGATTCTGCATCTCCGGTAGCTGGATAACGAAACAGGCGCCCTCTCCCGGCCGCCCCTCGGCCCGGACCGTGCCCCGGTGTCGCTCGACGATGCGACGGACGATGGCCAGACCGATGCCGGTCCCCTCGTACTCCGCGCGGGCGTGCAGGCGCTGGAAGGGTGCGAACACTTTCGCGGCGTGCCGCGGCTCGAAACCGATGCCGTTGTCCTCGACCCGCAGCTCCCAGGCGGGCGCCCCGTCCAGGCGGATCGCCTCGGCACGAATGCGCACCCGCGGCGGCCGCTCCGGCGAGCGGAACTTCAGCGCATTGGCCACCAGGTTCTGCAACAGCTGCCGCATCTGGGTGGGATCGGCCTCCAGGCTGGGCAGGAGCCCGGCCTCGACCTGGCCGCCGCTGCTTTCCAGCCGCTCCTCCAGGTCTTCCAGCACCGACGCCAGCACCGTGTTCAGGTCCACCCGGCTGAAGGGCTTGCCGCGGGCGACCCGGGAATAGGCCAGCAGGTCGTCGATCAGGCCCTGCATGCGCTCGGCCGCCTGGTGGCTGCGCGCCAGGTAGTCGGCCGCCTCCGCGGACAGCTCGCTGGCGTAGCGGCGCTGCAGCCGGTCGGAGAAGGCGCGGATCTTGCGCAGCGGCTCCTGCAGGTCGTGCGAGGCGATGAAGGCGAAGTCCTGCAGCTCGCGGTTGCGCGCGTCGAGGTCGGCCAGGGTGCGGGCCAGCGCCTCCTCGGCGGCGCGCTTCTCGGTGATGTCGCGGCCGACTGCGTAGACCAGGCCGTCGGGGCCGCCCGTGCTCAGCCATTCGACCCAGCGGACCGCACCATCGGAGCGGACGTAGCGCACCCTCGACTCCTGCTCGCCGGGGATGGTCCAGGCCTTGCGCGGCAGCCGGGCCAGCACCCGCTCCCGGTCGTCGGGATGCATGAACTCGGTGTACTCGCGGCTCAGCAGGTCCTCGCGGCCGTAGCCGAACACTTCCTCCAGCTTCTGGTTCACCTCCACGAAGTGCCGGCTGACCGGATCGAAGATCACGAACAGCTCGACCGACATCTCGAAGAAGCGGTCGCGCACCTGCAGGCGTTCGATCAGCCGGTTGCGCTCGACCGCATCGCTGGCCATCTTGGCGAACTGGATCGCCACCAGCTCGTCCTGCTCGCTGAACTCGCCGGCGTACTTGTCGCTGAGCTGCAGCAGGCCCATCACCTTGCCGTCGCTGCCGAGCATGGGCACCGCCAGCCAGCCACGCATCGGCGGATGCCGACCGGCCTCGGCGCCGAAGCCGCGCCAGCGCGGGTGCGCCTCCAGCTGTGCCTGGGTCATGCGCATCGGCCGGCCACTTTCCAGCACCATCGCGTAGATGCCGCTGCCGTCCGGCGGCGCGCTGTACTGCCGCCACTGCGCGTACTTGTCCGACAGCGATGCCGCGTTGACGTGATGGGCCGGACCATCCTGCAGGTTCAGGGTGATCACCGCCTGGTGCGCGCCGATGGTCTCGCGCAGTGCGTCGGCCAGCTGCTGGTAGAGATCATCGAGCGGCTGCCTGCGGCTGAAGCGGATGGCGGCGTCGCTCAGGCGGCGCAGCTGCAGGCCGGTGGTCTCGGCGGCGTTCAGGGCCTCGGCCAGCTCCTGCTGGTGCCGGCGCAACATGGTGATGTCGTGGGCGATGCCGAACACGCCGGTCACCTGTCCCTGCACCACCATCGGCAGGTTGGTGATGCGCATGTGCCAGCGCCGGCCTTCCGGATTTTGCACCGTGATCTCGTACTGGCGCGCCGCGCCATTGCAGGCGGCGCGGAAATGCTCGCGGGTCGCCTCGCGGTGCTCCTCGGCCACCAGGAAATCGAAGGGCTTGCCCAGCACCTGCTCCGGCTGCAGGCCGGTGACCGTGGCGAAGTGATCATTGACGGCGGTGAAGCGACCCTCCAGGTCCATCGAGTACACCGCGTCCGGATGCTCGTCGAACAGCGAGCGGAAGCGCTGCTCGCTCAGCGCCAGTTCGCGGAAGGCCTTGTCCTGCTCGATGGCCACGGCGGTGATCGCCGCCATGGTGTCCATCAGCTTCAGCTCCTCGGCGGTCGGCTCGCGCGGCTGCCGGTAGTACGTGGCGAAGGTGGCCAGCACCTTGCCCCCGGCCGACTTCACCGGGATCGACCAGCAGGCGGCGAGCCCGCTGGCGGCCGCCAGCTGCCTGTAGTCCTCCCAGAGCGGATCGGTCTGGATGTCGGTGACGATGACCATCTCGCCGCGCCAGGCGGCGGTGCCGCAGGAGCCGGTCTTCGGCCCGATCGCGGTGCCGTGGATGGCCTGGCTGTAGGCCTCGGGCAGGCTGGGCGCGGCGCCGGTCAGCAGGTGGACGCCGGCATCGTCCAGCAGCAGCACCGAGGAAAGCGAGTCGGGGAACTGCTGCTCGGCCAGGCGGGTGATCGCCTCCAGGCTTTCCGCCAGCGGCCGGCGCGAGGCGATGCCGGCGAGGATGCGGTGCTGGCCTTCCTCCAGCGCCCGCGCCCGGTGTGCGTCGGTGATGTCGCGCATGAAGCTGGTGAACACCGGTGGCTCGACGCCGGCGGGACGGGTGATGGTGAGCTCGACGATGATCTCGCTGCCGTCGGCGCGCAGGGCCGGAAGTTCGACGCGCTGGCCGATCAGCCTGGCGGGGCCGCCCTCGAGCAGCCTGGCCAGCCCTTGGCGATGCTGCTCACGCAGACGCTCGGGCACCAGCAGTTCCGCCAGCTCCCGGCCCAGCACGTCCTCGCGGCGGTAGCCGAAGGTGCGCTCGGCGGCCGGATTGAAATCCAGGATGAGCCCCTCCGCCGACATCACCACGATGCAGTCCAGGGCGCTGTCCACCGTGCTGCGCATGCGCGCCTCGCTCTCGCGCAGCGCCCGCTCCTGGCGTTCGAGGGCGGTCACGTCGCGGGCCACGGCGAAGGTCAGGCGATTGTCCAGCGACCAGCGCAGCGACCACTGCGTCACCAGCACCTGGCCCTCGCGGTTCACGCAGCGGATGCGCAGGTCGCTGACCGGCTTGCCGGAAGTGACCTCCGCCGCCACCCGCAGGGCCCGGCCGCGGTCATCGGGATGCACCAGGTCCAGCCAGGCGCGGCCGACCAGCTCGTTCGGCGCGTGGCCCCAGATCTCGCGAGCGGCGTCGCTGACCTGCAGGAAGCGGCCGTTGGCGTCCAGCACGCAGATCGCATCCAGCGAATGCTCCATCACCTGCCGGTTGGCCATCAGCGACTGTTCCAGGCGCTTGGCCAGCTCGCGCAGGCCGTCCTGGGCGGCGCGCTGCTCGGTCACGTCCTGGATGGCGCCGGAGGCCACCGTCGGATTGCCGTCGGCGTCGCGCAGCAGGGTGCCGATCTCGCGCACCACCCGCTGCTGGCCGTCGGCGCGCATCACCCGGTACTCGATGTCCATGTCGCCTTCGCCGGCGTGCAGGCGCCGCTGCGCCTCCTGCAGGCGGTGCCGGTCCTCGAAGTGCACGCGCTCCAGCAACGCGTGCAGGCCGAAGCCGGAACGGGCCGGGTCCAGGCCGAAGATCCGGTAGACCTCGTCCGACCAGGCCAGTTCGCCCGTGGCCAGGTCGTACTCCCAGCTGCCCAGCCGGGCCAGGCGCTGGGCGTGCGCCGAGGCGGCCTGGGCACGGACGCGGAGGACCTCGGCGCCCTTGCGGTCGCTGATGTCCTGGAAGTACACGGCGATACCGGCCGGGTGCGGGAACACGCGCGCGTAGAACCAGGCGGCCAGCGGCGGAAAGTACACCTCGAACTCGACCGTGCGCCGCTCCGTCTGGGCGGCGCGGAAGTTGTCCTCGATGATCGTGCCGTTCGCCTCGGGGAAGCACTCCCACACCGTCCGGCCCAGGAGTTCGGCGCGCGGCCGCCGCATCAGCTGTTCCGCGCGCGGGTTGACCAGGACGAAGCGCCACTGCTGGTCGAGCGTGTAGAAGGCGTCGCTGATGCTGTCGAAGACCTGGCTGAGTTCATGTTCGGCCGCACCCAGCGCCGCCCGCGCCCGCTCCGCCTCGTCCACCTGCCGGCGCAGTTCCCGGCTCGAGTCCTCGGCATCGCGGGCCCGGCGCGCGGCCAGCGCCGCCATGCGCAGCGCCAGGGCCAGCAGGCCGCCGGTGACCAGACCGGCGAACAGGATCACTTCGGCGATGCGGGCACGTCCGGCAGCGGGCCGCGGCCAGACCTCGACGCTGGCGTCCTCCAGCAGCGGCAGCGGAGCGGAGATGACGGTGCCGCCACGCGGAAGCTCGCGCGCATACAGCAACTGTCCGCCCTGCCTGACCTGCAGCGCGTGCCCGGCCGCCACCCCTTCGAGCAGGTCGCCGATCAGCGATTCGAGCGCCACCGTCGCCGCCACGTAACCGATGATCTCGGCACCGTTCTCCGCCGCCCGCACCGGCACCACCACCAGATCGCCCGGGCGGCCGTCGGGCAGCGTCACCGCCCGCGGCCAGACGGCCTCCCCCGCCCGTGCCCGCGCCAGCAGTCCGGGGCTCAACGGCACCGGGTCCATGCGCCCGCCATCGCCATCGTCCGGCATCGGCTCGCGCCAATAGGCCTGGCGCAGGCCGGCATCGGCATCGAGCCAGGCGATGGCGACCAGGCTGCCGAAGTCGCGCAGGTAGGACCGGGCGTCGCGGGCGAACAGGCGTTCGCGGGTGTCCTCGTCCGCTATCGCCGACAGGCGCAGCGCCAGGCGGTCGAGCGCGCGCTGGCGCTCGCGCATGCCCTGATCCAGGGCATTGACGGCCGCCTCGACCTGATCGGCGACGATGGCCTGCTCGGCCATTCGCTGCTCCCGCTCGAAACGCAGCCACAGCGAGACCGACAGGGCGACCGCCGCCAGGCCGACGCCGACCGGGATCCACACGCCCCGCTGCGTATCCATTTCCCGTTGCCGCGAGGCACCGGCGAACACCAGGGCCAGGCCCAGCAGCAGCACCGCCATGCCGGTCATCAGCGCCATCGGCGTGTACGAGCCCCAGCCGCGGATCGCCGGCAGTTCGGTCAGGTAGCCGAGCACCACGGTGCCGGCGATCACCACCAGCATCAGGCCGCAGGCCCAGCTCGCCACCCAGCGCGCGTCGGCGCGGCCCGGCCGGCCGGGCGCCAGCAGCACGCCGAGGCTGGCCAGCAGCCAGGCCACCGCGGAATTGGGCGCCATGTGTCCGGGCATCACGCCCTCGACGATCAGGCCGTGCCGGAACAGCCACTCGCCGGTGCCCAGGCGCCAGCCCAGGTATTCCTCGCCCAGGCTGGCCAGCGAGATCAGCAGCACCGGCACCAGCGGCAGCAGCGCCAGCCGCTTGCGCCAGGCCAGCAGCAGCGACAGCGACAGGGCCAGCAGGCCGCCGCAGAGGGCAGTGTTGAACTGCATCGGCACGCGCTGCGTTCCCCCCTGGACGATGACATGGCTGTCCAGGACCCAGCCGACCATCACCAGCAGGCAGAGGCCGGCCAGCAGGGCGATGCACACGCGCGCCGCCGGCTGGTGGCCGGCGCGCAGGCCGGTCCGCAACAGCCAGAGGCCGAGCCACAGCGAGCCGACAGCCAGGGACAGGCCCATGGGCAGCGGCGATTCTTCATGCGGGAGCGTCACGCTCAGGGCCAGCACGCCCAGGGACAACAGGAAGCCACCGGCGAAGCGGCTCAGGCGGTCCGTCAGCGACCTGCCGGACAGGGCGCGGGCCACCAGGCCCAGGGCCGCGCCGGCCAGCGCCAGCGGCGGCGCCGGACTGCGCCCGCCCTCGCCCGGCCAGAACACCAGCAAGGCCAGCAGCGCCGCCAGGCCCCAGGCCAAGCCCAGGCAGGCGGCGCGCGAGGACATGCCCGGCCGCAAGAGCCAGGCCAGGGAAAGCAGGAAGGGAGCGGCAACCAGCAGCGGCGCCGGCCAGCCGGCCGGCAGGTTCTCGGACCACAGCAGCACGTCGAGCAGGGCCAGCAGCAGCACCACCGCGGCGACGACACGCATCGCCGCCAGCGCAGGACGCCGCAGCCGTTCCGTCGGCGAGCTTCCCCCACCCCTCTCGGCGCTGTCCCCCATGCACGTCCCCCGTCGCCCCGGAGGGGCAGGAGCCATGGAACCGCAATCCATGCGGGTTGCCAAGCCCGCATGCAGGCGCAGGTGGATTGGTGCCGGCTGTCGGAGTCGAACCGACGACCTACCGCTTACAAGGCGGTTGCTCTACCAGCTGAGCTAAGCCGGCCCGGGGCGATTCTAGCCCGATGCCGGTGTCAGGCCGGCACAGGGCGCCGGCCGGCCTTCCAGGCGGGCGTCGCCGCCGACCGCGGCACGCCAGTCGAGGTCGGGTTCGCCGGCGATGTCGATCCACCACTGCGAGCCCGGTTCGGTGCGCGGCTCCAGGCGCGGCTGGAAGCCCATGGCGATCAGCTCGTCGCGGCGCTTCTCGGCATTGCCCAGATCGCGGAACAGGCCCAGCGACACGGTGTTCTCCTGCTCGCCGGCGGTGACCACGTAGTAATCGCGGACGCCGCGCGCGGCCAGTTCGCGAGCGCTGGCCAGGGCTTCCTCGCGCGAGGACGCCGCCGGCAGAAAGACGCGGTAGCCGCGCAGGCTGGTGGCCTGCACCTCCCGGTACTGGATGCGGGAAACCAGCGGCGTCAGCGCCGACATGGCGGCACGCAGCTGCGCCGGCGTCTCGAAGGGACCGATGCTCAGGCAGGCCGGCGCGTCCGGCAGCGGCAGCGGCACGGCGGCGGCCTCGGCCTGCTCGGGCGACAGCGGCGCCTCGACCTCGCCCAGCAGCACCAGGCTGGCCACGCCGGCGGGCAGCGGCGGCACGGCCGGCGGCGACGGCGGCGTATGCAGCCACCACCACAGGGCCACGCCCAGGTTCATGCAGGCAAGCAGGACAACCAGACCGCGCAGGATCATGCCTCTTCATCCTCCGTCACCGCGGCGTAGACGGCCAGTCCCTCCAGCACCAGGGCCGGGGCCGGCTCGCTGGCCACGTCCAGGCATTCCGCCAGACGCTCGCCGTCGCCGCCCGCCAGCAGCAGGCGCGGCGCGGTGCCGAGCAGCGCGGTGGCACTCCGGAAGCTGCGTTCGACCAGGCCGGCGGCAGCGGCCAGGCTGCCGCCGGCCAGCGCGTCGGCGGTATCGGTGCCGAAATCGCAGACCACGCCGCCGGCATAGGCCAGAGCCGGGAAGCGCGCCGCCAGGGCCGAACGCATGTGCGCCGGGCTGGGAGCGATCAGGCCGCCGTGGTGTCGGCCCTCGCTGTCGAGCAGGTCCACCGTCAGCGCGCTGCCCGCCGATACGAGCAGCCAGGGGCCGGGACCGCGCGCATGCGCCGCCAGCAGGGCGAGGAAACGGTCGACGCCCAGCCGCTGCGGTTCGCCATAGGCGATGCTGACGCCGGCGCAGTACGCGCGCGTGCGCACCCGCCGCGCCGGGCAGCCGTGGTCGGCCAGGGCGCTGGCAACCAGGGTGGTGATCTCGGGGCCCGCCACCGACGCCAGCCAGCAGCGGTCGCCCGGACGCAGCAGGGTCAGCCAGGCCTGCAGGCCGTCGCGGAAGTCGCTGTTCTCGTGCGCCAGCGCCTGCACCTCGCCCAGGTGCCCGTCGTCCCAGGAGGCGAGCTTCAGGCGGGTATTGCCGAGATCGAGCAGCCAGTCCATGTCCTGCCTCATCCTGCCCGCAGGCTGGCTTCGCCGGCATGGAAGCGGCGCTCGCCGTCACGCACGGCCAGGCGCAGGGCGCCGTCTTCGCTCACGCCCAGGGCGGTGCCTTCATGCACTTCGCCGCCGCAGTCCACCCGTACCGGTCGTCCGGCCAGGGCGTCCAGCGCCGGCCAGCGCGCCAGGAAGGGCGCCAGGCCCTCGCTTTCGAAACGCGCCAGCGCCGGCAGCAGCGCGTCGAGCAGGGTCGCCGCCACCGCCTGCCGCGAAGGCGGTGCCTTGCCCAGGCTGGCCAGGTCGGTCCAGGCCTGGTCGATGTCGCGGGCCGCCGCCGCCGGCATCTGCACGTTCACGCCCAGGCCGACCACGGCGCGGATGGGGCCGGCCGCCTCGCCGCCGACTTCGACCAGGATGCCACCGAGCTTGCGCCCGCCGGCCAGCAGGTCGTTCGGCCACTTGAGGGCGACGTCGGAAAATCCCAGCGCGCGCAGGGCCTCGCAGGCCGCCACGCCCACCGCCAGGCTCAGGCCCTGCAGCGCGGCGATGCCGCCTTCGAAACGGCGCGACACGCTCAGGTAGACATGCGCGGCCAGCGGCGAGCTCCAGGCGCGACCGCGGCGACCGCGCCCGGCGCGCTGCCGTTCCGCCAGCCAGACCGCGCAGCCGCGAGCCGGCGCCGGCTCACGCAGGGCCACGGCATTGGTGGAATCGGTATCGAACAGCACCGTCAGCGCCGACAGCTGCGCCCGCGCCGCCGGCGACAGCGCCGTGCGCAGGCGCTCGGCATCCAGCAGTTCCAGCGGCCGCACCAGGGCGTAGCCGCGACCCGGGCTGGCCTCGATCTCGACGCCGGCCTCGCGCAGGGCCTGCACCCGCTTCCAGACGGCGGCGCGGGTGATGCCCGCTTCGCGCGCAAGCTCCTCGCCCGAGGCCGGGCCGCGGCAAAGCCGCGCCAGCAGCGCGCGTTCGATCACGCCGTCCTCCGGCGCAGCAGGCGCACGCGCTCGAAGCGGTTCTCGACGCCGGCGCGCATGCGCTGCAGGTTGCCGCGGTGGGTGTAGAGGATGAACAGCGCCATCGCCGCCGCGAATGCCCAGCGCTCGAGGCCGGCCTCCGTGAAGAAGGCCAGCGGCAGCAAGGTCGCCACCGCCAGGATGGTGGACAGGCCGACGTAGCCGCTCAGCACCAGCACCAGCAGCCAGCTGCCGATCACCACCGCCAGGCCCAGCGGCCAGACCAGCAGCAGGCCGCCGACCAGGGTTGCCGCGCCCTTGCCGCCACGAAAGCCGTGGAACACCGGCCAGACATGGCCCAGCACCGCCACCGCCACCGCCGCGTAAGGCAGCCAGGCGAGGCTGCCGAAGCGCAGCGCCAGCCAGGCCGCCAGCAGGCCCTTGCCCACGTCCACCAGCACCGTGCCGAGGGCGAAGCGCCAGCCCTGGGTGCGCAGGGCATTGGTGCCGCCGGCATTGCCGCTGCCCTGGGTGCGGATGTCCACGCCGCGCAGGCGCCCGAGCAGCAGGCTGCCCGAGAGCGAGCCCAGCAGGTAGGCGGCGAGGATCAGCGCGGCGTCGATCAGCGGCATGGGCGCATTATGCGCCGGCCGCCGCGGGTGCTGGCTGAAGCGAACAGACCAGGGCGCCGGGGCCGGCGTGCGCGCCGACCGCCGAGCCGGTTTCCACCAGCCAGCCGTCGGCGATGTCCAGGCGTTCCCGCAGTGCCGCCAGCAGCGCTTCGCCGTCGGCCGGCGCGTCGCAGTGACCGACGATGGCGCGATAGGCCTGGCCGCGCTGGCAGCGCTTGGCGACATGGGCGGCAAAACGCTCGGGGATGCGCGAGCGGCCGAACAGCCCACCGACCACCTTCAGCCGGCCGTCGTCGCGCATGCGCGCCATCGGCGTCAGGCCCAGCCATTCGGCCAGCGGCGCCGCCCACTTCGGCACGCGGCCACCGCGCACGGCGTGGCGGATGTCGCGGGCCAGGGCCCAGGTGCGGGTCTGCGGCCGCAGCCGCGCCAGTTCCGCCAGGATCTGCTCCACGTCGGCGCCGGCCGCCGCCAGCTCGGCGGCGCGCAGCACCAGCAGGCCCTGGCCGCAGGAGGCATTGGCGGTATCGAACACGTGCGCGCGCTGCGCATCGCAGCGCTGGGCCGCCGTCTCGCCGGCCTGCAGCGTGCCCGACACCGTCCGCGACAGGCCGACGTAGACCAGGTGCGGGTGATGCGAGAGCAGGAATTCGAACTGGCGGCGGAAATCGCCCGGCGGCGGCTGGCTGGTGCGCGGCAACACCGGCTCGCGGCGAAGCTTCTCGTAGAAGGCGGCAGTGGAGAGGCCGATCTTGTCCAGGTAGTCGCGCTCGCCGAAGTTCACCCGCGCCGGGACCATGTGGACGTTGTAGTGCTGCAGCAGCGCCTCCGGCAGGTCGGCGGCGCTGTCGGTGATCACCGCCACGCCGACCGCGCCGGCGGCAGTGCGCGCCTGGGCGTGCATGTCGTCGGCCTTGGCACCCTCCACCCGGCCGAAACGTCCGGCCACCTCGAACAGGGCACCGGGATCGGCCACGTGCGCGTGCAGGCGCAGGCGGCGGCCGCTGCCGGCCAGCACCACGCAGGAGGCGCCGAGTTCGTCGACGGCGGCGCGCAGGGCGACGCGGTCCATGTCCTCGCCGATCAGCAGGCATTCGCTGCACCAGCGGTGGTCGGGATCGCCCTCGGCGAGCTCGCCGTGCGCTTCCGCCACTTCCATGCCGGCCGGCTGTTCGTCGGCGATGCCGGCGGCGTCGACGGCGCCGGAGGCGATGAAATCCTGGATGCCCTCGAGCAGGTCGACGAAACCGCGGGCGCCGGCATCCACCACGCCCGCCTTGGCCAGCACCGGCAACTGTCGCGGCGTGTCGGCCAGGGCCTGGCGGCTGCGCTCGAGCGCGCGCCGGAACCATTCGCCCAGATCACGCACCGGCCCCGTGTCCAGGCCTTCGGCGAAGGCGCTGATGACGCTGAGGATGGTGCCCTCGCACGGCTCCGACAGCGCCTGCCGCGCCGAGGCGGCGCCGGCGCGCACCGCCCGCGCCAGGGCGCCGGCGTCCAGGGCCCGGACGTTGCCGGCCGCCTCGGCCACGCCGGTCAGGAACTGGGCCAGGATGGCGCCGGAATTGCCGCGGGCGCCGTCCACCGCGTCCTCGCCGACCCGCCGCAGCAGCTCGCCCGCGCCCGGGGCGCGCCGGCTGAGCGCACCGGCCAGCACGCCGCCCAGGGTGAAGGCGAGATTGCTGCCGGTATCCCCGTCGGGCACCGGGAAGACATTGATGCGGTTGAGCATTTCCCGCTGGGCGATGACCCGGCGGGCGCCGGCGATGAGGGCGCGCCGCAAGGCGGGAGCACGGACCAGGGGCAGGTTGGATTCGAGAACGGCGGTGTTCATGGGCCGCCGGAGTCTGCCCGAATGACAGCATGACTGACCATGCTGCACTGCCGCAGACAGCCACTCCGGGCCGGCGTATGATCGGGACGCAACCCTGCGCCGCCTTGGCGCATCCCTGTCTGCAGGTACCGACGCAGGTTCTCCCATGTCCCGGATCTTTCTGGTGCTCAGCCTGGCCCTGCTTGCCTCCCCCGCCCTGGCCGAGGAAGCCAGCGGCGATGCCGTGCGCAAGGAGGCCTGCCCGCAGGCCGAACAGGCCAGTGCCGAGGACGCGGGCAAGGATGCCAGCCAGGCCAGCGCCCGCCCGGGCGATCCGGCGCCGGTGCGGCCGCGCGCCTCCGCCGGCAGCGGCCGCTCGGGCATGCGCTGGCACAGCCTGCTGCCCGGCATGATGCGCTGAGCCGGGGCTTGCCCGGCGCTGCCGCCGCCCGCACCCTGCGGGCATGTTCACCCTGATCCGACGTCTCTGGTCCCGGCCGGCGCCGACGCTGCCGGACGAGGTGCAGGCGCAACTGGCCGATGACCTGCCCTGGCTGCGGCGGCTGGCGCCCGAACGCCGGCAGCGACTGCACGAACTCACCGCCCGCTTCCTCGCCGGGAAGGCCATCACCCCGGTGCAGGGCCTGGAGCTGACGCCGCGGCAGCAGGCGATGATCGCCGCCAGCAGCTGTCTGCCGCTGCTGGAGTTCGGTGCCGAGGGCCTGCACGGCTGGTCGCAGGTGCTGGTCTATCCCGGTGCCTTTCGCGCCCACCGCAGCCACCACGATGCCGAGACCGGCGTGGTCACCGAGTGGGAGGACGAGCTCAGCGGCGAGGCCTGGGACCAGGGCCCGCTGGTGCTGAGCTGGGATGACCTGCTCTCCGACCTGGCCGAACCCGAGGCCGGCTACCAGCTGGCCGTGCACGAGATGGCGCACAAGCTCGACGCCTTGGACGGCGTCATGGACGGCACGCCGCCCTTGCCGGCGGCCTGGCAGAAGCAATGGGCCCGCGATTTCCAGTCCGCCTACGAGGCCTTCTGCGCCCGCGTCGACGCCGGCGGCGAAACTGCCATCGATCCCTATGCCGCCGAAGCGCCGGAAGAATTCTTCGCCGTCACCAGCGAATACCACTTCTCCGCGCCGGCGCTGCTGGCGGCCGAAATGCCCACCGTCGCCGCCCACCTGCAGCGCCTATACGGCCCTTCGCCGATTCCTGAGGGTGGTGTTTCCGACGCGGATTTGCGCGGATGAACGCGGGTGAGGCAAGAGCAGGTCAGGAATGGCTCGAGCCGTTGGGGAAAGGCGGCCGGCCAACTTTTCGTTGCCAGCAATGCTGCCAACTCCAGAACGCCTTCTCCGCGTTCATCCGCGTCAAGAATCAATCAGTACGCCGGCGGGAAGGTGACCTGGAAGCGGGCGCCGCCGAGTTCGGTGGCGCGGCCGACCTCGAGTTCGCCGCGGTAGGCGGCGACGATGTCCTGGACGATGGACAGGCCGATGCCGTGGCCCTGCACGCGTTCGTCGCCGCGCAC
The DNA here is from genome assembly GCA_035304725.1 of Arenimonas sp. Taxonomy (GTDB): domain Bacteria; phylum Pseudomonadota; class Gammaproteobacteria; order Xanthomonadales; family Xanthomonadaceae; genus Arenimonas. The sequence continues at coordinate 27,357 of DATGPR010000058.1, forward strand.
GCCGCGCTGGAGGATGTGCTCGACGTTCTCCTCGGGGATGCCAGGGCCGTCGTCCTCGACGGCGATGCGCACGCCCGGGCGGCGACCGCCGGCCGCCGGCAGCACCTGCACGGTCAGCAGCACCCGCCGCTTCGCCCACTTGAAGGCATTCTCCAGCAGGTTGCCCAGCAGTTCCTGCAGGTCGCCCAGCTCGCCATGAAAACGCGCCTCCGGGTCCAGCTCGAACTCGCAGAGCACACCCTTGTCGGCGTAGACCTTCTCCAGGCTGGCGACGATCTCCTCGGCGCGCGGCTCGATCTCCAGCGGCGCCGCGTACAGCGTGTGGCCGCTGCGGGCGGCGCGCGAGAGCTGGTAGCCGACGATCTCGTTCATTCGCTGCACCTGCGCCTGCACCTCGGCGCGCAGCTCGTCGTAGCCGGCGTCGGCGTCCAGGCGCGAGCGCAGCACCGCCAGCGGCGTCTTCAGGCTGTGCGCCAGGTCGGAGAGGGTGTTGCGGCTGCGCTCCAGGTGGCTGCGCTCGCTTTCGATCAGGTTGTTGATGGCCTCGGCCAGCGGCTCCAGCTCACGCGGGTGGCGGCCGGACAGGCGCTGGCTCTGGCCCTTGCGCACGCGGTCGAGCTCGCGCTCGACGTGCAGCAGCGGCCGCAGGCTCCAGCGCAGCACCAGGATCTGCACCGCCAGCAGCACCAGGGCGGCCAGGGCCAGGTAGCCCCAGAGCGCGCGGCGGTAGACGTTGACCTGCTCCTGCAGCTGCGAGGCGTCCTCGTAGACGCTGAAGGTGAGCGGATAGTCGTCGGCCAGCTCCCAGATCACGCCGATGGAGTACACGTAGACCGAGTTCTCCATGCCGTAGGCGTCGACGATGCGCAGCGGCCCCTCGAAGCTGCTCTCGCCCGGCTCCAGGAAGGGCACCGGCGGCAGCGAACGGCCCAGGGCCGAGGCCGATTCCCAGCGCAGGCCCTCACCGCGCACGGTGGCGTAGAGGCCGGACCCGGGGCGCAGGAAGCGGTGGTCGGGCGGAACTTCCGGCGAGATGAAGGCGCGGCTGCGGTCGAGCTCGCTCTCGGCCAGATAGCTGACCGCCAGCGCCGCCAGGCGGTCGCGCAGGGCATTCTGGGCGGTATCGACGAAGGCGCGATCCAGCGCGTAGCCGGTACCGCCGAGGAAGGCGACCAAGGCCAGGCTCGCCGCTGCCAGCTGGCGAGCCTGCAGCGAGAGCGTCCGCCAGGCCCGCAAGGGTTTACTCGTTGCGCGGGATGGCAAAGCGATAGCCGCGGCCGCGCACGGTCTCGATCGGCTTCAGTTCGCCCTCGGGGTCGAGCTTCTTGCGCAGGCGGCCGATGAAGACTTCCAGCACGTTGGAGTCGCGGTCGAAGTCCTGCTGGTAGATGTGCTCGGTGAGGTCGGCCTTGGAGACCAGCTCACCGGCGTGCAGCATCAGGTACTCCAGCACCTTGTACTCGTAGCTGGTCAGGTCGACGTTCTGGCCGTTGACAGTGACCGTCTGCGCCGACAGGTCCAGGCGCACCGGGCCGCAGTCCAGTATCGGCTTGCTCCAGCCGGCGGCGCGGCGCAGCAGGGCGTTCATGCGCGCCAGCAGCTCCTCGACGTGGAAGGGCTTGACCAGGTAATCGTCAGCGCCGACCTTCAGGCCCTCGACCTTGTCCTGCCAGCTCGAGCGGGCGGTGAGGATGAGGATCGGGAAGCGCTGCCCGGCCTCGCGCAGGGCCTTGACCAGGTCCATGCCCGACATCTTGGGCAGGCCCAGGTCGATCACGGCGATGTCGAAGGGCACTTCCCGGCCGTGATAGAGGCCTTCCTCGCCGTCGGCGGCGGTGTCCACGGCAAAGCCTTCGCGCTTCAGGCGCGCGGCCAGGGTCTCGCGCAGGGGGGCTTCATCCTCGACCAGCAGTACGCGCATGTCGTCTCCTTCGAAAGGGGCGGCCCGCGCGGGGCCGGGGTTCATTATCAGTCGTCGCGTCGTCGCGGCTCCTGCGGCCGCCCCGGGCGGCGCGCGGCCGGACCACGCGGCGGCGAAGCATCCGTCTCCGCCTCGCGACTGCCGCGGATCTCGATCCGCTCGCGCTCGGCGGCCTCGCGGGCGCGGGAACGTTCGCGCAGCATGTTGCCATTGCGCGGGAAGTCCTCCGGCAGCATGCGCTCGCGCGGCGGCGGCGGCGGTTCCGATGCCCTGGTCGGCTCGCGCGGGGTTTCCAGCACCCGCACCCGGCCTTCCGGGGTCAGCACCTTGATCCGGTAAGTCTCGCGGTCACCCTGGCGCATGGGCTGGGCCTGCAGCACGCGGCCGCCATCGCGCTCGACCTGGCGCACGCGGGCGCCGGCATCCTCGCGCAGCGCGGCGCGCTGTGCGCCGTCCTCGGCCACGGCCTGACCCGCCAGGGTCAGGGCAGCAATGAATACCAGCGGGCGGAAGGCGTCGGACATCGGCGGGATACTAGTCTTCAGGACGGCGGCCGGCTAGCCGGACCATGCGGGGCGGAGTCTGGTGCCCGGGCGGTGAATCCGGTCTGAACCCCAATAACATCAAATACTTGGATGAAATGCGGTTCATTCGCGGCTCATCCGGGCTCAGAAGATCTCGGCCACGCAGCAGCGCAGGGAGCCGCCGGCCTTCTCGATCTCGTCCAACGGCACCTCGCCCACCGCCAGGCCGGCGGTCGCCAGGACAGCGCGCTGCGGCGGGCGCAGGGCGGCGGCGCCGGCGGCGCTGAACCAGGCCCGGCGCGGCGACAGGGCAATGCAGTTGCCGGCGAAGGCGGCCTTCTGGCCGGCGTCCAGCTCGACCACCGCCGGCGCGTACAGCCCGGCAAGGGCGGCCGGCACCGCCGGGTCGGCAAAGCCGGCCGGGCAGACCACCAGGGCCCGCCCCGCCAGCACGCTCATCACCACATTGGTGTGGTACTCGCCCGGCGCCAGGTCGAAGACCAGGGTGGCGCGCAGGCCGAAGGCGGCGTGCATGGCGGCGGCCCCGGCCTCGTCGCAGCGTTCGCTCAGGCCGCAGTAGCCCAGGCCGCGGGCGCGGTCGATCACCAGCGAGCCGGTCAGCTCGCAGACGCCGGGCTGCCCGCGCAGGTCCACCACCTCGTAGCCGAGCACGCCGGTGAAGAAGGCGCGGATGTCGGCGCGTTCGGCCTCGCGCTGGCGCACCGGGTGGCGCATGCGGCCGATCACCAGCCGGCCCGGCGCGGTGCCGAAGACGTTGTTGGGGAACAGCCCGTCCGGCGCCTGCGGATCGCCGGGGAAACAGGACACCGGCAGTTCCTCCGTCAGCGCCGCCTGCAGGGCGCGGTGCTGGGCCAGGGCACGCTGCGGATCCACGGCCGCGTCCATGGCCATGTAGGCGTTGTCGCGGGCCGACTGCTCGGCCAGGGCGAAGCCTTCGGGCGCGACCAGGAAGGC
>DATGPR010000059.1:0-21866 GCA_035304725.1 Arenimonas sp.
ACCACCATGTTCGGCACGCAGCGCAGGTAGCTCAGGTCGAGGTTGCCGGCATGGGTGGCGCCGTCGGGCCCGACCACGCCGCCACGGTCGATCGCGAACAGCACGTCGAGGTCCTGGATCGCCACGTCGTGCACGAGCTGGTCGTAGCCGCGCTGCAGGAAGGTCGAATAGATCGCGACGACGGGCTTGGCGCCTTCGCACGCCATGCCCGCGGCCAGGGTCACCGCGTGCTGCTCGGCGATCGCGACGTCGAAGTAGCGTTCGGGGTATTCCCTGGAGAAGCGCACCAGGCCCGAACCCTCGCGCATCGCGGGGGTGATGCCCATCAGCCGCGGGTCGGCCGCGGCCATGTCGCACAGCCAGTCGCTGAACACGTCGGTGTAGGTCGGGCGCGACGGCCCGGCCTTGGGCACCACGCCGCGCGAGGGATCGAACGGGGTGACCGCGTGGTAGCCGATCTGGTCGCCCTCGGCCCGTTCGTAGCCCTTGCCCTTGGTGGTGATCACGTGCAGCAGCTGCGGACCTTTGAGGCCCTTGAGCGTGCGCAGGGTGTCGACCAGCGCCTTGACGTTGTGGCCGTCGATCGGGCCGGTGTAGTGGAAGCCCATTTCCTCGAACAGCGTGGACGGCACGAACATGCCCTTCCAGTGTTCCTCCCAGCGGCGCATGAAGCGGGCGGCCGGGCGGTTCTTGTCGCCCAGCAGCTTCTTGCCGCCCTCGCGGATGGCGTTGAGGGCGCGGCTGCCGGACAGGCGGCCGAGCATCTTGGTCAGGCCACCGACGTTCTCGGAGATGGACATCCGGTTGTCGTTGAGGATGACCAGCAGGTCCGGCTCCGGGTCCATGCCGCCGGCGTGGTTCAGGGCCTCGTAGGCCATGCCCGCGGTCATGGCGCCGTCGCCGATCACCGCCACCACACGGCGCGGATCGCCGCGGCGCTGGTTGGCGATGGCCATGCCCAGGGCGGCGGAGATCGAGGTCGAGCTGTGGCCGACGCCAAAGGTGTCGTAATCGCTCTCGTCACGCTTGGGGAAGGGCGCCACGCCGCCCTTCTGCTTGACGGTGTGGATGCGGTCGCGGCGGCCGGTGAGGATCTTGTGCGGGTAGCACTGGTGGCCGACGTCCCAGACCAGGCGGTCTTCCGGCGTCTCGTACAGGTAGTGCAGGGCGACGGTCAGTTCGATCACGCCCAGGCCGGCACCGAAATGGCCGCCGGACTGGCTGACCTGCTCGATCAGGTAGGCGCGGAGCTCCTCGGCCACCGCCGGCAGCTCCGCTTCCGGGAACTGGCGCAGGTCGGCGGGCAGGGAAATGCGGGACAGGCGCGGGTAGCGCTGGGAATCCATCGGGAAAGCTGCGTGGGGAATGCCGGAATTGTCCGGCACCGCGCCTTCGGGGGCAAGGAAACCCGTCCCGGCGTTCAGGCCGGGACGGGTGCGGCGTTCAGCGGCGGAAACGCGCCAGCAGGCCGCCGGCCTTGGCCGGCTCGGGCTCGTTGGCGGCGCCGGATTCCGGCGTGGCGACGCCGGCGACCAGGCTGGCGTTCACGAAGTCGATGACCTCGGCCAGGCTGGCGCCGCTCTGCTCGGCGATCTCGGTCAGCAGGGCCGGGCCCTTCATCATCACCGTGGCGATGCGGAAGTGCTTGGGGAACTCGCGCTCGGTCTGCGGCCACTTCAGCAGCTTGTAGCGGTCGTTCGGGCTGAAGCCGGGCATCAGGGCGCCGTTGCCGCTGGCCAGGGCGCACAGCCAGGTCAGGCGGGCCAGCGGCTGGCTGCCGCCGGCCTGGGCTTCCAGGCCCGGCAGCTCGGCCGCCGTCACCGGCTGCAGCGCCTCCACCGGCAGCACGGCGGTGCAGTAGGGCAGAAGCGGCTTGAGGGCGGTGCCGCCGAAATAGACCTGGCGGCCCGGATCGATCACCAGGTCGGGCGCGCCTTCCAGCTGCAGGCGGACCGGGCCGGTCAGGGCGCCCGGGCGCAGGTGGTCGAACAGGCGCAGCTCGGCGGCGGGCGCGGGCTCGGCCGCTGCCGGCGCGGGTTCCGGGGCCGGCGCCGGCTCCGGTGCCGGAGCAGCGGTCGCGACGGGCGGCTCGGCCGGCTTCGGGGCCGGGGCGGCCGGTGCCGGCGCGGGTTCTTCGGCGGCCGGGGCGGGCGCCGGAGCGCTGCCGGCCAGCTCCTTCAGCATGTGCTCGATGGCCTCGACGCTGACCGGGCGCTGCAGCAGGTGGTCGGCGTCGGCGCGGGTGCCGGCGGTCAGGGCCACGACCCGCTTGCCGGCGCCGATGGCCTTCATCAGGCTCATCTGGCCGTACATCGAGTCCATGTCGATGACCACGACATCGGCCTCGGCCTCGGGGGCCAGAACCCAGCGGTTGCCCAGATGGCCGTTGGCCTGCTTGAACTGTGAAACGATCTGGGCTTCCTCGTCGCGCGGCAGCCCGGCGAAACAAATGCTCTGTGTGCTCATTCCCTGGATCCCCTGGTCACGCCGGACGGGCCGGCGTGAAGGCCGGCAGTGTCGGGGACCGGCCGGCCGGCGTCAAATCCCTCAGCTCGACCGGCGGGCCCGGCGGGGCAGGTGGCTCTTCAGGAAGGCCATCTGGTCGGCCAGGATGTGCCGGTTCGAGAGGATCAGGTGCTCGACCCAGCTGGGCCGGTAGGGCACGGCCAGCAGGGGCATGCCGGCCTGCTGCGGGGTGCGCCCGCCCTTGCGGGAATTGCAGTGGAAGCAGGCGGTCACCACGTTTTCCCAGACGTCGCGGCCGCCACGCGAGATCGGCACCACGTGGTCGCGGGTCAGGGCATGCCGGCTGAACTCGTTGCCGCAGTACAGGCAGAGGTTGGCGTCGCGGGCGAACAGCGCCGCGTTGGTCAGGGCCGGCGAGGGATCCAGGGCCTGCGGCCGGGCATGGCCGCGGGCGGCGACGATCGGGTGCAGCACGATCTCGCTCTGCTTGCCGCTGAGGCGGTTGATGCCGCCGCGCACGGTCATGCAGGGCTCGCCCAGGGTCCAGGCGACGGCGCCGCGCACGTAGAGGCAGACCGCGTCCTGCCAGTGCATCCAGTCGAGGATGCGGCCGTGCGCGTCCAGCGACAGCACGCGCGGCAACGCCGGCTCGCGCCGGCCGTCGGCGCGCAGGTCGATGCGGGAATCAGGGAAGGAAAGGGTGCCCGCCGGGGGGGCGTCGACCCCGGTGCCCACGAGGCTAAGGTGGACGGGCGGTGTTCCCATCGCCGTCGAGCATACGCCATGTCCGCGCCAGTGCAACAGAATCGGCGTCACGGCAGGCGATGGCCGGCAGCGGCTAGAATCGGGGCCGGACCCATTGCACGAGACGCGCGATGCGAGGCCTGTACCCCGAAATCGAACCCTACGACAGCGGCTTCCTGGCCGTCGACGAGCGCCACCGCCTGTACTACGAGCAGTGCGGCAACCCGGCCGGCAAGCCGGTGGTGGTGCTGCATGGCGGCCCCGGTGCCGGCTGCGGCCCGCGCATGCGCCGCTTCCACGACCCGGCGCGCTACCGCATCGTGCTGTTCGACCAGCGCGGCAGCGGCCGCTCCACCCCGCACGCCGACCTGACCGACAACACCACCTGGGACCTGGTGGCCGACATCGAGAAGCTGCGCCGGCACCTGGGCATCGAGCGCTGGCAGGTCTTCGGTGGCAGCTGGGGCTCCACCCTCGCCCTGGCCTATGCCGAGGCGCATCCGAACGCGGTCACCGAGCTGGTGCTGCGCGGCATCTTCATGCTGCGCCGCTGGGAGCTGGAGTGGTTCTACCAGGAGGGCGCCTCGCGCCTGTTCCCGGAGGCCTGGCAGCGCTACCTGGAGCCGATCCCGCCGGTGGAGCGGCACGACCTGATGAGCGCCTACTACCGCCGGCTGACCTCGCCGGACGAGGCGGTGCGGCTGGCGGCGGCGCGGTCCTGGTCGGTGTGGGAGGCCAGCACCAGCTTCCTGCGCCAGGACCAGGCCTTCATCCAGAGCCACGAGGACGCCGCCTTCGCCCTGGCCTTCGCCCGCATCGAATGCCACTACTTCGTGCACGGCGGCTTCTTCGACACGGACGAGCAGTTGCTGCGCGACGCGCACCGGCTCAAGGGCATTCCCGGCGTGATCGCGCACGGCCGCTACGACGTGGTCTGCCCGCTGCAGAACGCCTGGGACCTGCACCAGGCCTGGCCGGACGGCCGGCTGGAGATCGGTCCGACCTCGGGCCACTCGGCCTTCGAGCCCGAGCTCACCGACATCCTGGTGCGCGCCACCGACGAATACGCCGGCCGCTGAGACCGGCGCCGATCAGGCCGGGCTGCCGTCGGGCTCCCGGTCGAGCAGCCACAGGCCCGCCCACAGCTTGGGGTCCATGGCGTAGCCCTCGGCCATCTTCGCCGCCAGCCAGCGCGGCGCCTCGTCCACCGGCACCTCGTGGACGATGATGTCCTCGGTCTCGTCGCCGCCGCCGGCATGCACCCGGGTCAGGCCGCGGGCGCGGGCGAAGGCGACCTGCTCGTTGGTCAGGCCCGAGCTGGTCGGGCCGATCATCAGCACCTTCACCTCCGAGGCCAGCCAGCCGGTTTCCTCCAGCAGCTCGCGGCGGGCGGCTTCCTCGATGGTGTCCTGCGCGTCGAGGTCGCCGACCAGGCCGGCCGGCATCTCGATGGTGTTGGCGCCCATGGGGATGCGGTACTGCTCGACGAACAGCAGTTTCCGTTCCGGCGTCACCGCGATCACGATCACCGCGCTGCCGGCATTGGTGCGTTCGGCGTATTCCCAGTGCCCGCGTCTGACCAGGCGCAGGTACCTGCCTTCGCACATCGTCTCGGGAATGTCGTTCATGCCGGCCATCCTAGCCGGCCGCTCCGCTCCCTTGCATCCGGGGCGGGGAATCGGCCCGGTGGCACCGGGCAGGAATCAGATCGACTGCAGCCGGCGCCGGCTCATCGGCCCGAAGCGCAGCTCCTCGCACAGCTGCTCGAGGGCCTCGCGGTCGGGCGGGCGGCGTTCCGCCTCGCCCAGGTCCTCCGGCAGGGGCGCGTCCAGGACGATGGTGGCCAGCTGCCGCGAGAGCAGGGCGATCTCGCGGTGCTCGCGCAGGGCCTGGGCGTGCCGGCCGGCGCCGCGCAGGCGCAGGAAGGGCAGTTCGTCCAGGCGTTCGAGCAGGGCGTCCAGGCTGCCGAAATGCTCCAGCAGGGCCGCCGCGGTCTTGGCGCCGATGCCGGGCACGCCGGGGATGTTGTCGATGGCGTCGCCGGTCAGGCCCAGGTAGTCGGCCACCTGGTGCGCGTGCACGCCGTAGCGGGCCTTCACGCCTTCGGCATCCCAGCGCTCGCCACGGGCGAAGTCCCATTGCTGGTCCTTGCCGGACAGCAGCTGCGAAAGGTCCTTGTCGGCCGAGACGATCACGCCGTGGTGGCCGGCCTCGCGCACCCGCGCCAGGGTCGAGCCGATCAGGTCATCGGCCTCGTAGCGGACGTCCGACAGCGTCGCCAGGCCCAGCGCCTGGCACAGGCGCCGGCAGTGCCCGAACTGGCGCTTGAGCTCCTCCGGCGCCGGCTCGCGGTTGGCCTTGTAGGCCGGGTAGAGCTCGTTGCGGAAGCAGCTGTCCAGGGCCTCGTCGAAGGCGACGGCGACGTGGCTGGGCTTCTGCCGCTCAAGCAGGTCCAGCAGGAAGCGGGCGAAGCCGTGCACGGCGTTCACCGGCCAGCCGTCGCGGTCCTGGAACTCGTCGGGCATGGAATGCCAGGCCCGGAACACGTACAGGCTGGCATCCACCAGGTGGACGGCGCTCATGGCGTCCAGTCCGTCAGCCGTTCCATGGGATCCGGGCGCGGCCGCTCGGGGGCCTCGGCGCTGGCAGTGCCGATGTGCAGGAAGCCCAGCACCCGCTCGTGCTCGGCCAGGCCCAGGCGACCGGTGACCACCGGGTCGTAGGCGGCCCAGCCGGTCAGCCACTGGGCGCCGAAGCCCAGGGCCTGGGCGGCCTGCAGAAGGGCGAAGCAGAGCGCGCCGCCACTGAGCAGCTGCTCCTGCTCGGGCACCTTGTGGCCCGGGACCAGGCTGGCGATCACCGCCAGCACCACCGGGGCGTGGCTGAAGCGCTGCCGCTCCTTGTCCAGCTGGGCCGGGGCGGCGGCGGGCTCGCGTTCGAGCAGGCGCGCCGCCAGCAGCTCGCCCAGGGCCTGCCGGGCCTCGCCGCGGATGCGCAGGAAGCGCCAGGGAGCCAGCTTGCCGTGGTCGGGCACCCGCACGGCAGCGGTGAGCAGGGCGCGGAGCTGTTCGTCGCTGGGGCCGGGTTCACCCAGCAGGCGCGCCGGCACCGAGCGGCGCCGGCCCAGGAAATCGAGGGGATCCATGGGCGGCGAGCTTACCACCGCGCCCCGGGCCGGAGCCCGCCCGTCCGGCCCTGGCACCCTCTCCCCGGAAAATGCGAATCCGTTCACGGAAGTCCATGGCAAGATGCACCAGACTTCCCGCACAGGCGCGTAAACCCCCCGGACGTGCGAAGACAGAAATGACCGATTCCTTCACCCCCCAGGGCACCCCCAATACCGCCGCCAGCCGGCGCGACGTCGTCGCGGCCCTGCGGCTGCGCAGTACCGACCATCTGCAGGCGGTGCTGGCGCGCGTTTTTGCCCGGGCTGACGACTGGCTGTTCGACCTGGCCAAGAAGGACGCGACGGCGACCGCCTCGCCCTACCTGCATGCGATGCGGGCCCTGCGCACCTCGCGCGCGCCCATCGAGCGCGGCTTCCGTGAGCACCTGGACCGCGGATTCGACCGCTTCGAGCGCAAGGCCAGCCCGGACACCGTCCGCGAGAGCGGCGAGATCGGCGAGCTGACCCTGCTGGAGGAAAGCGAGCTCGAACAGCAGCTGGCCACCAATCTCACCGCCGAGGCCATCACCCGGGCCCACGGCGCGCAGCTCGAGGAGCTGACCGGCCGCCTGGCCGCCATGCTCGGCGTGGCCGAGCTCGAGGCCGACCTGCACCCGCTCAGCGCCCACCAGCTGGCCGGCGCCCTGACCGAGGCCCAGCGCGGCATCGAGGAAATGCCGCCGGACGTGCGCATGGTGCTGATGAAGTACTACGAGCGCGAGCTGGTCCAGGACCTGGGCACGCTGCTGGCCGACCTGAACAAGCGCCTGGCCGCCGCCGGGTTCCACCCGCGCGTCCCGCCCAAGCCGCAGCCGCGGCAGGCGCCGCCCCGTCCCGAGGCCGCGCCGGCGGCCCAGGGCTGGGAGCAGGGCGCCCCGGCCGGCGGCCCGCCGCAGGAATGGGCGGGCGGCGAGGGCGGTTACGGCGGCTATGCCCCCAGCGCCGAGGACCGGGCCATGTTCGACGCCCTGGTCTCGGCCCTGCGCAGCTGGCGCCCGGCCCACCAGCCGGCCGGCGGCCGCCAGACCGGCCGCGGCGGCCAGCGTCCGCTGGCGGCCCAGGAAATGCTCTCGGTGCTGTCGTTGATGCAGAGCACCGTGCCCGAGGCGGTCACCGAGGCGCTGGAGCGCCCGGAGGCTTCCCTGGCCATCCTGCTGAAGAACGAACTGCTGCGCGGCGCCAGCCGCATCGGCCTGCCGCCCGAGCAGGTCAGCATCAGCCAGGACGACGAGGATGCGGTGGACCTGGTCGGCATGCTCTTCGACGTCATGTTCGAGGAGCGCGACTTCGAGCAGGCCGCCCGCGCCCTGATCGCCCGCCTGGTGGTCCCCTTCGTCAAGGCCGCGGTCATGGACCGCCGCCTGTTCCTGTTCAAGACCCACCCGGCCCGCCGCCTGCTGAACTCGTTGGCCGAGGCCGTGGAAGGCAACCGCGGCGAAGGCCCGCAGGAGCGCGAGCTGCTGCAAAAGGCCGAGTCCACCGTTGACCGCCTGGTCGCCGAATTCAATGAAGACCTGGCCATCTTCGAGACCCTGGAGCAGGAGCTGCGCCAGTTCCTCGAACAGCACCGCCGCCGCGTCGAGCTGGCCGAGCGCCGCGCCGCCGAGGCCCAGCGTGGCCAGGAGCGCCTGGAGCAGGCCCGTGACCTCGCCGCCGCCGAGCTGGAGAAGCGCACGGCCGGCCTGAAACCCACCCCGGCGATGCAGGACTTCCTGTCCCGCACCTGGACCCATCACCTGTCGATGATCGCCCTGCGCGAGGGTGCGGACAGCAGCTCCTGGAAGAGCGCGCTGGACGTGGCCGACCGCCTGCTGGGCCTGCTGCCGCGCGACGGCCAACCGGCCGCCGACGTCGCCGCCGCCATGAAGGTGCTGCGCGAGCCGCTGGAGATCGTGCTGGCCAGCTCGGGCGTGATCGGCGAAGCCGCGCACGACGTCATCCGCGCCATCGCCGAGAGCCTGGAGCACCCGGAACGCGAAGTGACGCTGCCGCCGGTGGCGCCTCCGGTGGAGGACGACAAGGTCGTGCCCATGCCGGAGCGGCGCAATCCTGCCGCCGCCGCCGCCGCCGCCCTGGCCGACCAGCTCAAGCCCAAGCTCGAGGTGGTCGGCGGCAAGGCCGGCCTGAAGATCAACGATGCCGACGTCGAGCAGATGCGCCAGCTCAAGATCGGCACCTGGATCCACATCGCCGGCGAGGATGGCCGCCACCATCCGGTCAAGCTGTCCTGGATCAGCCCGATCTCCTCGCGGCTGATGTTCGTCAACCGCCGCGGCGTGCGCGTGCTGGTGGCCTCGGTCGAGGAACTGGCCGCCATGAAGCAGGAAGGCAACCTGCTGGTGCGCGAGCAGGAGGGCGTGTTCGACCAGGTCCTGCACCGGGTCATGGGCAAGCTGCGCGACGAGGCCGAAACCGGCTGAGCACCCTGCCGCGGCGCCGGAGCTTCCGGTAGCATCCCCGGGCATCTGCCCCGGGGAGTGACGGCATGTCGGCAACCATCGTTTGCGTGCGCGAGACGGCGCCGGGCGAGCGCCGGGTGGCTCTGACGCCCGAAACCGTGAAGAAGCTGACCGCACTGGGCGTCCGCGTGCTGCTGGAGCGCGGCGCCGGCCTGGCCGCCCATTTCCCCGATGCCGCCTATGCCGGCGCCGAGTTCACCGATGACGCCGACGCGGCCATTGCCGCCGCCGACGTGCTGTGCTGCGTGCAGCCGCCGTCCAACGCCCGCCTGGCGAAGATGAAGCGCGGCGCCCTGCTGCTCGGCCTGCTGGCGCCGCATGCCGATCCCGGGCGCGTCCAGACCCTGGTCGACGCCGGCATCACCGCCTTCCCGCTGGAGCGGCTGCCGCGCACCACCCGCGCCCAGGCCATGGACGTGCTGTCCTCGCAGGCAGGCATGGCCGGTTACAAGGCGGTGTTGCTGGCGGCGCAACTGGCGCCGCGCTACTTCCCGATGCTGACCACCGCCGCCGGCACCATCCGGCCCTCGAAGGTGCTGGTGATCGGCGCCGGCGTCGCCGGCCTGCAGGCCATCGCCACCGCGCGCCGGCTCGGCGCCCAGGTCGAGGGCTTCGACGTGCGGCCGGAAACCCGCGAGCAGATCGAATCCCTGGGCGGCAAGTTCCTCGACCTCGGCGTCAGCGCCGCCGGCGAGGGCGGCTACGCCCGCGAGCTCACCGCCGAGGAGCGGGCCGAGCAGCAGCGCCGCCTGGGCGAACACCTGAAGTCGGTGGACGTGATCGTCACCACCGCGGCGGTGCCGGGCCGGCCGGCGCCGAAGATCATCAGCGCCGCCATGGTGGCGGGCATGAAGCCGGGCAGCGTACTGGTGGACCTGGCGGCGGAAACCGGCGGCAACTGCGAACTGACCCGGCCGGGCGAGACCTTCGAGCAGGACGGCGTCACCATCGCCGGCCCGCTCAACCTGCCCAGCCAGGGCGCGGTGCACGCCAGCGAGATGTATGCCCGCAATGTCCTCAACTTCCTGGTGCTGTCGATCAAGGACGGCAGCATCGTCCTGGACTGGGAGGACGAACTGGTGGCGCGCACCTGCCTGGTGCACGGCGGCCGCCGCTGCGACTGAGGCGGCGGCGCGGCCCGACCGGGGTGTCGGCCGCCGTCCTTACTTCTTCTCCGGTTCGCCCTTGCCGACGCCCGCGGGCGGCGGCGCGTGCACGGGGCCGCCGGCTTCCAGCCAGGCCCGGCGCTGTTCCGGGCTGAGGCTGCGCCAGAGTTCCATCATTTCCCGGCGCTCCTCCGGCGGCAGGGCGCGCATCGCCTGGAAGCTGGCCCGCGCCTTCTCGCGCAGTTCCGGCGGCATGTCATGGAAATGACGGGCGCCGGCGCGGATGCGCTCGCGCTCCTCCGGGCTCATGCGTTCCCAGCGCTGCTGGCGCTCCAGCCGCTCGAGCAGGCGCACGCGGGCCGAGGCCGGCATCTGGTCCCAGCGATCCCTGAAACGCTCCAGCCGGGCCTGGCGCTCGGGGCCGAGCTCCTCCCAGCCGGGCACGACCACGCCCTCGGGCACCGGCACCGGGCCCATGTCCGCGAGGCGGCCCACCCAGCGCTCGCCGCTGCGGGGCAGCGGATGCCGCGGACGCGGCTCCGGGAACTGGGACGTGGGCGTGGGGCTGGCCTTCTCCTGCCGGTCCGGCGGCGGACCGGGCTCGGCGGCCAGGGCGGGGACTACCAGCAACAGACCGGCCAGCAGGGGCAACCACCTGGGGGCGATCGGTTTCATCGGCGGCCTCCATCGTTCATCGCGACCGGCGCTTCGGCCAGCCAGGCATAAAAATCCGGGTCCTCGTCCAGCAGCGCGTCCAGTTCGGCCTGGCTGACCGGGGTCTCGGCGATGTTTCCGGTCGGCACGGTGCCCTCGTTGCCGGGCCACCACCAGGCCAGGCCCACGGCCATGACCGTGGCGGCGAAGGCGCCGGCGGGCATGCCCCAGGCCAGGCCGGGGCGGCGCTGGCCACTGCCGGCCAGGGCGGTCCGGCGCGCCTCGCGCAGGCGCAGGGCGGTGGCCGGGTCGAGCCGGCGGCTGGCCTGCTCGAACAGCTCGCGCGCGGCGGCGGTCGTCTGCAGGTCCATCGGGTCAGGGTCGCGGCGGTTCATCGCCAGTCCTCCAGGTGCGATCGCAGGGCGCTCATCGCCCGCGACAGATGGGTTTTCACCGAGCCTTCCGAGCAGCCCATCGCAGCGGCGGTGTCGGCCACGTCCAGGCCCTGCAGTTCGCGCAGCAGCCAGGCTTCGCGCTGCCGGCGCGGCAGTTGCCGCACGGCCTCGCCCAGGGCATTCCAGGCCCGCTGCCTGTCCAGGTGGGCGGCGGGGTCTTCGCCGGGGTCGGGCATCAGTTCGAGGGGGTCCTCGCGCTGCTCCCCGCTCCGGCCGAGGACGGCCATCACCTTGTTCCTGACGGCGTTCCGGCGGTGCCGGTCGGTCAGTTGCCGGCGCAGGATGCTCCAGAACAGGGGCGCCCATTCGGCCGGGGGACGGTCGCGGTAGGCGACCAGGCGCACCATGCTCTCCTGGACGGTGTCCAGGGCGTCCTCGCGGTGGCCCAGGGCCAGTTCGGCCAGGCGGTAGGCGCGCCCCTCCACGGACGCCAGGAAGGCATCCAGGCTGGTGGGGACTTCGCTCGGCGCGGCATCAAAGGGCATCACGGTCTCAGGGTAGCCCGCTCCATGCCCCCTGTAACGCGCCCGGGACCGATCGGTTGACCTGGCGGCCTGCGCTGCGGGCGAGCGTCCCGGCGTCGGTGGTGCGCCGGGCCCTCGACCGGGACGCCGTGAACCCGACCAGGGGAGTACAGCGACCCCGGGAACCCCGACGGCAGCGAAAGCTTGGATATGATGGCGCGGTCGCAGGCGCCTGCGGGGAGGGAAGGCTGAGATGGACGGCTTCGTCGCGCTGTACATATTCGTGCTGGCCGCCTTCACCGGCTACGAAATCATCGGCCGCGTCCCGGTGATCCTGCATACCCCCCTGATGTCCGGCTCCAACTTCGTCCACGGCATCGTCCTGGTGGGCGCCATGGTCGTGCTCGGGCATGCGGACACGACCCTGGAGAAGGCCATCGGCTTCCTCGCCGTCCTGATGGGCGCCGGCAACGCCGCCGGCGGCTACGTCGTCACCGAACGCATGCTCGAGATGTTCAGGAGCAGCCGGAAGGAGGGCGGCGCATGAGCTGGCTGCCGGTGGTGGTCAAGGCCAGCTACTTCCTGGCGGCCCTGCTGTTCATCCTCGGCATCAAGCGCATGGCCTCGCCGGTCACCGCGCGCAGCGGCATCCGCTGGGCCGGCCTCGGCATGGTGCTGGCCACCGCCGCCACCTTCGCCACGCCGGGACTGCACAACCTCGGGCTGATCGCCCTGGCCCTGGCCATCGGTACCGTGCTGGCCTGGGTGTCGGGCAAGCGCGTGGCCATGACCGACATGCCGCAGATGGTGGCCCTGTACAACGGCCTGGGCGGCGGTTCGGCGGCGGCGATCGGCGCGGTCGAGCTCCTGCGCTTCTCCGATGCCGGCGCCGCGCCCTCGCAGACCACCCTGGTGCTGGCGGCGGTGGGCGCGCTGATCGGCTCGGTGTCGCTGACCGGCTCGGTCATCGCCTGGGCCAAGCTCGACGGGCGCATGGACAAGCGCTTCACCTTCGCCGGCCAGCAGGTCTTCAACGCGCTGGTGTTCCTGGCGGCGGTGGGACTGGGCGCGGCCAGCGTGGTCTGGCTGGAGCAGCCGCTGATCATCGGCTTTTTCGTCACGGCGCTGGCGCTGGGCGTGCTGATGACGCTGCCGATCGGCGGCGCCGACATGCCGGTGGTGATCTCCCTGTACAACGCCCTGACCGGCCTGGCGGTGAGCTTCGAGGGTTACGTGCTGCAGAACGAGGCGCTGATCATCGCCGGCATGGTGGTGGGCGCCGCCGGCACCATGCTGACGCAGCTGATGGCGCGGGCGATGAACCGGCCGCTGGTGAACGTGCTGTTCGGCAGCTTCGGTGCCAGCGGTGGCGGTCAGGCCATCAGTGGCGCGCAGAAGCCGATCGAGGCCGAGGACGCGGCGGCGATGATGGCCTATGCCGAGCGGGTGGTGATCGTGCCCGGCTACGGCATGGCGGTGGCCCAGGCCCAGCACAAGGTCTGGGAGCTGACCCAGCTGCTGCTCAGGCGCGGCGTCAAAATGAAGTTCGCCATCCATCCGGTGGCCGGGCGCATGCCCGGGCACATGAACGTGCTGCTGGCCGAGGCCGGCGTGCCCTACGACCTGATCGCCGACATGGACGACATCAACCCGGAGTTCCCGACCACCGACGTCTCGCTGGTGATCGGCGCCAACGACGTGGTCAACCCGGTGGCGAAAACCGATCCCTCGTCGCCGATCTATGGCATGCCGATCCTGGACGTGGCGGCGTCGAAGAACACCATCGTCATCAAGCGCGGCAAGGGCACCGGCTTCGCCGGCATCGAGAACGCGCTCTTCTACGCCGACAACACCCGCATGCTCTACGGCGACGGCGCCGAGGCGGTGGCGCGGCTGGTGGCGGGCATCAAGTCGCTGGACGGCGGCCACTGAGGCGCCGTCGCGCCGTCACGTCGGGGGCGCTAGCGGCCCAGGCGCCAGGCCAGCGGCAGGGCGAGCAGGGCGAAGGCCCAGTCCCAGGGGCCGCTGCCGTAGCGGAGCAGTTCCCAGACCAGGCTGGAGCCGATGCGGGTGGCCGACTCCCAGGGCGCCAGCCCCAGGACCAGGCCGATCTGCGCGGCGGCGACCAGCCAGGCGGAAACGGCGATGGCCAGCACGGTGCCGGCCAGGGCGGTCCAGGCCCGGGCCCGGCCGGGGGCCATGACCGCCAGGCGCAGCATGAAGGCCATGTCCAGCGCCGCCACCAGCGCCATCCAGCCGCACATCGCCGCCAGGCTGAGCGCCGCCGCCAGCCACAGCGCCGCCACGCCGAGCACGCCCGCGGCCACCGCGAAGGAGGGCAGGATCCATGCGCGAAGATGAACGGTGCGTGGCGTGGGCAGGGGGGCGGGTCCGGTCATGGGCAGGCTAAAATAGCGGCCTTCCCCGCCAGGCGATACCCGTGAGCTATTCCCGCACCAGCGAACCCGTCAAGTTCGAGCGCGATTGCGCCGCCGTGCTGGTGCCGCAGGGCGAGCAGGTCACGCTGCCGGCCGGCAGCACCGGCTACATCACCCAGGCCCTCGGCGGTTCCTTCACCGTCTTCGTCGAAGGCAACCTGTTCCGCATCGCCGGCCAGGACGCCGACGCCATCGGCAAGGAACCGCCGGCGCCGCTGCAGTTGCCGGAGAACGCCGGCGACGAGGATGTCGAGCGCCTGGTGTGGCAGCAGCTGCGCACCTGCTTCGATCCGGAGATCCCGGTCAACATCGTCGATCTGGGCCTGGTCTACGACTGCGTGCTCGGCCGCAACGCCGAGGGCGAGCGCACCGTTTCCATCCGCATGACACTGACCGCGCCCGGCTGCGGCATGGGCGACATCCTGGTGGACGACGTGCGCGCCAAGGTCGAGGCGGTGCCGACCATTGCCGAGGCCGACGTCGAGCTGGTGTTCGATCCGCCCTGGAACCAGAACATGATGTCGGACGAGGCCAGGCTGGAAACCGGCCTGTTCTGAAGCGGGCGGTTTCGATCCGGGTTGCTCCCGACGGCGTTCTCCCGAAGCGACGCGCTCCAATCCGCCGTGTGCTGAAGCCGCATGTCGCACTCCGTCGCGCTGCCCACTGCGATGCGGCCGGTAAGTCTTGCTAACAAGGTTGGCAGCGACTCGATAATCGGCTGATCCGCAAGGAAATTTCGCCCATGACCGATGCCGCGGACGATGCGGCGTCGCGGCTTGATTTGTGACTTTCGTCACGCTAGCGTCGAAAGGGTGTCACGCGAATGTGATTCGCGTCACACATCCGGGTGGCGCGTCTTTCCCGATGCAGAAGATTCGAGGCCATGAAGGCCCGGCGGGAAAGTGCGGCCAGGGGGACCCGGGGCATGGAGGCAAGCACGGCCGGCTGACGGCCACCTTTGCAACCACTTTTCATTTCGGGGATCCAACACAGTGAGCAAGTACACACGCAAGCTCCGCCTGCGCGGTCTGGTCGTGGCTACCGCCATGGCTTTCGCCGGTACCGCCGTGTCCGCCGCCGAGGTGCATCTCGATGCCCTCCGTGACGGTGAGCAATATGACCGCTTCATCGTCAAGTTCCGCGACAGCGCACCGGAAGCGCAGAACGCCGCCGCCCTGCAGCGTGCACTCGAGCGCGCCTCGGTGGGTGCCCAGCAGATGATCCAGGCCCAGCGCGCCCAGGCCGGCCGGATCGGCGGCCGCGACAACAAGCCGCTGGAGGTGGGTCACCTGCGCCGGCTGGCTGTCGGCGGTGAGGTGGTTCGCAGCAGCCGCAAGCTCAACCGCGCCGAAGCCCAGGAGCTGATGCGCCAGCTGGCCGCCAACCCGAACGTCGAGTACGTCGAGGTCGACCAGCTGATGAAGCCCGTCTTCACCCCCAACGACACCCATTACGGCGTGCAGTGGGGCTACTTCAACGCCACCGGCGGCATCCGCGCCGACCAGGCCTGGGACGTGACCACCGGCAGCGGCGTCGTGGTGGCGGTGCTGGATACCGGCATCACCAACCACAGCGACCTCAACGCCAACGTCATCGCCGGCTACGACTTCATCAGCGACAGCACGGTCGCCGGTGACGGCAACGGCCGCGACTCCGACCCGTCCGATCCGGGCGACTACTACGGCGGCGATCCGTCCAGCTGGCACGGCACCCACGTCGCCGGCACCGTCGCGGCGGTGACCAACAATGCCAAGGGCGTCGCCGGCACCGCGCCGGGCGCCAAGGTGCAGCCGGTGCGCGTGCTGGGTCGCGGCGGTGGTTACACCTCCGACATCGTCGACGCCATCACCTGGGCCTCGGGTGGCAGCGTCAGCGGCGTGCCCGCCAACCCGACCCCGGCTGACGTGATCAACCTCTCCCTGGGCGGTGGCGGTTCCTGCTCCAGCACCTACCAGAACGCGATCAACGGCGCCGTCGCCCGTGGCACCACCGTCGTGGTGGCCGCCGGCAACAGCAATGCCAACGTGTCCACCTCGGTGCCGGCCAACTGCCAGAACGTGATCGCCGTGGCGGCCACCAATCAGAGCGGTTCGCGCGCCAGCTTCTCCAACTACGGCTCGCTGATCGACATCTCGGCGCCGGGCGTGCAGATCGCCTCCACCATCAACACCGGCAGCACCTCCCCGAGCAGCGAGGGCTATGCCTACTACGACGGCACCTCGATGGCGGCCCCGCACGTGGCCGGCGTCGTCGCGCTGATGCAGTCTGTGGCCACTACCCCGCTGACCCCGGCCCAGGTGGAGTCGATCATCAAGTCGACCGCGCGGCCGCTGCCGGGCTCCTGCTCCGGCGGTTGTGGCGCCGGCATCATCAACGCCAAGGCGGCGGTGGATGCCGTGATCGGCGGCGGCGATCCGGGTGACCCGGGCGATCCGGGCGATCCGACCCCGGGCACCCTGAGCAAGGGCGTGCCGGTGACCGGCCTGTCCGCCTCCACCGGCAATGACATCGTCTACACGATGACCGTGCCCTCCGGCGCCAGCAACCTGAGCTTCAGCATCTCGGGTGGCACCGGTGACGCCGACCTGTACGTCAAGTACGGCAGCGCCCCGACCGACAGCAGCTACGACTGCCGTCCGTACAAGAGCGGCAACTCGGAGACCTGCAGCTTCGCCTCGCCCTCCGCCGGCACCTACTACGTCCGCGTGAAGGCCTACTCGAGCTTCTCCGGCGTCAGCCTGGTCGGCGACTACAGCACCGGCAGCGGTGGCGGTACCCAGACCTACAGCAACGGCACCGACTACTCGATCCCGGACAATGGCCAGGTCGAGAGCTCGATCACCGTCTCCGGCCGCAGCGGCAAGGCGCCGAGCAACGCCAAGGTCGCCGTGGACATCCGTCACACCTACATCGGCGACCTGCGCGTCGACCTGGTGGCGCCGGACGGTTCGGTCTACAACCTGCACAACCGCACCGGTGGCAGCACCGACAACATCATCAAGACCTACACGGTGAACCTGTCCAGCGAGAACCTCAACGGCACCTGGAAGCTGCGGGTGCGCGACAACGCCCGCCTGGACACCGGCTACATCAACAGCTGGAGCATCACCTTCTGACCCGTCGCGAACCAACGTCGCTTTCGGGAGACCCCGGCCTCGTGCCGGGGTCTTTTTTTGCCGCTCAGCCGGCGGCTTCGAAGCGGTTGGCGGCGACGTTCTTGCGGACCTTCGTCGGATCCCAGATGCGGCCGTTCATGGCGATGTAGACGCCCGGCGGCTTGCTCTGCACGGCGCCGACGGCGGTGCCGATGTTGAACTCGGCGTCGGAGCCGCGGAAACGGGCCGGGTTGAGCGCGCCGGTCAGGACGATGGTCTTGCCGGGAATGCTGGCCAGCACCTTGGCCGTCTCCACCATGGTGTCGGTGCCGTGGGTGACCAGCACGTGCGCGGCCGGCTGGGCGGCGATGGTGGCGCGCAGCAGCTCGCGGTCCTCGGCGGTGATGTGCAGGCTGTCCTTGCGGATGATCGGGATGACGGTGTAGCGGAAGGCCACGCCGAGCTCGTCGAGGATGCGGCCGATCTGCGGCTCGCCGACCTGGTAGTCCGACTTGTCGTCGAAATACACCTTGTCGATGGTGCCGCCGGTGGTGACGATCAGCAGTTCATCCATGGCCCGTCCTCCTTCGCAGGGCGCGGATTATACGTCCCGGCGCTTGCGCGCCGCGCGGGCGCGCAGGCCATCCCAGCTGGCCGCCAGCACCAGCGCCGTCGCCAGTGCGGCCTCGGCCAGGGCCGGGGCGCGGGCCGGCGGCGAGCTCCAGGCTTCCATGACGCCGTGGCTGAAGAGGAAGAGGGCAGCCACCGCGCCCCAGAACCAGGCCGCCCGGTGCCGCGCCGCCAGCAGCAGCAGGGCCGGCAGCATGGGCAGCATGTGCAGGCCGGCGGCCAGCCAGGCCGGCAGGCGTTCCGGCGGCGCCAGCCAGCCGTGCCAGAGCCAGGGCAGCAGCGCCAGGCCGAAGATGGCGGCCGTGGCCAGGCGCCGGGCCGGGCTCATGCCGACAGCTTCCGCGCCGTGTCCGCCAGCCGCCGGCCCAGGGCCCTGGCCAGCTGCTTCTCGTCGTCGCTCGGCTCCGGGTTGTCGTCGGCGCCGGCGACGTGGCTGGCGCCGTAGGGCGTGCCGCCGCTCCGGGTGGTATTGAGCGCCGCCTCGGCGAAGGGAATGCCCAGCACCAGCATGCCGTGGTGAAACAGCGGCAGCATCATGCTCAGCAGGGTCGATTCCTGGCCGCCGTGCATGGTCGCAGTGGAGGTGAACACCGCTGCCGGCTTGCCGACCAGGGTGCCGGAGGCCCATTCGGCGCCGAGGCCGTCGATGAAATGCTTCATCGGCGCGGCCATGTTGCCGAAGCGGGTCGGGCTGCCCAGGGCCAGACCGGCACATTCGGCCAGGTCGGTGCGGCTCACGTAGGGCGCGCCGTCCTCCGGCACCGGCGGCGCCGCCGTCGCGGTGACCGGCGCCACCGGCGGCACGGTGCGCAGGCGGGCCTGCATGCCCGGCACTTCTTCGATGCCGCGGGCGATCTGCCGGGCGAGCCGGGCCACCGAACCGCCGCGGCTGTAGTAGAGGACGAGGATGTCAGCCATGCCGCCAGTGTAGCCGGGCGCGGGCGTTCCGGCGGCATGGCATGGCTTTGCGCTAGGCTTGGCGGCCATGACTCCGCTCCAGACCCTGCGCCGCTGGCTGGACCGCGTGGACCGGGAACGCATCCGGTCCTTCGCCCGCTTCCTGTGGACGCGCTTCCTCGACGATCGCTGCTTCGAGACCGCCGGCGCCCTGTCCTACACCTCGCTGTTCGCGATGGTGCCGCTGGCCATGGTGGTCTTCGGCGTGCTGTCGGCCTTCCCGGTGTTCGAGTCCTGGACCGACAAGCTCAGCGGCTTCGTCTTCTCCAACTTCGTGCCCAGCTCGGCGCGGGTGGTGGAGGACTACCTGCGCGAGTTCGCCCTGGGCGCGCGCCGGCTGACCGTGCCGGGCATCGTCGCCCTGCTGGTGTCGGCACTGCTGGCGATGTGGAGCGTGGAAAGCACCTTCAACCGGATCTGGCGGGTACCGACACCGCGGCCGAAGCTGCTGCGCTTCCTGATGTACTGGACGCTGCTGACCCTGGGCAGCCTGCTGGCGGTGGCCAGCCTGGCGGTCACCTCCTACCTGTTCTCGCTGCCGGCGCTGAGCGGGGTGAACGACCTGGGCTGGGGCCAGCGCCTGCTCGGCCTGCTGCCCAACCTGGTCGAACTGACGGTGTTCACCCTGGCCTACTGGCTGATCCCGCACCGGAGTGTCGGCCTGCGGTTTGCCCTGGCCGGCGGCCTGTTCGCCATGTTGCTGTTCGAGCTGGCCAAGCGCGCCTTCGCCGCCTACCTGCTGGGCGTGCCCACCTACGAGCAGCTCTACGGCGCGCTGGCGGTGGTGCCGATCTTCATGATCTGGCTGTACCTGAGCTGGGTGGTGGTGCTGCTGGGCGCCAGCTTCGCCGCCTCGCTGTCCTCCTTCCGCTACCAGCCGCGGGCGCTGCGGCTGCCGCCGGGCGCCGAGCTGTACGGCTACCTGCGCCTGCTCGGCCGCCTGCAGGCGGCGCGGCGCGAAGGCCTGGGCCTGCACCTGGGCGAGCTGCAGGAAAGCGAGCCCATGCTCACCGACGACCTGCTGCGGCGGATGATGGCCGGCCTGTCCGAGCTGGGCGTGGTGCGCCGGGCCGAGGAGGGCGAGTGGCTGCTGGCCCGCGACCTCGACGACGTCAGCCTGGGCGAACTGCACGAGAAACTGGGCCTGCGCGTGCCCGGTCCCGGCCTGGTGCTGCCCGGCCATGACGACCCGATCGGCCGCGAGGCCACCCGCGCCCTCGACCACCTGCGCACGCCGCTGCAGGAACCGCTGGCCCGCAGCGTCGGCAGCTTCTTCACTTCCCACAGGGACGGATCCCCCGCATGAACATCCGAATCGCGACCTGGGCGCCGACGGCGGCGCTCGCCCTGATGCTGGCCGCCTGCGGTGGCCAGGCGCCCGAACAGGTGGCCGACGACGCGCAGGACGCGCCCGCCGTCGCCGACACCGGCACCGGAGCCGACGCTGCCTGCACCATTCCCGCCGGCGACAATCCCGATCCCGAGCGCCCGCGCCTGGCCGTCACCACCCTGGACGGCGGGTGCTGGCGCATCGAGGACCAGCGCGGCCAGTGGGTGGTGGTGAACTTCTGGGCCACCTGGTGCAAGCCCTGCCTGAAGGAGATCCCGGACCTGGACGCCTTCGATGCCGAGCGCGAGGACGTGACCGTCATCGGCCTGGCCTACGAGGAGATCAGCCCGGAGGACATGAAGGCCTTCCTGGCCGGGCTGCCCTCGGGTGCGCCGCGCTACGCCATCGCCCCGCTGGACGTCTACGACCCGCCGGCCGACTTCGAGACACCCCGCGGCCTGCCGCTGAGCTTCCTGATCGATCCGGAGGGCAGGCTGGCGAAGAAGTTCCTGGGCCCGGTGACGTCGCAGGAACTGGCCGAGACCATCGCCGCCACCTCGGGCATGGCGGCGGGCGAATAGCTGCCGCGCCGCCTCAGCGTTCGCGCAGCCGCGGCCGCAGCATGGCCAGGTTGCAGGGCCGGGTGCGGGCGTCGAGCTGGGCGCGGATCAGCTTCTCCCAGCCGGTGCGGCAGGCCGAGGTGGAGCCGGGCAGGGCGAACAGGAAACAGCCGTTGGCCAGGCCGGCGAAGGCGCGCGACTGCAGCGTCGAGGTGCCGATCTCCTCGTAACTGATCGCCCGGAACATCTCGCCGAAGCCGGGCATCTGCTTGTCCAGCAGCGGCAGCAGCGCCTCGGGCGTGCTGTCGCGGCCGGTGAAGCCGGTGCCGCCGTTGACCAGGATGCCGTCGACGGCAGGATCGGCGATCCAGCGCGAGACGATGGCGCGCAGCTGGTAGATGTCGTCGCGGGCGATGGCGCGCTCGTGCAGGCGGTGGCCGGCTTCGGTGAGTGCTTCGACGAGGAAGGCGCCGGAGCTGTCCTGCTCCAGCGTCCGGGTATCGGATACGGTCAGCACGCACAGCGAAAGCGGGATGAACTCGGCAGCTGCGCTCATGCGGCCTCCGTCAGCAGTTTCAGCTCGTCGGCCTGGTGCTCGCGGGTCAGGCGGTCGATCAGTTCGTCCAGGTCGCCGTCCATGACCTGCGGCAGCGCGTACAGGGTCAGGCCCTCGACGCGGTGGTCGGTGATCCGGCCCTGCGGGAAGTTGTAGGTGCGGATGCGCTGGCTGCGGTCGCCGCTGCCGACCTGCAGCCGGCGCGATTGCGCCTGCGCCGCCGCCTGCCGCGAACGCTCCTCGTCCAGCAGCCTGGCCTTGAGCAGGGACATGGCGCGGGCACGGTTCTTGTGCTGGCTGCGCTCGTCCTGGCACTCGACGACGATGCCGGTGGGCAGGTGGGTGATGCGGATGGCCGAGTCGGTCTTGTTGACGTGCTGGCCGCCGGCGCCGGAGGCGCGGAAGGTGTCCACCCTGATGTCGGCGTCGCGCACCTCGATCTCGTCCACGTCCTCGAGCTCGGGCAGGATGGCCACGGTCGCCGCCGAGGTGTGGATGCGGCCCTGCGATTCGGTGGCCGGCACGCGCTGCACGCGGTGGGTGCCGGATTCGAACTTCAGGCGCGAGTAGGCGCCCTTGCCCTCGATGCGGGCGACGATTTCCTTGTAGCCGCCGTGCTCGCCCTCGCTGGCGGAGACGACTTCCACCCGCCAGCCCTTGCGCTCGGCGTAGCGGCTGTACATGCGGAACAGGTCGCCGGCGAAGATCGCCGCCTCGTCGCCGCCGGTGCCGGCGCGCACTTCCAGGAACAGGTTGGCCTCGTCGCGCGGGTCGCGCGGCACCAGC
>DATGPR010000060.1:0-8215 GCA_035304725.1 Arenimonas sp.
GCGAAGGCCGATTCCAGCACGCCCTCGGGCAGCTGCCACCAGGCGGCGGTGGTGTGCAGCTCCTGGTCGGGCAGGTTGACCGGGCCGTAGCCGATGTTCTCGTGGGTGTAGTAGCGGATCTTCTTGTAGCCGGCCACGCGCCGCAGCACGTGCACCTCGCCGTGGCCGGCGCTGCCGGCGCCGGCGATGCAGCCATCGAAGCGCTCCAGCACCTTCAGCTTCGTGTAGTCGATCGCGTCGGTGTAGTAGTCGGCATGGGTGCGGGTGACGTAGGCCTTGCGGCCCACCCAGTCCAGCTTCTCCACCTGGTAGGGCGTGGACTGCACCATGTGGATGGCGCCCTCGTAGAGCATCAGCGCCGCCGAGGCGTGGTCCACCTCGGCGATGATGCGCTGGGCGCCGTCGCTGCGGTCCACCACCACGAAATTGCCGTCGGCCACCGAGCGCAGGCTGACGCTGTTGGCCGGGTAGCTGTCGGCGATCCAGTCCCAGCGCCCGTCCTCGGCGTGCAGCACGCCGCTTTCGGCCAGCACTTCCAGCCAGGGCTGCGGGTCGACCGGGCCGAAGCGCTCGCCGCGCAGGAAGGGCAGCTCGAAGGCGGCGCAGCGCAGGTGGTCCAGCAGCACCAGCGGCTGGTCGGGGGCGATGCGCGCCTGCTCGGGATTGGCCTGGCCGAAGTAGTCCGGATGCCGCACCAGGTACTGGTCCAGCGGATCGGAACTGGCCACCAGCACGCCCAGGGCCGGCTTCTGCCTGCGTCCGGCGCGGCCGATACGCTGCCAGGTGGCGGCCACCGACCCCGGGTAGCCATTGAGTACGACCACATCCAGCGCGCCGATGTCCACGCCCAGCTCCAGGGCCGAGGTGGCGACGATGCCGTCGACATTGCCCTCGCGCATGGAGCGCTCGGCCTCGCGCCGCTCCTGCGGCAGGTAGCCGCCGCGGTAGGCGCGGATGCGCGCCGGCTTGCGCGGGTCGTGGTCGAAGACGTCCTTGAGGTACTTGGTCAGCACCTCGACCAGGGTCCGCGAGGGGGCGAACACCAGGGTCTTGAGCCCGGCCCCGATCGCGGCGCGGGCGATGCGGTTGGACTGCGAACGCGCCGAGGCGCGCAGGCCCAGGTCGGGATTGATCACCGGTGGATTCCACAGCAGCACGTGCCGCTCGCCGCGCGGCGCGCCGGATTCGCTGATGGCGCGCACCGGTTCACCCAGCAGGGCTTCGGCGTGCTCCTTCGGATTGCCGATGGTGGCCGAGCAGAGGATGAACTGCGGCCTGGCGCCGTAGAAGGCGGCGACGCGCTTCAGCCGCCGGATCACATTGGCCACGTGCGCGCCGAACACGCCGCGGTAGCCGTGTACCTCGTCCACCACGACGTAGCGCAGGTTCTCGAAGAACTGCGCCCACTTGGTGTGATGCGGCAGGATGCCCTGGTGCAGCATGTCCGGGTTGGAGACGACCAGATCGGCGTGCAGGCGCACCGCCACCCGCGCGTCGGCCGGCGTATCGCCGTCGAAGGTGTGGCAGCGCAGGCCGAGCTGGCCGGCCTTGCCCAGTTCCAGCAGCGAGGCCACCTGGTCCTGGGCCAGGGCCTTGGTCGGGAACAGCAGCAGGGCCTTGCCCTGTTCGCGGATGGCCGAGGCCGCCAGCGGCAGCTGGTAGCACAGGCTCTTGCCGGAGGCGGTGGGCGTGACCACCACGAGGTGCTCGCCGGACCGCGCCGCCTCCCAGGCTTCGGCCTGGTGGCTGTAGAGCCGCTCGATGCCGCGGGCGCGCAGCGCCGCCGCCAGCGCCGGCGGCAGGTCCTCCGGCAGCGGCGCATAGCGGCCCTCGCTGGCCGGCAGCACGTAGTGGCCGGTGATGCGGTCGCGGTAGCGCGACTTCAGCCGGGCGGCGAGGCGGCCGGCGTCGGTGCGGCGGTCGGCGGGGGCTTCGTCATCGCCGGCGGCGCGCGGCGACGGATCGGGCGAAGGGTCGAAAGGAAGTTCGAGCGCGTTCATGGCCGGTCCCGGCTGGCGGACAGGCGACCATTGCAGGCGGCCGCCGTCTCACCGGCTGAGACGCGGCGGCTTCAGTCGGCGGCGTCCGTGCGGGTGCGCTGGCAGACCAGCGGTTGCACGAAGGCGGCAAACATCAGGGTGGCGACACCTTCCTGGCGGTCCAGCAGCAGGGCCAGCTCGCCCCGCACCGGCTCTTCATTGATCTGCGGAGCGAACTCGGCCTCGCGCAGCCAGAGGCTGAGGTAGCGATCATCGCCGGCGACCTGGCCCTGGCCGATCCAGCAGCCGGAATAGACACAGGCGTCGACGCTGCCGTCCTCGGCGAAAACGATGTCCATCGGCGTGAAGCCTTCCCCGACGGTGGCCTCGCAGCGGCCGCCGGAGCAGCCCACCTCCAGGTCGGGGTTGCGACAGCGCCAGGCGGCTTCGGCGGGACCGGCGGCCAGGACCAGCGGCATCATCAGCAGGGCGGGAAGCAGTCGGATGTTCATGCCGCCAGCCTAGCGCAGCCGGGACCGGAATCGTCCCTGCTTGACCCTGGTCAACAACAGGGCAGCGCAGCGGCGTAGGGTGGACCCATCCGCCGCCTGGCCTGACTGTTCGGGGGGAGCCCCGCAAGGAGGACGCGATGATTCGGGACCTGTTCGTCTACCTGCAGGGCGGCGCACCTGACGCTGCCGCCGTCGATGCCGCCATCGCCCTGGCGCAGCAGCACGAGGCGCGCGTGGTCGGCCTGGCGGCGGTGCTGCATCCGGTGCCGGTGGCCAGCGAGTGGGGCCTGGCCGCGGCCGGTCCCGGTGCGGTGGAAATGGCCGCCGCCCGCGAGGCCGCCAAGAGCTGGTCCGAGGCCGCCCGCGAACGCCTGGAACGCGCCGGCGTGCCGCACGAGCTGCGCATGGTCGACGCGCCCCTGGCCTGGCCGGAGGAAATCGCCGCCCTGCACGCCCGTCACGCCGACCTGTCCATCTTCGGCGGCGCCGCCAGGGAAGATCCGAATCCGCGCCATGCGCTGGGCTTCGACGCCCTGCTGATGCACGGCGGCCGGCCGGTGCTGCTGGTGCCGCCGGGCGCGCGCATGGCGGCGCCGGTGCGGCACCTCAGCCTCGCCTGGCAGCCGCGCCGCGAGGCCGCCCGCGCCCTGCACGACGCCCTGCCGCTGCTGGCCCCGGGCGCGCGCGTGGACGTGGTGGTGGTGGACGCCGAGCCCGGCCTGCTCGGCCACGGCGAACGGCCCGGCGCCGACATCGCCGTGCACCTGGCCCGGCACGGGCTGGATCCGCAGGTGGTGGCGGTGTCGCGCGGTGACCGCAAGATCGGCACCGCCCTGGTCGAACAGGCGCGCGAATCCGGCGCCGAGCTGCTGGTGATGGGCGGCTTCAGCCATTCGCGCTGGCGCCAGCAGGTGTTCGGCGGTGTCACCCGCACGGTGCTGGCGCAGGCGAACCTGCCGGTGCTGTTCTCGCACTGAGGCGCCGGCCGCCGCAGCGGCCGGGCCCGGGAACTCAGCTGCAGTAGGCGCGGACGACGCGGCCTTCGTCGTCGAGCTCGAGGTTCAGGCGGTCCTCGCGGTAGTCCATGGTGACCGCCATGCCCGGCTTGATCACCCGCACGGTGCGGGCGCCGGATTCCACCCGCGCCTTCTCGGTCAGGGCTTCGTCGGCGACCTGGCCGACGGTCCAGCTCAGGGATTCGGCCTTGCAGCTCATGTCGGGCTCCTGTTCGGCCAGGCCGGGGTCATTCAGGGCCGGCGGCGGCTCGGGTTCGTTGGCGAAGGGACCCAGCTCGGCCTGGGTCGGGCTGCCGCCCTTGGCGCAGGCGGCCAGGGCCAGCAGCAGCATCGGGACGGTCAGGCGCGGAATCTTGGACATGGGCGGCTCCTTGGGGGGTGCCGGCAGCCTAGCGCAGCCGGAGGCAGGCCTCCCAGCCGGGGGCTGATTGGAAACAAAACGGCAACGTTACGTCATGGAGCGCCCCCTTTGTTGCGGCGGTGAATAGTCCCATCTTGGCCACGCCCTCCCTTACCGGACCTCCAGCCATGACCAGGATGCTCACCTCCCCCGCCCGCCTCGGCGCCCTCGAGCTCAGGAACCGCGTCGTGATGGCGCCCATGACCCGCTCCCGTGCCGAGGGCAACCTGCCCAACGCGCTGATGACCGAGTACTACCGCCAGCGCAACGGCGCCGGCCTGATCATCACCGAGGGCGTGGCCCCGGCCCCCGAGGCCCTGGGCTATGCCCGCATCCCCGGCCTGTTCACCGATGCCCAGCAGGCCGCCTGGGCCGAGGTGTTCAAGGCGGTGAAGGCCGGCGGCGCCCGCATCTTCGTGCAGCTGATGCACACCGGCCGCATCGGCCACCCGGCCAACCTGCCGGAAGGCGCCCGTCTGGTCGCGCCCTCGGCCGTGGCCGCCGCCGGCGAGATCTGGACCGACAGCCATGGCATGCAGCCGCATCCGGTGCCCGAGGCCATGAGCGCCGCCGATCTCGAGCGCGTGCGCGAGGCCTTCGCGGACGCCGCCCGCCGCGCGGTCGCCGCCGGCGCCGAAGGCGTCGAACTGCACGGCGCCAACGGCTACCTGCTGGCGCAGTTCCTCAACCCGCGCAGCAACCGCCGCGAGGACGCCTACGGCGGCAGCGCCGGGAACCGTCGCCGCTTCGTCCTGGAAGTGGTGGATGCGGTGATCGCCGCCATCGGCGCCGACAAGGTCGGCCTGCGGCTGTCGCCCTTCAACGCCTTCAACGACCTCGAGGCCGGCTTCCCCGGCGAGGGCGAGGAGTTCCTGGCCCTGGTCGAGCAACTGCAGTCGCGCAATCTGGCCTACCTGCACCTGGCCGGCGGCACCGTGCCGGCGGAACTGCTGCCGGAGGTGCGGGCGAAGCATCGAGGCGTGCTGATCCTCAACGGCGGCTTCGACGCCGAGCGCGCCGAGCAGGCGCTGGCCTCGGGCCAGGCCGATCTCGTCGCCTTCGGCTCGCCCTTCATCGCCAATCCCGACCTGGTCGAGCGTTTCCGCACCGGCGCGCCGCTGGCGGAGCTGGATGCGTCGACGCTCTACACGCCCGGCGCCAAGGGTTACACCGACTATCCGCTGATCGCCCGGGCGGCCTGAGCCGCTGCGTTGCCGCCGCGGCGCTGGAGCGTCCGCGGCGGCAATGGGACAATCCGCGCATGCCTCGTCTCCTGCGCGTTCCCACGCTCCTCGCCTTCGTCCTGCTGCTGTCCGCCTGCACCAGCCTGCCGGACCGGCCCGATCTTGCGCGCCTGTACGAGGCCGAGACCCGCAATCCGCACCAGCCACCGGTGGTGCTCATCCATGGCCTGATGGGCTCGACCCTGGTCGAGCGCGACACCGGCCGGGAGTACTGGCCGGGCGGCCTGAAGTCGCTGGCCTTCAGCAACTACCGCGACCTGGCGCGCCTGCGCGACATCGAGGCGCGCGGTGGCGAGCTGGTGCCCGGCGACCTGTTCTTCAACGTCGCCCGCATCGACTACTACCGCGGCCTCATCGATACGCTGGAGAAGGTCGGCCGCTTCCGCCGCGCCGAGCCGGGCACGCCGGTGAACGGTGTGCAGGACCGGCGCCGCTACTACGTGCTGCTGTACGACTGGCGCAAGGAGAACGTCGAGGCGGTGCGGCAGCTGCACGAGCTGATCGACCAGATCCGCCGCGACTACAACGACCCGACCCTGCCGGTGGACATCGTCGCGCACAGCAACGGCGGCCTGATCGCCAGCTACTACCTGCGTTACGGCCCGCGCGACGTGCTCGACGATCCGGCCTTCACGCCCTGGGACGAGGGCGCGCAGCGGATCCGCCGCATCGTCCTGCTGGGCACGCCCGCCCTGGGCGCCGTCACCAGCCTGGAACGGCTGCAGCAGGGATTCCGGGTGGCGCTGCGGACGGTGCCGGTGGAGGTGCTGGCCACCTTCGCCACCCCCTTCGAGACCCTGCCGCATCCGGACGCGCAGGTGGTCTACAGCCCGGCCGGCCAGCCCCTGGACCTGGACATCTACGACCCCGAGACCTGGCGCAGCCGGCAGTGGTCGGTGTTCTCGCCGGAGATCGAGGCGCGGGTGCGCCAGGCCGCCCCGGACCCGGCCACCGGCGAGCGCCAGCTGGCGGAGCTGCAGGACTTGTTCGTGCGGCACCTGCGCCGGGCCGAGCGCTTCCAGCGCGCCCTGTCGGTGCCGATGAACTCGCATGGCGTGGAGGTGGCCGCCTTTGGCGGCGACTGCGTCATGACCCCGGGCCGGGCGGTGCTGGACCTGGGCCCGGACGGCCGGGAGCGGCTGGTGATCCGGCCCGACCAGGTCCATTCCCGGGTGGAGGGCGTGGACTACGAGCGCCTGCTGCTGCAGCCGGGCGACATGCTGGTGACCCGGGACTCGCAGATGGGCCGCGGCCAGGGCAAGGCCGGGCGGATCGCCCCCGCCTTCCCGGTCAGCCAGACCTTCTTCCTGTGCGAGCGGCACGACCAGCTGACGGTCAACCCCTACTTCCAGGACAACCTGCTCTACTTCCTGCTGGTGCGTTGAGCCGGCGGCCGGGGGCCGGGCATAGAATGGCCGCCATGAAAGACCTTCGGGCCCTGCTGATCGACTGCCGGATCGAGTTGCGCAAACTGTCGCGCGACTTCCAGAAGACCGAGCTTTGCGAGCGGCTCGACCTCGCCATCCAGCACCTCATCAATGCCGAGGCCGCGCCGGCGCGCGCCGCCACCGACCACGGCCCGACGCCGGAGAAGGCGCAGACCGTCAGCCAGGTCGCCCTGGCCTGGCAGACCGCCGCCCGCGACCTCAAGTTCTCCGACCCGGCCATCCACGCCCGCCTCAGCGAGAAGGTGATGCGGCTGCTGGAGACCAGGACCCTGGTGGACCCGGCCACCGAGATCCTGCAGCTGGAAGCCGAGGTGGAGAAGCTGAAGCAGCAGATCGCCGGCCTGGAGAAATCCATGCAGACCCTGGGCGTGGAACGCGACGCCCTGCTGGGTGCGCTGGCCAGCGCCGTGCCCCAGCTCAAGGACGGCGGCGATCGCCTTGCCGTCGGCATGGCGCGCATTTCCTGGCTCAAGACCGAAGCGGAGAAGGCCGCCGCCGGCACCGCCGGCTCCGGCCCGGTGAAGAAGAAGGTGCCCGACCCCAGCGACACCGTGCCCGGCCCGGACCTGCTGCAGGCCGTCGCTGCCGGCGCCGCCACCCTCAGCAAGGAGCAGCGCGAGTGGTGCGTGGGCGAGGCCATGGTGCTGTCCGGCTTCCAGTTCACGCCGGTCGAGCTGCTGGAGAAGGGCGAGGCCGCACTGGCCCGGATGATCCTGGATGCACGCAAGCAAGCCTGAGTACACGCCACCCGGACGCGCGCGGATGCGGCCGGTCCTGATGCTTCCCCTGCTGGCCCTCGTGCTGGCCATGCCCGTGCCGGCGCAGGCGCCGCCCGCTGATGCCGAGGCGCCGGAGGCCCAGGCCGCAAGCGCGCCCGCCGAACCTGCCGCTGAAGCCGGGAGGGAAGGCGAGGTGGTGCTGGACACCGTCGTCGTCACCGGCGAACAGCCCGGCCCCGGCCTGTGGACAGTGTCGCGCGACGGTCGCCAGATGCGGGTGCTGGGCTATGTCGCCCCGCTGCCACGGCGCATGTACTGGAACTCGACCGAGGTCGAGGCGCGCATCGCCGAGTCCGGCGTGGTGCTGATGCCGCCGATCGTGCAGCTGCGGCCCAAGGGCGGTGCCGTCACCGGCCTGCTGCTGATGCCGTCCATGCTCTCGGCGCGCAACAATCCCGACAAGGAAAGGCTGCAGGACGTGCTGCCGCCCGAGGACTACGCGCGCTGGCAGCCACTGAAGCAGCGCTACTTCGGCCGCGACCGCGGCATCGAGAAGCGCCGGCCGCTGGTCGCCGCCATGGAACTGCGCCAGAAGGCCTTCGACGCCGCCGACCTGACCGGCTCCGACCTGGTGATCCGCACCGTGCGCCGGGCCGCCCGCAAGGCGGACGTGCCGGTGCGGCAGCCGATGCACACCATCACCGTCGAGCAGCCGCGGGCGGCGCTGCGGGAGTTCCGCCGCACCGGCCTGGATGACGTCGAATGCCTGCGCCGCAGCATGGCCCAGGCGGAGAATGACCTGCCGACCCTGGCCACCCGCGCCAATGCCTGGGCCCTGGGCCGGCTGGATGTGCTGGCGAAGCTGGAATACAACGATGTCGCCGGCGCCTGCATGGA
>DATGPR010000061.1:0-4840 GCA_035304725.1 Arenimonas sp.
CGCCGTGGCCGAGGACAAGCTGGCCCAGGCCATCGGCAAGGGCGGCCAGAACGTCCGCCTGGCCAGCCGCCTGACCGGCTGGCAGCTCAACGTGATGACCCAGGACCAGGTGCAGGCCAAGTCCGAGGCCGAGCAGGCCGCTGCCCGCCAGCTGTTCATGGACAAGCTGGAAGTGGACGAGGAAATCGCCGGCATCCTGGTTGCCGAGGGTTTCAGCACCGTCGAGGAGATCGCCTACGTGCCGGTCGCCGAGCTGCTGGCCATCGAGGGCTTCGACGAGGACATCGTCGAGGAGCTGCGCGCCCGCGCCCGCGACGCGCTGCTGACCGAGGCCCTGCAGGTCGAGGAGGAGATCGAGGAGCACAAGCCGGCCGACGACCTGCTGGCCGTGGAAGGCATGGACGAGGCCACTGCCTACGCCCTGGCCGCCCGCGGCATCGTGACCCGCGACGACCTGGCCGACCTGGCCACCGACGAGATCCTGGACGTCGAGGGCATGAACGAAGAACGCGCAGCGGCCCTGATCATGGCCGCGCGCAAGCACTGGTTCGAGTGACCGCCATGAGCGGCTGAACCCCGGAACCCCCACCGCGCCCCGGCGCGAAAGAAGCAAGGAATCGCGATCACATGTCTGAAGTCACCGTTCGTTCGCTGGCCAAGGTGCTGGGAATGCCCGTCGAGAAGCTGCTCGAGCAGCTGGCCGGCGCCGGCATGTCCTTCAGCGGCCCGGACCAGGTGGTCAGCAGCACCGAGAAGATGAAGCTGCTGGGCTTCCTGCGCCGCACCCACGGCAAGGACGAGAAGCCGGGCGAGGCCGCGGTTCCGAAGAAGATCACCCTGCAGCGGCGCAAGCAGGAGGAGCTGACGGTCAGTGCCGGCAAGAGCAAGGCCACCGTCACGGTCGAGGTCAGGCAGAAGCGCACCTACGTCAAGCGCGACGACGTCGACACTACCCTTGACGAGGAGCGCGCCGAGGCCCTGCGCAAGCTCGAGGAGAGCAAGGCACGCCAGGAGGCCGAGCTGGCCGCCCTGGCCGAGGCCGATCGCAAGCGCCGCGAGGAGCGCGAGGCCGAGGAGGCCCGCCGCAAGGCCGAGGAAGAGGCCGCCCGCGCCGCCGCCGAGGAAGCCGCCCGCAGCGGCACCGAGGTGCCGCCGGCCGGGGAAGAGGCCGAGCGTCCGGTCCGCGTCCACCGCGAGCGCGAGAAGCCGGCGCCGGCCCCGCGCGCCCCGGCCCGCGACGCCGGCAAGCCGGCCGGCAAGCACAAGGTGCGCGGCTCGCACGTCATGGTCGACAACGAGGGTGACGAGGGCACCGGCCGCTTCGTCGCCGGCCAGCTGCACCTGACCGATTCCGAGCGTGCCCGCCGTGGCGCCGCCGGCGTCCGCAAGAAGCCCAAGGCCCGCGCCGCCGAGCCCTCGCGCAGCGGCAGCGGCCAGCACGGCTTCTCGCGGCCGACCGCGCCGATCGTGCGCGAGGTCGCCATCGGCGATTCCATCTCCGTGTCCGACCTGGCCCAGAAGCTGGCCATGAAGGGCGGCGAGGTGGTGAAGGCGCTGTTCAAGATGGGCGTGATGGCCACCATCAACCAGGTCATCGACCACGACACCGCCGTGCTGGTGGTCGAGGAGCTGGGCCACAGGGCCGTGCGCGCCGCCGAGGACGACGCCGAGCAGGCGCTGGTGGCGCAGCTGGAGGAAGTGCAGGGCGAGAAGAAGCCGCGTCCGCCGGTGGTCACCATCATGGGCCACGTCGACCACGGCAAGACCTCGCTGCTGGACTACATCCGCCGCACCAAGGTCGCCTCCGGCGAGGCCGGCGGCATCACCCAGCACATCGGCGCCTACCACGTCGAGACCGACAAGGGCGTCATCAGCTTCCTGGACACCCCGGGCCACAGCGCCTTCACGGCGATGCGCGCCCGCGGCGCCAAGCTCACCGACATCGTGGTGCTGGTGGTGGCCGCCGACGACGGCGTCATGCCGCAGACCATCGAGGCGGTGAACCACGCGCGCGCGGCCAAGGTGCCGCTGATCGTCGCCATCAACAAGATCGACAAGTCCGACGCCAACCCGGACAACGTCAAGCAGGGACTGGTCAACATCGAGGTCGTGCCCGAGGAATGGGGCGGCGATACCCAGTTCGTGCCCGTCTCGGCCAAGACCGGCCAGGGCGTGGACGCGCTGCTGGAAGCCATCCTGGTCCAGGCCGAGGTGATGGAGCTGCAGGCCGTGTACGACGGCCGCGCCACCGGCACCGTGATCGAGGCCGCCCTGGACAAGGGCCGCGGTCCGGTCGCCACCGTGCTGGTGCAGCAGGGCACCCTGCGCAAGGGTGACTACCTGGTCTGCGGCATCCACTACGGCCGCGTGCGCGCGCTGTTCGACGAGAACGGCCGCCAGGTGGACAAGGCCGAGCCGTCGATCCCGGTGCAGGTGCTGGGCCTGTCCGGCGTGCCCGATGCCGGTGACGACTTCGTGGTGGTCGAGGACGAGCGCCTGGCCAAGGACGTGGCGCAGCAGCGCGACGCCAAGCGCCGCGAATCGCGCCTGGTCGCCGCCGCCGGCAGCCGCATGGAAGACATCATGGCGCAGATGGGCCAGGACAACGGCCAGGTCACCCTGAACCTGCTGGTCAAGGCCGACGTGCAGGGTTCGGTGGAGGCGCTGCGCCAGGCCCTGGTGGCCCTGTCCAACGACATGATCAAGATCAACGTGATCGCCTCGGGCGTGGGCGGCATCACCGAGTCGGAGGCCACCCTGGCGGCGACCTCGAAGGCGGTGATCATCGGCTTCAACGTCCGCGCCGACGCCGCGGCCCGCAAGGTCATCGAGGCCAACGGCCTCGACCTGCGCTACTTCTCGATCATCTACGACGTCATCGACCAGGTGAAGCAGGTGGCTTCCGGCCTGCTGGGCAAGGAAGTGCGCGAGGAGATCATCGGCATCGCCGAGGTGCGCGAGGTCTTCCGCAGCTCCAAGTTCGGCGCCGTCGCCGGCTGCCTCGTGGTCGAGGGCACGGTCAAGAAGAACAAGCCGATCCGCGTGCTGCGCGACAACACGGTCATCTTCGAGGGCGAGCTGGAATCGCTGCGCCGCTTCAAGGAGAACGTCGAGGAGGTCAAGAGCGGTACCGAGTGCGGTATCGGCGTGAAGGCCTACAACGACGTGCGCCCGGGCGACCAGATCGAGTGCTTCGAGCGCATCGAGGTCGAGCGCACGCTCTGAGGAGGGCGAGGCCATGGCGACCCGCAGCTTCCATCGGACCGATCGTGTCTCGGCGCAACTGCGCCGGGAGCTCGGCACCCTGGTGCATGAGGCGGTGCGTGAGCACCGTCTGCCTTCGGTCAGCGTCTCCGACGTCGAGGTCACCCGCGACCTGGCCCATGCCAAGGTCTTCGTGACCGCGCTGCTGGCCGAGCAGGGCCCGGCGGCGGTGGCGGCCCTTCGCGAGCTGGCGCCGGAGCTTCGCCGCGAGCTGGCCCGGGCCGTGCGCATGCGGCACGTGCCGGAACTGCATTTCCACTACGACGATTCCGTGGACCGCGGCGAGCGCATCGAGCGCCTGCTGCGGGAGAACCCGCCGGCCTCCGGCGAGGACTGAGCCGCGGTGGGCCGCGGCGCGTTCCGGGCGGTCGACGGCATCCTGCTGCTCGACAAGCCCGCGGGCATGAGCTCCAACCAGGCCCTGCAGCGGGTCCGCCGCCTGCTGGCGGCGGAGAAGGGCGGCCATACCGGCGCCCTGGACCCGCTGGCGACCGGCCTGCTGCCCCTGTGCTTCGGCGAGGCGACCAAGATCGCCGGCCTGCTGCTGGGCGGGCGCAAGGCCTACGAGGCCGAGGTCGCCCTGGGCGCCTGTACCGACACCGACGACGCCGAGGGCCAGGTGCTGCGCACCCGGCCGGTGCCGGCCCTGGACCGGGCCACGGTGGAGGCGGCCATCCGCCCCTTCATTGGCCGGATCCGCCAGCGGCCGCCGGTCTATTCGGCCCTCAAGCAGGGCGGCGAGCCCCTCTACGCCCGCGCCCGCCGTGGCGAGACCATCGAGGTACCCGAGCGCGAGGTCGAGATCGAGCGCATCGATCTGCTGGCCCTGGCGGGCGACCGCCTGCGCCTGGCGGTGACCTGCGGCGCCGGCACCTACATCCGCAGCCTGGCCCGCGACCTGGGCGAGGCCCTGGGCTGCGGCGGCCATATCGCCGCCCTGCGCCGGACCTGGGTCGAGCCCTTCACCGAGCCGCGGATGCACACCCTGGAGGCGCTGGAGGCCCTGGCCGGGCAGGGCGGGCCGGCCGCCCTGGACCCCCTGCTGCTGCCGGTCGGGGCCGGCCTGGCGCACTGGCCGGCGGCGGCCCTGGACGCCACCGGGGCGGCCCGGGTGGGGCGCGGCCAGACCGTGCCGGTGCCGGGCCTGGCCCCGGGCCAGGTCCACATCACCGGCCCGGGCGGCGAATCGCTGGGCCTGGGCGAGGTGGACGCGCAGGGCGTGCTGCATCCTCGCCGCCTGTTCCGCTGGGCCGCGCAGGGCTGAAACGCGACGCCGGTTCAGTTTCGCGGCGCGCAAGTCCTTGTCCTGACAGGACGTTGCCGGTAGACTTTTGCGGCTTTTTCCGAAGCATCCCCCAACCGGCGGGTCATGCGGTGCGTCGCCACGGACTGGCGGCGACGTTCCTGCAGGCTGCGCATCACCAAGGAAAATCAAATGTCCATCGATACCGCCAAGATCATCGACGAGTTCAAGCGCGTGCCCAACGACACCGGTTCGCCGGAAGTCCAGGTGGCGCTGCTCTCGGCCCGCATCGAGCAGCTGACCGAGCACTTCAAGGTGCACAAGCAGGACCAC
>DATGPR010000062.1:0-5525 GCA_035304725.1 Arenimonas sp.
GACGATGCGCCAGTTGCGCAGGATGAACTCGTGCATCTCGGCACGGATCCAGTGCACGGCGAAGGACACCAGGCGCACGCCCTGGTCGGGGTCGAAGCGCTTGACGGCCTTCATCAGGCCGATGTTGCCTTCCTGGATCAGGTCGCCCATGCCCAGGCCGTAGCCCTGGTAACCGCGGGCCACGTGCACCACGAAGCGCAGGTGCGAGAGCACCAGCGACTTGGCCGCGTCCAGGTCCTCCTCGTCGCGATAGCGGCGGGCGAGGTCCTGCTCTTCCTCGGCGGTGAGCACCGGGATGCGGTTGACGGCGGAGATGTAGGCGTCCAGCGAGCCGAGTGCGCTGGGCACCGGCAGGTTGTTGGCGATCAGGGCCGTGCTGGTCATCGAGGTCTCGCTCATGGGTCCGGAGTCTAGCACTCGCGCCATTGGAGTGCTAAACGGGGCCTGAGTTCCCGGACTGTTTCACTATTGAAACAGCCGCCGTTCAGGTCCGGATCGAGATGGGGCCACCGGAACAGCCTTCAAGGCCCCGTTCAGATGCCGGCCGCGGCGCCCGCCCCGGCCCTCGGAGCGTCCCTCAGGGGCCGCCCGGGTCCCGGCCTCCCGGCCCCGCCCTCCTGGCCCCTCAGCCGGCCTCTCCGGCCAGCATGGCCTCGACCTCGGCCCGGGGTGGCAGTGACCAGTCCACGGGCGCCAGCCCGGCCCCCTGCAGCCAGCGGTTGGCCTTGCCGAAGTGGCCACAGCCCAGGAAGCCGCGGTGCGCCGACAGCGGCGAGGGATGCGGGGCGCGCAGCAGGCAGTGCCGGCGGCTGTCCAGCAGCCGGCCCTTGGCCTGGGCGTAGCTGCCCCAGAGCATGAAGACCAGACCCTCGCGCTCCCGGTCCAGGGCCTGGACGATGGCGTCGGTGAAGCCCTCCCAGCCCTTGCCCTGGTGCGAGCCGGCCCGGCCCGCCTCCACCGTCAGCACGGCATTGAGCAGCAGCACCCCGCGCCG
This sequence comes from Arenimonas sp., assembly GCA_035304725.1. Classification (GTDB taxonomy): domain Bacteria; phylum Pseudomonadota; class Gammaproteobacteria; order Xanthomonadales; family Xanthomonadaceae; genus Arenimonas. The sequence continues at coordinate 995 of DATGPR010000062.1, forward strand.
GGCCCAGGGCAGCAGGCAGCCGTGGTCCGGCGGGGCGATGCCCAGGTCGGCCTGGATCTCCTTGAAGATGTTCTGCAGCGAGGGCGGCACCGGCACGCCCGGCAGCACCGAGAAGCACAGGCCATGCGCCTGGCCGGGGCCGTGGTAGGGATCCTGGCCGAGGATCACCACCTTCACCTGCTCGAAGGGCGTGGCGTCCAGGGCGGCGAAGATGCGCGAGCCGGGCGGATAGATGCGCTTGCCGGCGGCCTTTTCCCGACGCAGGAAGGCGGAGAGTTCCCGCATGTCCGGTCGCTGCAGGTAGTCGCCGACCCGGCTCTTCCAGGACGGCTCCAGGCGGACGCGCTCCTCGCCGGCCACCGTCACTTCTTGGCGATCTTGGCCCGCAGCATCCGGCCCACGCGCAGCTGGAACAGCAGCTTGGTCACCAGCAGGCGTTCCTCGATCGGCTTCTGCACCAGGTCGTTGGCGCCGGCACGCAGCAGGTCGCTCTGGTTGGCCGGATTGGCGTCACCGGTCATCACCAGCACCGGCAGCATGCCCTTGGCGTAGCCGAAATCCTGGCGGATGGCCTTGAGCAGATCCTTGCCGGTCAGCTCACCCTTCAGATAGACGTCGGTCAGCACCACGTCCGGGCCCGGCACCTTGCCCTGGGCGCGGGCGGTTTCCAGGTGCGCCACCGCGTCCTCGACACCGGTGGCATGGGTCACCGACAGGCCGTGCTTCTCCAGCATGCGCCGGGTGGCCATGGCGACGACGCGGCTGTCCTCGACGTAGAGCACCTCGCCGCCAGCCTCGGTCTCGGGCGCGACATAGCCCTTGATGAAGGCGGCCAGGGCATTGAAGCCCAGCGACTTGTCGAAATAGTCGGTGACGTCGTCGCTGATCGAGCGGCTCTCCAGGCGCTCCTGCACGTCGCCGGAGACGACGATGATCGGGATGTAGGCCTGGGGCGTGTGCTCGCGCAGGAAGCGGGCCAGGTCCAGGCCGTCCATGTCCGGCAGGCGCAGGGCGGTGGTGACCAGGTTGACCGCGCCGGACTGCAGCGCCGCCTTGGCCTCCTCGCCGCTCTCGCAGCCGACGAACTCCATGTCCGGCAGGGCCTGGCGCAACACGCCCTCGATCATCTTGCGGACGACCTTGGAGCCGTCCACGACCATGATGCGCGGATTGCTGGTGTCGAAGGTGCGGAAGGCGGGGCTGGCCATAGGTTTCACACGTCCGTGGGACGGGTCTGGCGTAGATGATGCCCGGTTGCGAGCCATGCGCCCAGCCACCCCATGCCCAGCGCCGCCGCCAGCAGCAGGCCGGCGCCCCGCCAGCCGGGCCCGGCCAGGCGGAATTCGGCGCCGTAGCTGGCCACCAGCGCCGCCAGCGGGCCCTGCAGGAAGGCCCCGGCCACGGCCAGCAGCAGCAGGGCCAGCAGGCCGGCGGCCAGGCCGTACCAGGCGCCCAGATAAAGGAACGGACGGCGCACGAAGCCGTCGGTGGCGCCCAGATGCTGCAGCACGGCGATCTCCTCGCGGCGGGCACCGATGTCCAGGCGTACGGTATTGCCCACCACCAGCAGCACGCCCAGGCCCAGCAGCACGGCCAGGACCTGCACCACCCGGCCGCCGAAGGCCAGCCAGGCCGAAAGGCGCTGCCGCCAGAGGGCGTCGTGCTGGACGATCTCGGCCTCGGGCAGCTCGCGCAGGCTGGCCGCCAGGGCATCGCCGTCACCGTCGCCGGGCTGGACCACCAGCACCGCCGGCAGCGGGTTCTCCTCCAGCACCTCGAGGGCGCCGGCCAGATCGCTCATGGCGCGGAACTCGGCCAGGCCCTCCTCCGGCGTGCGGACGCTGACGGCAGCGACGTCGGGACGGGCACGCAGCTGTTCGGCCAGGGACTCGGCCCGGGCCACGTCGATGTCGGGCTTGAGGAAGACACCGATCTCGCGCGACTCGGTCACCGAGCCGGAGAAGCGTTCGATATTGGCCATGGCCAGGCCCAGGCCGAGCGGCAGGGCGATGGCCACCGCCATCACGCCCACCGTCAGCAGGGTGGCGAAGGGCCGGCGCAGCAGCCGGCCGAGGCTGGAGACCAGGGCATACAGGTGCTGCTCGCGCCAGGCGCGCAGGCGTGAAAGCAGGCCGGTGGGCCTGGCGCGATCGGCGCCGCCCGGGCGCTGGCGGGCTTCGGCGCGCGCGTTCATGCCGCCAGGTCCTCGGGGGAGATGTCGTCCACCAGCCGGCCGTGGTCCAGCACCAGCACGCGCTTGCGCATGCGCTTGACCAGCATGAGGTCGTGGCTGGCCACCAGCACGGTGGTGCCGCTGGCCGGCAGTTCGGCGAACAGCTGCATGATCTCGGCGGCCAGCTGCGGATCGAGGTTGCCGGTGGGCTCGTCGGCCACCAGCAGCTGCGGCTGGGCGACGATGGCGCGGGCGATGCCGACGCGCTGCTGCTCGCCGGTGGAAAGCTGCGCCGGCAGCGAACGCTCGCGGCCGCCCAGGCCGACCCGGTCCAGCACCGTGCGCACGCGCTTGCCGACCTCGCTGCCGGGCAGGCCGGCGATCAGCAACGGCAGGGCGACGTTGTCGTGCACGCTGCGGTCCATCAGCAGGCGATGGTCCTGGAAGACCACGCCGACCTGGCGCCGGTGCAGCGGCACCTTGCGCCCGCGCACCTTGGCCAGGTTGCGTTCGTTGACCAGGACGGTGCCGCGGCTGGGCCGCTCGGACAGGTGCACCAGACGCAGCAGCGTGCTCTTGCCGGCGCCGGAATGGCCGGTCACGAACAGCATCTCGCCGGCCTCGACGCTGAAGCTGACCTCGCTCAGCGCCGGCGGATTGCCGGGATAGGTCTTGGTGACGTTGTCGAAACGCAGCAGGGCCATGCGTTCATGCCTGGGGGCGACCGACGCAATCTAGCAGAGGGTCCGCCGCCACGGTCCCGGCTCAGTGCTTGCCGGGCGGCGAGCGCTTCACCAGGGCGCGCAGGCCGGCCTTGATGCGGCCCAGCAGCGAGGGCCTGGCCTCGGCGGCTTCGGTCTTGCCGGCCTCGCGCCTGTCGGCTTGCGGCTTGCGCGATTCGCCGCGCTGGCGCGGCTCGGCGCCGGCGGCCCGGTTGGGGGTCGCGGCCTCGGCACCGCCCTCGCCCACCGGCTTGCCGCGGCGACGGCGGCGACGCTTGCGCCGGGGCGCGTCAGGATCGGCCTGCAGCGGCGACGAGGGCGCCGGCCGCTGCGCCGGACGCTCCAGCGGCAGCTCGGCCTGCGGGCTGTCGGCGGAGGCGTCCTCGCGGCGCGGGCGACGCTCGCGTTGGCCGCCCGGACGGCTGCCGCCGCTGCGCTCGCCACGCTCGCCCCGGCCGCGGCCACTGCGCCGGCCGCCGCCACGCTTCTCCTCCTCCGCCTGCCGGGCCTCGCGCGCCTCGCGGAAGATGGCGCCGACGCTCTCCACCGGCTCGCCGTCTTCATCCACCGCGGCCACGGCCTGGCGCGGCTTGCGCGGCACCGGCTCCAGCAGCGCCGGGTCGATCTGCTCGACCGGGATCTTCTGGCCGATGTAGGCCTCGATGTCCGGCAGGCTCATCGCATAGCGCTCGCAGGCGAAGCTGATGGCGTCGCCTTCGGCGCCCAGGCGGGCGGTGCGGCCGATGCGATGCACGTAGTCCTCGGCATCGAAGGGCAGATCGTAGTTGTAGACGTGGGTGACGCCGTCGATGTGCAGGCCGCGGGCGGCCACGTCGGTGGCCACCAGCAGTTCCAGCTGGCCGTTCTGGAAGCGGCGCAGCAGGCTCTCGCGCTTCTTCTGCGGCACGTCGCCGGAGAGCACGCCGACGCGGAAGCCGGCCTTTTCCAGCGCCCGCGCCACCCGCTCGACCCAGACCTTGGTGTTGACGAAGACCATGGCGCGCTGGTCCTCGGGGCCACGGCTGAGCAGGCCGATCAGCAGCGGGATCTTTTCCTCGTCGGCCGGCAGGTAGAGCTTCTGGCGGACGCGGGCGGCGGTGACCGTCTCGGCCTCGACCACCAGCTTCTCCGGCTCGTTCATGTGCTCGTAGGCCAGCTCCAGCACGCGGTGGCTGAGAGTGGCGCTGAACAACAGGGTCTGCCGCTCGGTGCGGATCGGCATGCGCCGCAGCAGGAAGCGGATGTCCTTGATGAAGCCGAGGTCGAACATGCGGTCGGCCTCGTCCAGCACGCAGACCTCGCAGGCGTGCAGGGACACGACCTTGTGCTGCTTGACGTAGTCGATCAGGCGGCCGGGCGTGGCGATGATGACGTCGACGCCTTCCTGCAGCAGGGCGCGCTGCTTGTCGTAGTCGACGCCGCCGTAGACCAGGGCGAAGCGCAGGCCGAGCTCGGCGCCGAAGCGGACGGCGTCCTTGTGGATCTGGATGGCCAGCTCGCGGGTCGGCGCCAGGATCAGGGCGCGCGGGTCCTCGGGCTTGCGCTCGGCCAGGGCCGGGCGGGTCAGCAGGCGGTTCATCACCGCCACCAGGAAGGCCAGGGTCTTGCCGGTGCCGGTCTGGGCCTGGCCGGCGAC
>DATGPR010000063.1:0-2723 GCA_035304725.1 Arenimonas sp.
GCCAGCAGCGACATCCGCGAACTGATCGCGCCGCCGGCCATGCGCCGCACCGCCGGCGTGATGTTCCTGCTGGCGGCGGTGGCGGTGGCCGGCCTGCCGCCGCTGTCGGGCTTCATCGGCAAGACGGCGATCCTGGCGGCAACCCCGGGCGAGGACCTGGACTGGGCCTGGACGGCGATCCTGGCCAGCAGCTTCATGATCGTGGTCGGCCTGACCCGGGCCGGCAGCCGCATCTTCTGGCGCACCGGCACGCTCAACGCCGCCGAGGTGGCCGCGGCCGGCAAGCGGCCGCCGCTGCGCATCACCGAATCGACGGCCATCGGCATGCTGCTGGCCCTCAGCATCGCCATGAGCGTGCTGGCGGCGCCGCTGCTGGCCTATACCCGCGCCACCGCCGAACAGCTGCGGGCGGCGCCGGCCTATCTCGAGGCGGTGCGCGATACCCTGCCGGCATGGAGGAGGCCATGAACAACCATCGCCGCCGCCGCTGGCTGCCCGCACCGGGCCTCAGCCTGACCGTCGTCACCTTCTGGCTGCTGATGGTGGACACCGTCACCGTCGGCCATGTGCTGTTGGCGCTGCTGCTGGGCCTGGTCATCCCGCCCTGGGCGGCGCGGCTGGACCGCGAGTTCGCCCGCATCGGCAGCCTGCGGCCGGTGCCGGTGCTGCTGCTGGTCGTGCTCAAGGACATCGTGATGTCCAACATCGAGGTGGCCAGGCTGGTGCTGGGCCGTGAGGAGCGCGTGCATCCCAGCTTCGTCTGGTACCCGCTGGAGATCGCCAACATCCACGGCATCGCCGCCCTGACCAGCTTCATCACCCTGACCCCGGGCACGGTCAGCGCCGCGCTCTCGCACGACCGCAAGTACCTGCTGATCCACGTCCTCAACCTGGAGGACGAAGCCGCCCTGGTGGCGCAGATCAAGCGCCGCTACGAGCGGCCGCTGATGGAGATCTTCCCATGACCGGCATCCATGTCTTCGACCTGTCGCTGATCGACACCACGATCGTCGTGGCGATGTACGTGATCGGCCTGGCCATGCTGGTGAGCCTGTGGCGGCTGCTGCGCGGCCCCACCCTCGCCGACCGCATCCTTGCCCTGGACACCCTCAACGTCACCGCCATCGCCGAACTGATGCTTCTGGGCATGCACATGCGCAGCGCCATCTACTTCGAGGCGGCGCTGGTGATCGCCATGTTGGGTTTCGTCAGCACCGTGGTGCTGTCCAAGTACGTCATCCGCCGGGACATCGTCGAATGATCGAGTTCGCCTACATCGTGTTCGAACTGGCCCTGGTGGGCCTGCTGCTGACCGGCGCCTTCTTCGTCTTCGTCGGCGCGCTCGGCCTGGTGCGGTTCTCGGAGTTCTTCAAGCGCCTGCACGCGCCGACCAAGGCCAGCACCCTGGGCGTGGGCTGCATCCTGGCGGCATCGGTCGGCTACCACGCCTTCGTCGGCAGCGATCCGCAGCCGCGCGAGCTGCTGATCACCGCCTTCCTGTTCATCACCGCGCCGATCAGCGCCCACCTGATGGCCAAGGCCGCCCTGGCCCTGCACATGGACGAGCTGCCGCAACTGCCGGACAGCCCGCAGGACACCCACGTGCCGCTGCGCCCCGACGGCGAGAAGCTCGAGGACGTGTAAGCGCCCGCAGCCGCAGCGCCGGAAAAAGGACGCCCCGGTGGGGTTGCCCCCGGGGCGTTTTCGATCCCGCCGCCACGCTCCAGCCCCGGATGCGAGTGTCGGCGGAATGCGAACCGGGGACGGGCTAGATGCGCAGGGGCGTGCCCAGGCGCGCGCGCTCGGCGCGGCGGGCCTCGATGCGCTTCCAGACCTTCTCGTGCAGGTGGAAGGCCACCGTGTTGCAGGCCGGCTCCACCAGCGCCAGGGCGCCGCCGACCAGCATGCTGCCGGTCATGGCATAGCCGACGCCGAAGGCGACGGTGAAATGCACGGCGGCGAAGCTGATGGTCTTGGCCATGACGGCGCTCCTGTGTCCGGGGCTGATGTTCCGCCGGGGCCGCCAATTCGTCCAATCGAATGTTTTGCTTGATTCGATAGTTTTTATCGATTGAATGGCGGCAGCTCAGGGCCCGCCCGCCCCGCCCGGGAGCGGGCGCCAGTGCCGGCCGCGCTCAGCCGCGCCTGGGCAGGTAGAGGTCGGTGATGCTGCCTTCCTGGATCTCCGCGGCCATGGCCACGGATTCGCTCAGGGTCGGGTGCGGGTGGATGGTGCGGCCGATGTCGGCCGCCTCGCAGCCCATCTCGATGGCCAGGGCCGCCTCGGCGATCAGGTCGCCGGCGCGCGGGCCGACGATGCCGGCACCGATCACCCGCTCGGTGGCCTCGTCGAAGATCAGCTTGGTGAAGCCCTCGGTGCGGCCCAGGCCGACCGCGCGGCCGGAGGCGGCCCACGGGAACCTGGCCACCCCGACCTTCAGGCCCTTGGCCCTGGCCTCGGTTTCGGTGACGCCGACCCAGGCCACTTCCGGATCGGTGTAGGCCACCGAGGGAATCACCCGCGCCACCCATTCCTTCTTGTGGCCGGCGGCGACTTCGGCGGCGAGCTTGCCCTCGTGCGTGGCCTTGTGCGCCAGCATCGGCTGCCCGACCAGGTCGCCGATGGCGAAGATGTGCGGCACGTTGGTGCGCATCTGCCGGTCCACCGGCACGAAGCCACGCTCGCTGACGACGACGCCGGCCTTGTCCAGGCCGAGCTTGCC
>DATGPR010000064.1:0-27846 GCA_035304725.1 Arenimonas sp.
GGCCGATGTTGCCCTCCTGGATCAGGTCCAGGAACTGCAGGCCGCGGTTGGTGTACTTCTTGGCGATGGAGATCACCAGGCGCAGGTTGGCCTCGACCATCTCCTTCTTGGCCTTGCGCGCCTTGGCCTCGCCGTAGGCCATCGCGCGGTTGATTTCCTTGATGTCGGGCAGGGTCAGGTACAGCGACTGCTCGATACCGATCAGCTTCTGCTGCTCGGCGATGATCTCGTCGCGGTCCTCGCGCATGCCCGACGACCACTTCTGCTTGCGGCGGATGACCTCGTCGGCCCAGCCCAGATTGGTCTCGTTGCCCGGCCAGGCGCGCAGGAAGTCCTTGCGCGGCATCTTCGCCTGGCGGGTGCAGATGTCCAGCACCTTGCGCTCGTGTTCCTTTATCGAGTTGACCACCTCGCGCAGCTTGCGCACGAAGGCGTCCATCAGCGCCAGCGGCAGCTTCAGGCGCAGGAACTCGGCCGCCATCTCGTCGCGGGCCTTGAGCGTCTTCTTGTCGGTCGGGCCGTACTTGCTGTAGGTCTTCTGGAACTTGGTGTACAGGGCCTTGAGGGTATCCATCCGGCGGCCGACCTCGGCCGGGTCCGGACCGGTGTCGACCGTGGTCTCGGTATCGTCCTCGGCCTCGTCCTCCTCCTCGTCCTCCTCGGCCTCGACGTCGGAGGCCTCCTCGGAGGCGGCGGCGGCCGGCACCGGAATCTCTTCCTCCTCTTCCTCCATGTCGAGGAAGCCGACCACGACCTCGTTCAGGCGCTTCTTGCCCTCGAGGTGCTGGTCGTAGTCCTCCAGCAGCATCTGCACCGACCAGGGGAAGCTGGCCAGGGAGGCGTGGACCTGGTTCAGGCCCTCCTCGATGCGCTTGGCGATGGCGATCTCGCCCTCGCGGGTCAGCAGTTCCACCGAGCCCATCTCGCGCATGTACATGCGCACCGGGTCGGTGGTGCGGCCGCCCTCGGTATCCAGGGCGGACAGGGCGGCGGCGGCTTCCTCGGCGGCGGTGTCGTCGGCGTCGCGGCTGCCAGAGGAATCGGACAGCAGCAGCGTCTCGGCATCGGGCGCCACTTCGTGCACCTCGATACCCATGCCGTTGATCATGCCGATGATGTCTTCGATCTGCTCGGGATCGACGATGTCATCGGGGAGGTGGTCGTTCACCTCGGCGTAGGTCAGGTAGCCCTGCTCCAGGCCCTTGCTGATCAGCTGCTTGATTTCGGACTGCTGAGCCGGACGATCGTTGGCCATGTAAGGAAATCCCGCTGCTGGGAAAATGGAACCGCGCAGTATACAGGCGCCCGGGAGCCCCTGCCATGCGGTTGAACAATAAGGGTTTTTGACGGGTTCAGGTCTGCAACCAGAAGGTCACCGGGCCGTCATTGACCAGGCTGACCCTCATGTGGGCGCCGAAGCGCCCGGTTTCAACCACCGGGTGGCGGGCCCGGCACCGCTCCAGCAAACGCTCGAAGCCGGCCCGGGCGGCCTCGGGTGGCGCCGCCGAGGTGAAGCTGGGGCGAAGGCCTTTGCGGGTGTCGGCGGCCAGGGTGAACTGGCTGACCAGGAGCAGGCCACCGCCGGTCTGGACCAGGGACAGGTTCATCCGCCCCTCGGGGTCGGAGAACACCCGGTAGGCCAGCAGGCGTTCGGCCATGCGCTCGATGCTGGCCTCGCCATCCCCCGGCTGGACGGCCACCAGGGCCAGCAGGCCGGGGCCGATCTCCCCCACCAGCTCGTCCCCGACACGGACGGCGGCTTCGCTCACGCGCTGGATCAGGGCAATCATGCCGGCATCCTCGCCGGCCGCTGCGACGCCGGTCAACGGCTGCTGAACACCATCCCGTAAACTTCGGGCCATGTTCGCCGCCCTCGCCGCCCGCTTGCTCTACGTCCTGGCCTGGCTGCTGGGCCGGCTGCCGTTGCGGGCGCAGCAGGGGCTGGGGGTGGCCCTGGCCCGCTTCGCCTACTGGAAGAACACCCGCGAGGCCAAGGTAACGCGGCAGAACCTGAGCCTGGTGCCCGACGCCGCCGCCGGCCTGGCGCCGGAACAGGCGGTGCGGGCCATCCTGGCCCAGACCGGCCGCAATGCCCTGGAGACCCTGCGCATCTGGACCCGCCCGCGCCGCGACAACCTGGCCCTGGTCGAGGCCGTGCACGGCGAGGCGCACCTGCAGGCGGCCCTGGCCGCCGGCCGCGGGGTGATCATCGCCGCGCCGCATTACGGCAACTGGGAGCTGCTGATCGAGTTCATGGCCGCGCGCGGGCCCTTTTCCCTGGTCTACCGGGTGCCCGAGAGCCGCACCGGCGATGCCTTCCTGCGTCTGGCCCGGGGCGGCGAGAACGTCCGCCTGGTGCCGGCCGAGGCCAATGCCATGCGGCCGCTGTTCCGGGCCCTGCAGGCCGGCGAAGCGGTCGGCATCACCCCCGACCAGCAGCCGAAGCTGGGCAATGGCGAGTTCGCCCCCTTCTTCGGCCTGCCGGCCCTGACCCTGAGCCTGATCCCGAAGCTGGCCGCACGCAGCGGCGCGGCGGTGTTGCTGGCCTTTGCCGAACGCGGCGCCCATGGCCGCTTCCAGGTGCATTTCCAGCCGGCCGACCCGGCCGTGGCCGAGCCCGACCTGGCCCGCGCCACCGCCGCCATGAATGCCGGCATCGAAGCCATCGCCCGGCGCGACCCCAGCCAGTACCAGTGGACCTACAAACGCTACACCCTGCGCCCGCCGGGCTCCGGCGAGGCCAACCCCTATCCGCGCGACTGCAGGTGAATACATGACCGACACCGTACCGGCCGGGGCCACGCCCGCCCCTCTGCAGGAAGACATCTGGCAGCCGCTGCCCGCGGCCGCCGGCCTCGTCGCCAGCCTCGGCGGCGTCCTGGCGGGGCTGGGGCCGGGCATCGCCCTGGCGGTGATGACCGGCATCGGCGGGCCCGGTGGCTTCTGGCTGCGCCTGGGCCTGGGTGCGCTGGCGCTGCTGCTGCCGCCGCTGCTGTTCGCCCTGGTCTTCCGGCAACGGGCCCGGCGCGTGCGCTGGCGCCTGGATGCCCAGGGCCTGGCGGTGCGCCGCGGCCTGTTCTGGCACAGCGAAATCCTGGTGCCGCGCAGCCGCGTGCAGCACCTGGACGTGGAACGCGGGCCGGTGGAGCGGCAGTTCGGCCTGGCCACCCTGATCGTGCATACCGCCGGCACCCGCATGCATGCACTGCGCCAGGCCGGTTTCGACGACGGCGTCGCGATGGCGCTGCGCGACGCCCTGGTACCGGAGGCGAGACGACATGACGACGCCCTCTGAGCGGCCGCCGCCGCCGTCACCGCCGCAGCCGCCGCAGGATTCGCCGCAGGAGCGGGCCGCGGCGCTGGCCGGGGCCGGCGACCGCCGCCTGCATCCGTTGTCCTGGCTGTTCGTGCTGATCCAGCAGCTCAAGCAGTTCGCCCTGCCGCTGCTGGTGCTGCTGTTCACCGGCCGCGGCAACACCTGGGAACTGTGGGGCCTGCTCGGCGCCGGCGGCCTGGTGCTGTATTCGCTGCTGCTGTACCTGACCTACCGTTTCCGCATCGAGGACGACGCCATCGTCATCCGCAGCGGCGTGCTGCAGCGGACGGTGCGCAACATCCCGTTCGGGCGCATCCACAACGTCGCCCTGCACCAGACCTTGCTGCACCGCCTGGCCGGCGTCGCCGAAGTGCGGCTGGAATCGGCCGGCGGCATGAAGCCCGAAGCCGAGATGCGGGTGCTGACCCTGGCCGACGCGCAGGCGCTGGAGGCCATCGTGCGCGGCCAGGCCGACGCCGCCGATGCGCATTCGCCGGAGGCCGGCGCCCGCATCCTGCTGCGGTTGCCAACCCCGGAAGTGCTGCGCCTGGGCCTGATCTCCAACCGCGGCATGCTGGTGGTCGCCGCCCTGTTCGGCCTGCTCGCCCAGACCGGCGAGGGCTTCGGCACCATGATCGAAGGCAGCACCCGGATGCTGATGGGCTGGGCCAGGGAGCAGCACCTGGACACGGTCGGCACCGCGGTCGGCGCGCTGGCGCTTTTCGTGCTGGCGGCGCTGGTGATGCAGGTGCTGTCGGTGGTGCTGGCCCTGCTGCAGTTCCACGGTTTCACCCTGAGCGAGGAAGGCCAGCGCCTGGGCTCGGCCCGCGGCCTGCTCACCCACATGCGCACCAGCCTGCCGCGCCACCGCATCCAGGCCTGGAGCCTCCGCGAAACCCTGCTGCACCGCTGGTTCGGCCGGCAGAGCCTGCGCGTGGACCCGGCCAACCCGCCGATCGGCAGCGACGACCGCGCCCTGCGCGACCTGGCGCCGGTGGCGAGGCCGGAAACGGTCACCGCCCTGGTTCGGCACCTGCTGCCCGGCGCCAACTGGCCGCCGCAGCACTGGCAGCGCCTGCACCCACGCGCCTGGCGCCGGCAGTTCACCCTGCCGGCCATGCTGACGGTGGCGGCGAGCGCCGGCCTGGCCTGGAAGGAAGGCCTGCCGGGCCTGTACCTGCTGCTGCTGCTGCCGGTCTGGCTGCTGCGGGCGCGGATCTGGGCCCGGCACGCCGGCTACACCTTCGAATCCGGCCTGGTGGCGGTGCGCGAAGGCTGGCTGGACCGGCGCTGGCGCTTTGCCGAGGTACGCAAGCTGCAGGCGGTGAAGCTCAGCCGCTCGCCGCTGGACCGCTGGCACGGCATGGCCACGCTGTGGCTGGACACCGCCGGCGCCAACGCCTTCGACATGCCGCTGCGGGTGCGCTACCTGCCACTGGACGCCGCCCTGGCCCTGCGCGACCGGCTGGCGCCGGCCATGGACGCGCCGCCTGCCGGCCCGGCTACTCCCGCCAGAACGCCGGGGTGAGCAGCACCAGCAGCGAGAACACCTCCAGGCGCCCGAGGATCATGCCCAGGGTGCCCAGCCAGACCGCGGCGTCATTGGCGCCGCCGAAGGTGGTGGAGACCTCGCCCAGGCCCGGGCCGAGATTGGCCAGGGTTGCCACGGCGGCGCCGTAGGACGATTCCAGGTCCAGGCCGGTCATGTTCATACCGACCACCAGCAGGCCGAAGCACAGCATCCAGATGGCGATGAAGCCGCTGACCGACAGCACCACGCTTTCGGACACGCGCTTGCCGCCCATCTTCACCAGGAACTGCGCCTTGGGGTGCACCAGCTGCTTGATCTCGCGGTAGCCCTGGCGCACCACCATCACCACCCGCGCCACTTTCAGGCCGCCGACGGTGGAACCCGAGCAGCCGCCGATCACGGCGATGGTCACCACCAGGAAGGGCGCCGGCCCGGTCCAGTGCTCGAAACCGCCAACGGCAAAGCCCGAGGTGGTGATGCTGGAGACGACCTGGAAGCTGGCGACGCGGAAGGATTCGCCCAGGTGCGGATAGTCGCCGCCAAGCCACAACACCGCGGTGACCAGCACGGTCGCGGCGGCGACGATGCGCAGGAAGGCGCGCAGCTCGGAATCGGCGCCGTACACCGCCATCGATGCCCGCCGCCAGGCAACGTAGTGCAGGCCGAAGTTGATGCCGCCCAGCAGCATGAACAGGATCGCGAGCCACTCCAGCATCGGGCTGTTCCAGTGGCCGAAGGCGGCGTCGTGGGTGGAGAAGCCGCCGGTGGACACCGTGCTCATGGCGTGCCCGACCGCATCGAACAGGTTCATGCCGGCCACCCAGAAGGCGGCCGCGCACAGCAGGGTCAGGCCGAAGTACACCGCCCACAGGGCCTTGGCGGTCTCGGCCACGCGCGGGGTCAGCTTGGTGTCCTTGCTCGGGCCGGTGGACTCGGCCCGGAACAGTTGCGTGCCGCCGATGCGCAGCATCGGCAGGATCGCCACCGCCAGGATGACGATGCCCATGCCGCCGAGGAACTGCAGCGATTGCCGGTAGAACAGCACGCTGTCGGGTAGCCGGTCGAGCCCGGAGATGACCGTGGCGCCGGTGGTGGTCAGGCCCGAAGTCGCCTCGAAGATGGCGTCGGTGTAGCTGAGGTAGGGCGGCCCGTGTACGAAGGGCAGGGCCGACACCAGGCTGGCGAACACCCAGGTCAGGGTGACGATCAGGAAGCCGTCGCGCAGGCGCAGCTCATACTGCACGCGCCGCACCGGCAGCCACAGCGCCAGGCCCACCGCCGAGCTGGCCAGGAAGCTGGCGAAGAACACCGGCGCCACGCCCGCCTCGTGCCAGAGCAGGGCCAGCAGCGCCGGCGGCAGCTTGCTCAGCGAAGACAGGACGATGATGACGCCCAGGATCCGCTGGATGGCCCGCAGGCGCTGGCTCACAGCCAGGTGGCCCCGGTCTGGAACAGGGCGCTGACGGTGGCCAGTTCGCGCTTGTCCATGACGAACAGGATGACGTGGTCTTCGGGCTCGATCACCAGGTCGTGGTGGGCGATCAGCAGCTTGTCGCCGCGAACCAGGCCGCCGATGGTGGTGGCCGGCGGCAGCTCCAGTTCGTCCAGGCTGCGGCCGATGACCTGGGAGGTGCGGCGGTCGCCGCGCACCACCGCCTCGATCGCCTCGGCGGCGCCGCGCCGCAGCGAATACACCCGTGCCGGCGCGCCCTCACGGATGTGCGCCAGCAACGCCCCGAGCGTCACCAGCTGCGGGCTCACGGCGATGTCGATCGAACCGCCCTCGACCAGGTCGGCGTAGGCCGGCCGGTTGATCAGCGACACCACGCGCGGGCAGCCCATGCGCTTGGCCAGCATGGCCGAGAGGATGTTGGCCTCGTCCTCGTTGGTCATCGCGCAGTAGACGTGGGTCTGGTCGATGTTCTCCTCGCGCAGCAGGTCCTCGTCGGCACAGTCGCCGACCAGGACGATCGAGTCCAGCAGGTCCTCGGCGATGTTGCGGGCGCGCTCGCGCGATCGCTCCACCACCTTCACCGAGTAGCGGCTCTCCAGGCTGCGGGCCAGGGTACGGCCGATGTTGCCGCCGCCGGCGATCATCACCCGCCGCGCCGGCTGGTCGTCGATCCGGCGCAGCTCGCCCATCACGGTGAGGATGTTGCGGCGGTCGGCCAGGAAGAACACCTCGTCCTCGACCTCGATCACCGTGCTCGCCTCGGGCTTGACCGGCTTGCCCTGGCGGAAGATCGCCGCCACCCGCGCATCGACGCCGCTCGGCAGGTGCTGGCGAAGCTCGCGGATCTCGTGTCCGACCAGGGCGCCGCCGGGCACCGCCCGCACCGCCACCAGCTGGGCGCGGCCGTCGGCGAAGTCCAGCACCTGCAGGGCGCCGGGGTATTCGATCAGGCGCTCGACATGGCGGCAAACCAGCTGCTCGGGGCTGATCGCGGCACTGACGGCGCTGTCGGGGCCGACCAGGGCCGGCACGTCCAGGAACTGCGATTCGCGCAGGCGGGCCACCCGCGCCGGGGTGCGAAAGCGGTGCTGGGCCACCTGGCAGGCAATCAGGTTGACCTCGTCGCTGGAGGTGACCGCCACCAGCAGCTCGGCGTCCTCGGCGCCGGCCTGGTCCAGCACCTCGGGCAGGGAGGCGTGGCCAACCACGGTGCGGATGTCGAGTTTCTCGGCCAGCTCGCGCAGGCGGTGGGTGTCGGTGTCGACCACCGTGATGTCGTTGTTTTCCGAGGCCAGGGACGCGGCCACCGAGGACCCCACCTGGCCGGCCCCGAGGATCAGGATCTTCATGGCGGCAACACCTTCCCTGTCGGCACGACGCGCTCCCCGGGCCCCGCGAACGGGCGCCAGTGTACCCGTACGGGCGCGGCGCGGTTCGGCCGCTGGCTCAGGCCGGCTTGCGCAGCAACGCGTAGAAGAAGCCGTCCATGCCCTGCTCGCCCGGCAGGCGCTGGCGGCCGGGACCGTCGGCATGGCCGAAGGCCTGCCCCGGATCCTCGGCACGGGCGCCGGGCGTGCGGGCCAGGAAGGCGCCGACCTGGGCGGCGTTTTCCGCCCGCAGCACCGAGCAGGTGGCGTAGAGCAGGCGGCCGCCCGGTGCCAGCAGCGGCCAGAGCGCGCCCAGCAGGCGCGCCTGCTGGGCGGCCAGGGCCGGGATGTCGTCGGCCCGCCGGTGCCATTTCACGTCCGGCTGGCGGCGGATGATGCCGGTGGCCGAACAGGGCGCATCCAGCAGGATGGCGTCGAAGGGCCGGCCGTCCCACCAGGCCGCCGGCGTGCCGGCGTCGGCGGCGCGCACCTGCACCGCCGCGGAGGCCAGGCCGAGCCGGGCGAGGGTTTCTTCGAGCCGGGCCAGCCGCCGCGCATCCCGGTCCAGGGCCAGCAGCTCGCCGCGCCCCTGCAGCAGGCCGGCGATCTGGGCGGCCTTGCCGCCGGGAGCGGCGCAGGCATCCAGCACCCGCTCGCCCGGCCGCGGCGCCAGGGCCGCCACCGCCAACTGGGCCGAGCCGTCCTGGACGCTGGCACGGCCCTCGGCCCAGCCGGGAATGCGCGCAACCGCGACCGGCACATCCAGGCGCAAGGCGTCGGACAGGCCCGGAACGACGGCGCTGGCGATGCCGGCCTCGGCCAGCTCGGCCACCAGGCCGGTCGCGGTGCCGTGGCCCGGATTCAGGCGCAGCCACATCGGCGCGGCCTCGTTGTTGGCGGCGAGGATCGCCTGCCAGTGCTCCGGCCAGTCCGCCTGCAGGGCCCCCAGCAGCCAATCGGGATGGCTGTGGACGACGGCGGGATCGTCGCTTTCCGGCCAGGGCTCGCGGGCCGCGCGGCGCAACAGCGCATTGACCAGGCCGACCATCGGCGCCCGGCCCAGGGCGCGGGCGGCGCCGGCGCTGGCGGCAACGGCGGCATGGCCGGGAAGTCTGAGGGCCTCGAGCTGGGCCAGGCCGGCCAGCAGCAGGCAATGCACCAGCCGTTCACGCGCCGGCAGCGGCCGCTGCATCCAGCGCTGCAGGACGAACTCGTAGCGGCGGCGGTGGCGCAGGGCCTGGAAGCAGATGGCCTCGATCAGGGCGCGGTCGCGCGGGTCCGGCCAGCGCGGCAGGGTCGCCGCCAGTTCCGCCTTCAGCGACCGGCCCTGGCCCAGCACCGCCGCCAGCACCCGCGCGGCGGCGGCGCGCAGCGGCGAGCCGGCGCCGGCGTTCATGCCGTCCTCAGGGCAGGCCGGGCGTTGAGGTAGTCGGCGGCGCTGACCGGGCGGCCGCCCTCGCGCTGGACGGTCAGCAGGCGCAGCCGGCCTTCGCCGCAGGCGACGTCGATGCCCTCGCGGCCGGTGGCGACGATGCTGCCGGGGGCGGCGCCGGCGGGCTCGTCCAGGGCACGGGCGGCGTGGATGCGCAGGCGTTCGCCGGCCAGCTCCGCCTCGGCCACCGGCCAGGGCGAGAAGGCGCGGACGCGCCGGGCCAGGGCCGCCGCCGGCTGCCGCCAGTCCAGCCGCGCTTCGCCCTTGTCCAGCTTGTGCGCGTAGGTGACGCCCTCCCCGGGCTGCGGCTGCGGCACCGGCCGCATGCCGGCGCGCAGCAGTTTCAGGCCGTCGCCCAGCACTTCGGCACCGAGCGCGGCCAGGCGCTCGTGCAGGCTGCCGCCGGTGTCGTCTTCGGCAATGGGGGTACGCAGGGACAGCAGCACGGGGCCGGTATCCAGGCCTTTTTCCATCTGCATCAGGCAGACGCCGGTTTCGGCGTCGCCGGCCTCGATGGCGCGCTGGATCGGGGCGGCGCCGCGCCAACGCGGCAGCAGCGAGGCGTGCACGTTCCAGCAGCCGTCACGGGGAATGTCCAGCACTGCCTGCGGCAGGATCAGGCCATAGGCCACCACCACCATCAGGTCCGGCTGCAGCGCGCGCAGCTCCGCCTGGGCCTCGGCCGTGCGCAGGCTGTCGGGCTGGCGTACCGGCAGGCCCAGGGCCAGGGCTTCGCGCTTGACCGGCGAAGGCGTGGGCTGGCGGCCGCGGCCGGCCGGGCGGTCGGGCTGGGTGTAGACGGCCACCACCTCGCCGCGGGCCGCGGCCACGCGCAGGCTGGGCACCGCGAAATCCGGGGTGCCGGCGAACACGATCCGCAGGGACATCAGGCGGCGCCGCGCTGTTGCTTGGCCAGCTTCTTGCGCACCTGCTCGCGCTTGATCGGCGAGAGGTAGTCGACGAACACCTTGCCGGCCAGGTGGTCCATCTCGTGCTGGATGCACACCGCCAGCAGGCCGTCGGCCTCGATCTCGAAGGGCTTGCCGTCACGGTCCAGGGCCTTCGCCCGGACCCGGGCGGCCCGCTTGACGTCGGCATAGATGCCCGGCACCGACAGGCAGCCCTCCTGGCAGACCTGCTCGCCCTCGGCGGCGAGGATCTCCGGGTTGATGAACACCATTGGCCGGCTTTTGTCCTCGCTTACGTCCAGAACCAGCAGGCGTTGGTGCACGTCCACCTGGGTGGCGGCCAGGCCAATACCCGGGGCGGCGTACATGGTCTCGAACATGTCGTCGATCAGGCGGCGCAACTGGTCGTCAACCGTCTCGACGGGGCGTGCGACGGTTCGCAGCCGCGGATCGGGAAATTCCAGGATGGGGAGCTTGGCCATGGACGGTAATGTGGGGAGCGGGGGATCCGGAAGCAAGTCCGGGGCCAATCATTATACCCCCGACGGGCTTGCCTTACGGCCCCTTTTCCGGGGTATAGTCGGCCAACCTGTCCGGGGAAATCAGGTGGATAGCCGCCATGTTTAAACGGCTTCTTGCAGTCAGCGCTGCCATGCTGCTCACGCTCACCGGCGCCGTCATTGCGTCCGAGCTGCGCGAAGATCATCCGACCACCTATGTGGTCAAGAAGGGCGACACGCTCTGGGACATTGCCGGGCGCTTCCTGAAGAAGCCCTGGTTGTGGCCGGAGATCTGGCAGGCCAATCCACAGGTCCAGAACCCGCACCTGATCTTCCCGGGTGACGTCCTGAGCCTGGTCTACATCGATGGCGAGCCACGCGTACAGGCGGAGGGCCCGCGCGTCGGCGAGGCCGTGCCGACCATTCCGCTGGCCGACATCGAGGCCTTCCTGAAGCAGTTCACGGTCGTCTCCGACGCCCGCTCGCTGCCGCACGTGGTCGGTCTGGAAGACGATCGCCTGCTGACCAGTGCCGGTCAGCTGGTCTACGTGCGCAACCTGCAGGGCGCCCACCCCGGCATGGTGGTGGACATCGCCCGGCCGGTGAACAAGCTGGGCGGCGGCAAGGGCAAGCACCCGCCGGGCATCAGCCCGCTGGACCAGGACGGCCGCCGCTTCCACGGCCACTGGGCGATGCCGCCGCGCTTCGGCGAGGCCGTCGGCGAGCACCTGGGCGACGAAATGGCCATCCACGCCACCGGCGAAGTGACCCGCGTGCAGGGCGAAGTGGCCGTGGTGCTGCTGCGCAACGAAGGCCGCGAGATCCGCATCGGCGACCGCGTCCTGCCGTCCGAGGCCCAGCCCTACGACCTGCACTTCTACCCGCGCGCGCCGGACCGCATTCCGGACAACGCGCAGGTGATGGCGGTGGCCGACGGCATTCAGGCCGGCCCGCGCCTGGTGGTGGCGCTGAACGTCGGTGCCCGCGATGGCATCCGCAACGGCCACGTGTTCTCGATCTGGCACGGCGGCGCCAAGCGCGGCGACTACATCGCCAATACCAACCGCCTGGCCGGCAATGCCGACAAGGTGCAGATGCCCGACGATTTCGTCGGCCAGCTGATGGTCTTCCGCACCTTCGACAAGGTCAGCTACGCGCTGGTGATGGAAGGCATCCGGCCGGTGCACCGGGGCGACAAGCTCAAGCATCCCGACGCAACCGAGTAAGCGGACGCCGGTCCGCCGGCAATTCCTACATCGCGGCGCCTCCGGGCGCCGCGATGCTTTCCGGGCCGTGGAAACCGAGCGCGCCCTGCTGACCCTGCTCCATGCCCGCCTGCCGGATGCGGCCCTGCGCCACCTGCTGGAACGGTATCCGGAGCCCACCGTCGCCCTCGAGGCCGCCCGCCACGGCGGCCTGGCCGGCCTGCGCGGCGAGTCCCTTGCCGCCCTGCGCCGGCCCGACCCGGCCAGCCTGGCCGCCGGCCTGGACTGGCTGTCCCGGCCCCGGCAGCACCTGCTGGGCTGGCAGGACCCGGATTACCCGCCCCTGCTTCGGCGCAGCCCCAACCCGCCGCCCCTGCTGTTCCTGGCCGGGGAGGCCTGCCTGCCCTGGCATGCCCAGATCGCCGTGGTCGGCAGCCGCCGGCCCAGCGCCGGCGGCCGGGCCCGCGCCCGCCGCTTCGCCGAGGCCTTCGCCGCGGCTGGCTGGGTGGTCACCAGCGGCCTGGCCGAAGGCGTGGACGCCGCCGCCCACGAGGGCGCCCTGGCATTCGGCCGCACCCTGGCCGTGGTCGGCACCGGCCTGGACCGCGCCTACCCCGCCCGGCACGCCGGCCTGATGGCCGAGGTCGCCGCCGCCGGCGCCGTGCTCTCGGAGCACCCGCCGGGCACGCCGGCCAGGGCCAGCCACTTCCCCAGCCGCAACCGCATCATCGCCGGGCTGTCCCTGGGTACCCTGGTGGTGGAGGCGGCGCTGCGCTCGGGCGCCCTGATCACCGCCCGCCTGGCCGCCGAGGCCGGGCGCGAGGTCTTCGCCCTGCCCGGCTCGCTGGACAACCCGCTGGCCCGCGGCTGCCACCGGCTGATCCGTGACGGCGCCGCCCTGGTGGAATCCCCCGAGGAGGTGGTGGCCGCCCTGGCCCCCGTCGCCGAGGCCCTGGCGGGGCAGTTGCGGGGCCGCCTGGACGACGCCGAAGGGGCGTCCGCGACGGCGCCGTCGGTTCAGCCGCCGTCCGACCCCGACCACAAGCGGCTGTGGTCGGCGCTGGGCCACGACCCAACCGGTTTGGATGAACTGGCCGCGCGGACAGGATTGACGGTCGCTTCCCTGTCCTCCATGCTGCTGCTCATGGAGCTGGACGGTCGCGTGGTGAACGAGCACGGACGCTACGCCCGCCGCACCTGACCTTCCCACCGCGCCCGTGGGGCGCAGGCTGAGGGTGATGAAAGAGACCATACTGGACGTCCTGCTTTATCTGTTCGAGCACTACTTCTACGACGACCCCGACGCCGTCCGGGACCGCGACTCCCTCCAGAACGGCCTGATCCAGGCCGGATTCAGCCCCGCCGAAATCAACAAGGCCTTCGACTGGCTGGATGAGCTGGCCAGCCGGCGCCCGCCCCTGGCCGAGCCCAGGCCGCAGGCGCAGGTCCGCGTCTATTCCGGTCCGGAGCTGGAGAAGCTGGACACCGAGTGCCGTGGCTTCCTGATGTTCCTGGAGCACAGCGGCGTCATCGATGCCGACCAGCGCGAACTCGTGCTGGACCGGGTCATGGCCCTGGACCAGGACGAGATCGACGTGGATGACCTCAAGTGGGTCGTGCTGATGGTGCTGTTCAACCAGCCCGGGTCCGAGGCGGCCTACGCCTGGATGGAAAGCCAGATGTTCGAGGACGAGCCCGAACCCGTTCACTGAGGCACGATGGAAAACACCCTGTGGTACTACGTTGACCGGCAGCGCAACCGGCATGGGCCGGTTGCCGCCGAAGCGGTCCGCCAGGCCTATGCCGGCGGCATCCTGGACGGCGCCAGCCTGGTCTGGCGCGAAGGCCTGGCCGAGTGGACGCCGCTGGGCCAGGTCGCCACCGAGCTGGGCCTGGACCAGGTCGCGCCGGCCGCCGCGCCGCCGCCGGCCGCGCTCGCCGCGCCCAAGCGCAGCGGCTGCGCCACCGCCGCCATCGTGATCGGCGGCGGCGGCATGGTCCTGCTGTTCTTCGGCGCCATCATTGCCGCCATCGCCATCCCGGCCTACCACGACTACCTGGGCCGCGCGAAGCTGATGGAGCTGCTGGCGGAGACCACGCCACTCAAGGCCGCGGTTGCCGAGTTCCAGTACAACACCGACCGCTGCCCGCGCGGCCTGGACGAGCTGGGCATGGAGGACCTGCAGATCAAGGGCGTCGAGGAGATCGTCGTCGGCGCCTTCGAAGACGGCAGCTGCGCCATCGAGCTGCACCTGGGCGAGGTCGAGAACGTGCGCAAGGCGGCCGGCAACCGCATCTGGCTGGCCATGGATGAGGACGGCGGCTTCAGCTGCAGCGCCGACGACGCCCTGTTCCGCTACCTGCCCCAGGACTGCCGCTGAACCCCCCGGCCCCGGGCCCCGCCCGGGACCCCGGACCGCCCCCTTGCTTGACAGGGTCGGCCGGGCTGGGGCCTTAATGAAATAAACCCCGGCCCGCGTCCCCCCGCGGGCCGCGTCATCTTGGCGCCCCCGCGCGGGCCGCCCTGGAGCTTCCCCGGCATGGCCAAGAACCTGCTCATCGTCGAGTCGCCCGCCAAGGCCAAGACGATCAACAAGTACCTCGGCAAGGACTTCCAGGTCCTGGCCTCGTACGGCCACGTCCGCGACCTGGTGCCCAAGGAGGGCGCCGTCGACCCGGAGCGCGGCTTCGCCATGCGCTACGAGCTGATCGACAAGAACGAGCGGCACGTCGATGCCATCGCCAAGGCCGCCAAGGGCGCCGAGGCCATCTGGCTGGCCACCGACCCGGACCGCGAGGGCGAGGCGATCAGCTGGCACATCTCCGAGATCCTCAAGGAGCGCGGCCTGCTCGAGGGCAAGGCCCTGCACCGGGTGGTGTTCACCGAGATCACCCCGCGCGCCATCCGCGAGGCCCTGCAGCACCCGCGCCAGGTCGCCTCCGACCTGGTGGACGCGCAGCAGGCCCGCCGCGCCCTCGACTACCTGGTCGGCTTCAACCTCTCGCCGGTGCTCTGGCGCAAGGTGCAGCGCGGCCTGTCCGCCGGCCGCGTGCAGTCGCCGGCGCTGCGCCTGATCGTCGAGCGCGAGGAAGAGATCGAGGCCTTCGTCCCGCGTGAGTACTGGAGCGTCGAGGCCGAGCTCAACCATCCGCAGCAGGCCTTCACCGCCCGGCTGGTGAAGCTGGACGGGCAGAAGTTCGAGCAGTTCACCCTGACCGACCGCGCCTCGGCCGAGGCCGCGCGCGAGCGCCTGGTGAAGGCCGCCGGCAGCGCCCTGCGCGTCACCGACGTCAGCAGCAAGGAGCGCAAGCGCCGCCCTGCCCCGCCCTTCATCACCTCGACCCTGCAGCAGGAGGCGGCCCGCAAGCTGGGCTTCTCCACCTCGCGCACCATGCGGATCGCGCAGAAGCTGTACGAAGGCGTCGCCCTGGGCGAGGAAGGCACCGTCGGCCTGATCACCTACATGCGTACCGACTCGGTGAACCTGGCCGAGGAGGCAGTGCGCGAGATCCGCGACGTCATCGCCCGCGACTTCGGCACCGGCGCGGTGCCGGACCGGCCGAACGTCTATCGCTCCAAGTCCAAGAACGCCCAGGAAGCGCACGAGGCGATCCGCCCGACCTCGGCCCTGCGCACGCCGTCGCAGGTGGCCCGCTACCTGGACGAGGACGCCCGCCGCCTGTACGAGCTGGTGTGGAAGCGCACCATCGCCTCGCAGATGGTGCCGGCGACCCTCAACACCGTCTCGGTGGAACTGGCCGCCGGCAATGAACATTCCTTCCGCGCCAGCGGTACCACCGTGGTGGACCCGGGCTTCCTGGCCGTCTACGAGGAAGGCAAGGACGTCCGCAGTGCCGAGGACGAGGACGAGGGCCGCAAGCTGCCGCCGATGCAGCCGGGCCAGGACATCCCGCTGGCCAGCATCCACACCGACCAGCACTTCACCGAGCCGCCGCCGCGCTACTCCGAGGCCTCGCTGGTGAAGGCGCTGGAGGAATACGGCATCGGCCGCCCCTCCACCTACGCCAGCATCATCCAGGTGCTGCAGGCGCGCGAATACGTCTATCTGGACAACCGCCGCTTCCGTCCCAGTGACGTCGGCCGGGCGGTGGCCAATTTCCTCTCGGCGCACTTCAGCCGCTACGTGGACTACGACTTCACCGCCAAACTCGAGGACGAGCTGGACGCGGTCGCCCGCGGCGAGGAAGCCTGGGTGCCGCTGATGGAGCAGTTCTGGAAGGAGTTCAAGGCGACGGTGGACGAGAAGAGCGAGTCGGTGGACCGCTCCGAGGCCACCGGCGCCCGCCTGCTCGGCACCGATCCCAAGAGCGGCAAGCCGGTTTCCGTGCGCCTGGGCCGCTACGGGCCCTATGTGCAGATCGGCAGCGCCGACGACGAGGAGAAGCCGAAGTTCGCCTCGCTGCGCCCGGGCACCAGCATGCACACCATCACCCTGGAAGAGGCGCTGCCGCTGTTCGACCTGCCGCGCACCCTGGGTGAGCTGGACGGAGAGAAGGTGACGGTGGCGATCGGCCGCTTCGGTCCCTTCGCCAAGGCCGGCGACACCTACGCCTCGCTGGGCAAGGAGGATGATCCCTACACGATCACCTTCGAGCGCGCCGCCGAGCTGATCCGCGCCAAGCGCGAGCTGGTGGCCAACCGCATCATCAAGAGCTTCGCCGGCACCGACGTGCAGGTGCTCAACGGCCGCTTCGGGCCTTACATCACCGACGGCGAGCGCAACGGCAAGATCCCCAAGGACCGCGACCCGGCCAGCCTGACCCTGGAGGAATGCCAGGCCCTGCTGGCCGAGGGCAAGCCGGTGCGCAAGGGCCGCTTCGGCCGCAAGACGGCCAGCAAGACCGCGGCGAAGAAGGCGACAAAGAAGGCCGCGAAGAAGGCCACGAAGAAGGCGGCCGACGGCAGTGCGCCGGCGAAGAAGGCGGCGACCAAGAAAGCCGGCACCCGCAAGACTGCCACGAAGAAGGCCGCAACCAAGAAGGCCACCGCCAAGAAGGCGACGGCGAAGAAGGCCGCCACCCGCAAGACCGCCTGAGCCGGCGCCGCCGGCCCAGTGCCCTCAGCGCCCGGGCTGGGCGTAGCGCTCGATGCCGCGCCTGGCCTTCTCTTCCGCGACGATGCGGCGCACGTCGGCCAGCAGTCCGGCGGCGTCGTAGACGATGCCGTCCTTGACCACGTAGCGCACGCCGCCAACCCGGCCCGGCTCGCCATCCGGACCCAGGCGGACGTGGCCGGTGCCGTAGAGGACCTTCAGGTTGGCCAGCGGGTTTTCCGCCACGATCACCAGGTCGGCCAGCTTGCCCGGCTCGACGCTGCCGATGCGGTCGGCCGCGCCCAGGGCCTCGGCGCCCGAAAGCGTGGCGGCGCGGATCACTTCCAGCGGATGGAAGCCGGCCTCGCGCAGCAACTCCAGCTCCTCGATGGTGCCAAAGCCGTAGGTCTTGTAGATGTAGCCCGAATCGCTGCCGACCGTGACCCGGCCGCCGCGGTTCTTGTAGTCGTTCACGAAGGCCATCCAGCGCCGGTAGTTGTCCTTCCAGTCGGTTTCCTGCTCGCTGCCCCAGTCGAAGAAGAAGCTGCCGTGGTTGTGCCGGCTGGGCCGGAAGAAATCCCACAGCGCCGGATGCGTGTACTCCTCGTGCCACTCGGCGGTGCGCGCGCGCATGAAGTCGCGGGTGGCCTGGTAGATGGTGAAGGTCGGGTCGAGGGTGAAGTCCAGGGCCAGCAGCTCGCCGATCACCTTCTCGTAGTGCTCGCTGCCCGGCTGTGCCGCCTGCGCCCAGAGCCGGCCGGCCTGGTGGAAGCGCTTCTGCTCGTCCATGTAGTTGTAGTCGGCCGGGTACTGCTGCACGCGCTGGCCGTCGAACAGCGCCTCCGGCAGGCCATACCAGTGCTCCATGGTGGTCAGGCCCCAGCGCGCGGTGGTCAGCACGTTGACCCGGGCCACGTCCAGCTGGGCGTGGTGGCAGGCGCTGCGCATGCCCTGTTTGCGCAGCTCGTCGAAGGCCGCCTCGAGGATGTCCGGGCGATAACCGAAGCACTTCATGCCCAGCGCGCCCTTGGCCTTCATCTCCCGCACCCACTGCCGCGCCTGCTCCGGCGTCGTCATCGGTGCCTCGCGGCCCATGCCGAAGAAGGCGTAGGGGAAGATGCGCGGCGCGGTGATCGCATTGGCGGCACTGCGGCGCGCCTCCGAGGCGCACCACTCGATGCCGTTGCCACAGCCCGGGTCGCGCACCGTGGTGATGCCGTGCGCCAGCCACAGCTTGTAGACGTATTCGGCGGTCACGCCCTGCTCGTCGCCGCCGATGTGGCCGTGCATGTCGATGAGGCCTGGCAGCACGTAGTGGCCGCTCAGGTCGATCTCGTGGCCGCCCGCCACCAGCGCCGGCCGCGCCTTCGGGTCGATCGGCGCGTTGGCGGTGCCGACGATCTGCACCCGGGTGATGCGGTTGCCTTCGATGACGATGTCCACCGGGCCGTAGGCCGGCGCGCCGGTGCCGTTGACCACGGTCACTCCGCGCAGGATCAGCTGCGGCCAGGGACCCTGGCCCTCGTCGCGCTCGGGCGCGGCGGGAATGGCCGCGGCGGCGGCCTGGGCAAACAGCAGCACAACGGTCAGCAGCAGCGGACGGATCATGGCAACCCCGGAAGTGGCACGGCCGGTACGGTGGGTGGAGAATGCCGGCATGCGTACGCCGGCCCTGCCAAGCTTAGCGGTTCTGCTGCTGCTCGTCGGCACGTCCGGCAGCGCCCAGGAGATCACCGTCTGGCGCTGCACCGACGACAAGGGCAAGGTCACCCTGCAGGACCATCCCTGCCCCGCCGGCCAGACCGGCGAGAGCCGGCAGATGGTCAGGCCGCAGGATCCGCCACCGAAGCCACCGACGCCTGAGCCCGCGCCGGCGCCCGCGCCTCCGCCGCCACCGGAAGAGTCCTACTACGCCTGGGCGCACCCGCCACCGCCGCTCTACCAGTGCACCGACTTCGACGGCGCGGTGCGCTACAGCGAGGACTACGACCCCAACTACCGCTGCGTGCCGCTGGCGGTGCTGGGTTACGACGTCGCCGGCACGCCAGCCGCCGGCGCCTGCCGCTGGGTACGGGAATCCTGCCTGCGCCTGGACGACACCGAGGCCTGCAGACAGTTCAAGGCCAAGCTCAAGCAGGCGCGCTCCGACGCCCTGCACGCCTTCAGCGACACCGCCGCCTACCGCCGCTCCGAGGCGGAGCGGCTGCAGCGCATCGTCAACGAAAGCTGCCGCTGAACGCGGCTCAGAAGCCGTAGCGCAGGAAACCGCCGTCCACGCCGATGCATTCGCCGGTGATGTAGCTGGCCGCCGGCAGGCAAAGGAAGGCGACCGCCGCCGCCACCTCCTCCGGTTCGCCCACGCGGCCCATCGGCGTGCGGTCCAGCACCTCGTCGAGGTAATCGGGATCGGCCAGCTTGGCCGACGTGCGGCGGGTGCGGATGTACCAGGGCGCGACCGCGTTCACCCGCACGCCGTCCTCGGCCCATTCGCAGGCCAGGTTCCTGGTCAGCTGGTGCAGCGCCGCCTTGGACATGCCGTAGGGCGCGCCGGTGCGCACGTGGGTGAGCCCGGACACCGAGCCGACGTTGACGATGCTGGAGCTGGCGTGCTGGCAGAGCAGCGGATAGGCGTAGCGGCTGAGCTCCCAGGCCGAGAACAGGTTGGTCTCGAAGATCTGCCGCCACTCGTCCTCGTCGTAGTCCATCGCCGCGCGGCTGGTGTTGGTGCCGGCGTTGTTCACCAGCACCTGCAGGCCGGTGCCGAGGTCCTCGATCCAGTCCATCACCTCGCGGCGCTGCTCCGGATCGGAGACATCGGCGGACAGGCTGCGCAGCTCGACCTCGGGGAACTCGTCCTCCAGCTCCTGCCGGGCCTGCTCCAGCGCGTCCTCGTCACGCGCCACCATCAGCACGTCGGCGCCCAGGCCGGCCAGCTCGGCGACGATGGCGCGGCCGATGCCGGCGCTGGCGCCGGTCACCAGCGCCACCTGTCCGTCCAGGCGCCAGCGCGCGCGGTCCATCAGTAGTCGCAGAAGCAGTGGGCGACCGCCTGGAAGGGCGTGCGGCCCTCGCGGTCCAGCCAGGCCAGGCCGCGCTCGATGCGCTGCAGGGTCTGCCGGTCCAGCATCATCGGCATGGTCGGCGACAGCATGCGCAGCACCATCTGGCCGCGGGCGCTGCCGCCCATGTTGACGATGAGCTGTTCGACCGGCGACAGCGGCCGCTCGACATAGGTCACGCCGTACTTGCCTTCCTCCAGGTTGACGCGACGGGCCGCCTCGGCCAGGGCCGCCTCGAGGCCGCCCAGCTCGTCCACCAGCCCACGCTCCTTGGCCTGGGCGCCGGTCCAGACGCGGCCACGGGCGTGCACGTCGATCTGCTCGGGCGTGCTGCCGCGCGCCGCCGCCACCTTGCCGGTGAACTCGCGGTAACCCTTGTCGATGATCGACTGGATGATGGTGCCGACGTTCGGATCCAGCGGCCGGGTCGGATCGAAGGCGCCCGCCAGCGGCGTGGTGCCGACGCCGTCGGAATGGATGCCGAGCTTGTCCATCACCCGCGGCACGCTCATCCACAGGCCGAAGATGCCGATCGAGCCGGTGATGGTGTTCTCGTCGGCATAGATCTTGTCGGCGTTCATCGAGATCCAGTAGCCGCCGGAGGCGGCAACGTTGCCCATGGAGACGATCACCGGCTTGCCGGCGGCCTTGGTCAGCTCGACCTCGCGGCGGATCTGCTCGGAGGGATAGACGGCGCCACCGGGCGAATCGACCCGCAGCACCACCGCCTTCACCTTCTCGTCCTCACGCGCCTGGCGCAGCAGGGCCGAGGTGGAATCGCCGCCGATGGTGCCCGGCGCCCGCTGGCCGTAGGTGATCTCGCCCTGGGCCACCACCACCGCCACCTGCGGGCGCGGATCCATCAGGTTCTTCGCGGCCTGCTGGGCCAGGTAGGGACGCAGCGCCACCTGCCGGTAAGTGTTCTCCTCCTCATCCCTGGCGCCGCGCTCGATCATCATCTGCTCGAACTCGGCGGCGGTCATGAGGCCGTCGACCAGGCCGGCCTCCAGCGCCAGCTTGGCCATGTCGCCATTGGCGGCCTGGACGCGCGCCGGCAGGTCCTCGACCAGGCCGCGCAGCTGCTCCGGGTCGAGCTTGCGCGCCGCGGCGATGTCGGCCAGGAAGCGCTGCCAGATGTCGTTCATCCAGAACAGGTCGGCCTCGCGCGCCTCCGGCGAGGAGGCGTCGAGCACGTAGGGCTCGGCGGCGGACTTGTACTCGCCCACCTTGAACAGGTGCACGTCCACGCCCAGCTTGTCCTGCAGGCCTTCGCGGTAGTACAGGCGGTAGCGGGCCAGGCCTTCCAGGAAGACCATGCCCATCGGATCCAGGTAAACCTCGTCGGCCTGGGCCGCCAGGTAGTACTGCTTCTGGTCCATCTCCGAGCCCCAGACCACCACCTGCTTGCCGCTGGCGCGGAACTCGCGCAGGGCGGCGGCGACGTCGCGGATGGCGGCATAGCCGGCGGCGCTGAAGCCATCCAGGTTCAGCACGATGCGCTCGATGCGCTTGTCGTCCCTGGCCGCCTCGATCGCCGCCAGCACGTCGCGCAGCTGCACCTCGGGACGGGCCTGGCCGGTAGCCTGGTTGATCACCCGGTCCACCGGATGCGCGCCGTACTGCTCGACCAGGGCGGCGTTGAGGTCCAGCACCAGGGCCGAGCGGTCGGCGATGGGCTTGACGCCGGAGCTGGAGAACATGAACACCAGCAGCATCGCCAGCAGCAGCAGGAAAATCAGGTTGAACACCAGCCGCCGGGTGAAATTGATGAGGTTCCAGGTGCCGACCAGCAGGCTGCGGATCGGGCCGGGTTTGGCCTGTGCCATCGCGAGGACTCCGGAAAAAATGCCGGGTCCAGCATACCGAAGCCGACGGCGCGGCGAATGGCCCTCAGGTCACGCGGGCGGCCGCAGGGGCCGCCAGGCCATGCGCCAGAAGCGCAGGCCCAGCAGCAGGGCCGCGGCCGACAGGCCGACGATCAGGCCGGTCCACAATCCCGGCGCGCCCTGGCCCCGGCTCAGGCCCAGCCAGGCGCCCAGGGGCAGGCCCAGGCCCCAGTAGGCCAGCACGGTGATGACCATGGGTACGCGGGTGTCCTTGAGGCCGCGCAGGGCGCCGGCCGACAGGGCCTGGAAGCCGTCGGGGTACTGGAACACCGCCGCGTACGCCATCAGCAGGGCCGCCAGCGACACCACCGCCGGGTCGGTGGACACCAGCCCGGCCAGCCAGGTGCCGCCCAGCAGCAGCAGGATGGCCGACAGGGTCTGCGCCAGCATGACCAGGGAATAGCCGGCCGCGGCCGCCCAGCGCACGCCGGAGGGATCGCCGGCACCGACCGCGTGGCCGACCCGCACCGTGGTCGCCATGGCCACCCCCAGCGGCACCATGAAGCACAGCGAGGCCGCCAGGATGGCGACCTGGTGCGCCGCCATCGGCGTCGTGCCCAGGGTGCCGATGATCAGGGCCGTGGCCACGAACAGGCTGCCCTCCATGAACACCGACACGCCCATGGGCAGGCCCAGGGCCAGCAGGTCGCGGATCGGCGGCCAGCGCGGCCAGTCGAAGCGTTCGAACAGGCCCAGGTCGGCGAAGCGCGGCGCCCGCCACAGGTAGGTGGCCAGGCCGGCGGCCTGCAGGCTGAGCACGGTGGCGACCGCGTAACCCAGGCCGGCCGCGCCCAGGCCGGCGCGGAACATCAGCAGCCAGCCCAGCGGCACCAGCAGGACCAGGCCGCCGAGGCCGGCGATCATCGAGGGCAGGGTCCAGGCCACGCCCTCGCTGAGGTTGCGCATGCAGAAGTACAGGGCCAGGCCGGGCGCGCCCCAGCTGATGGCGCGCAGGAAGGCCTCGGCCTCCGGCCGCGCCTCCTCGGTGATGCCCATGGGCGCCAGGGCCAGCGCGCCCAGCCGCACCACCACGATCAGGCCCAGCCCCAGGGCCAGGGCCAGCCAGAGCGCCTGCCGGAACACCGCGCCGATCTCGGCCCGGCGGCGGGCGCCGTTGAGCTGGGACACCGTCGGCGGCACTGCCATCAGCACGCCGATGCTGACCAGGATCACCACCGACCAGACGGCGCTGCCCACACCCACCGCCGCCAGGGTGGTCGGCCCGTAGCGGCCGGCCAGCACCGTGTCCACGATGTTCATGGCCATCGAGGACATCTGGCTGAGCACCAGCGGCAGGGCCAGCAGCAGGCTGACGCGCATTTCCCGCAACAGGCGCGCGGGACGGGATTCGGGGGGACTCATGGGGCGGCAAGCTCCGGCGGCCGGCTATATTAGCCGCAGCCAGGAGGGGAACCGCGATGAGCGAGGAAAGCACCGGCAACACCGGAACTGCCGTGGTCGTGCCCGTGCCGGCGCCCGAGCGCCGCTGCCAGAACTGCAATGCCGTGCTGCTGGGCGAACACTGCTATGCCTGCGGCCAGCCCACCAAGGGCCTGGTCCGGCATTTCTCCAGCATCATCGGCGACTTCTTCGATTCCGTTTTCGAACTCGATTCGCGCATCCTGCGCACACTCGGACCGCTGCTGTTCCGGCCCGGCCATCTCACCACCGAATACTTCGCCGGCCGGCGCGTGCGTTACGTCAGCCCGGTGCGGCTGTTCGTCTTCCTCAGCATCTTCGCCTTCATCATGGCGCAGTGGAGCTTCGACCTGAGCGAGGAGGACGCGCCGGCGGTGAAGGTGGGCGCGCCCGAGGACATCAACGCGCCGCTGGGCCGTGACCGCATCCGCGACGCCACCACGCCGGAGGAAGTGCGCGCCGCCCGCGACCAGGTGCTGGAGGAGCTCCGGCGCACCCGCGCCGAGACGGTGGACATCCCCGGCCTGTCCCTGGGCCTGGAGGCGGCCGAGGAGGCCATCGCCGCGGTGGCCGAGGAGCGCATCGCCGAGCTGGAACGGCTGCGCGCCGACGCGCCGGCGCCCTCCGCGGCCGATGCCGGATCCGAGGCAGCAGCCGAAGGCGCCGAAGCAGCGGGCACGCCGCCGGCCACGGAGGAACCGGCGGCGCCGGCGACGCCGACCGCGCCGGAAAAGCCGCGCAACCGGCCAAACATCCAGTTCAACACCGAGCCCTGGGATCCGGTCACCAACCCGGTGCGGGTCGGCTGGCTGCCGGAGGGCGCCAACCGGCGCATCAACGGCATGGTCGGCCGCGCCCAGGAGAACATCGCCCGCATGCAGGACGATCCGAACCTGCTCAAGGACGGCTTCCTGAGCGCGGTGCCGACCACGCTGTTCATCCTGCTGCCGCTGTTCGCGCTGCTGCTGAAGATCGTCTACATCTTCAAGCGTCGGCTGTACATGGAGCACCTGATCGTGGCCCTGCACAGCCACAGCTTCCTGTGCGCGGCCCTGCTGCTGGTGCTGATCCTGGGCAATGTCGCCGACTGGACATCGGGCCTGGCCTTCCTGTCGCGACCGCTGCGCTGGCTGGAGATCGCGGTGATCGTGTGGATGCCGATCTACCTGCTGCTGATGCAGAAGCGGGTGTATGGCCAGGGCTGGATCATGACCCTGTTCAAGTACTCGCTGCTGGGCACCTGCTACTTCTTCCTGGTGACCTTCGGCGCGATGCTCGCCCTGCTGATGAGCCTGGTGCAGTGAGCACGGTCGCCTACGAGGTCAACCTGCGCGTGCAGGCCGGCATTGCCGACGAGTACCTGGCCTGGCTGCGGGCGCACGTGCGCGAGATGCTGGACCTGCCCGGCTTCCTCGACGCGCGCGTGAGCGAGCAGCGGGAGCCGGCGCCGGATGCGGGCGAGCGGGTGTTCTGCTGCCTGTACCGGCTGCGCGACCAGGCCGCGCTCGACGCCTACCTCGCCGAGCACGCGCCGCGCATGCGCGCCGTCGGCGAACGCCGCTTCGGCGGCCGCTTCAGCGCCA
Organism: Arenimonas sp.; assembly: GCA_035304725.1. GTDB lineage: Bacteria > Pseudomonadota > Gammaproteobacteria > Xanthomonadales > Xanthomonadaceae > Arenimonas. The sequence goes on from DATGPR010000064.1 coordinate 24,714, forward strand.
GCCGGCGCATCCTGGTGTCGCTGGGCGATTACTGAGCCAGGCGCTGGCGCACCAGCTCGGCGCGCTGCTCCGCGCCGTCGGCCAGCACCAGTTCGCGGCGCAATGCCTCGCGCTGGCTGGCCGGCAGGCGCCGCGCCAGCACCGCCAGATCGGCGCGGGTGCGCGCATCCAGGCCGTGCAGCAGCGCCAGCCACTGCTCGCGCTCGTCCATCGGCACGAAGGCGAAGAGCGGCCGCAGCGTGCTGAAGTCGGCGCCCAGCACCGGGCCCAGCCACCAGTCCTGGCGCGAGTCCGGCGGCAGCGCCTCGAACTCGGCGCGCAGGGCCTGCTGCTGCGCCTCCGGCAATGCCTTCCAGGCCTCGGCGATGGCGCGCAGGTGCTGGCGCTCGCGTTCGGGCAACGCCTGCCAGGCGGCGAAGGGCGCGCGCTGGCGGGCGCGTTCCGCCGGCGGCTGCTGGTCCCACTGGCGGATGCGTTCACGCAAGGCCTCGCGCTCGATCTCCGACAGCGACAGCCAGTGCACGGCCTGCCGGCGCATGCGCAGGCGCACTTCGGCGTCCAGGCCGGGCCAGGCGCCGGCCAGCGGTGCCAGCAGCTGCCGCTGGGCGCTGGGCAGGCGGGCGAAGTCGGCGCTGTCGGCAACGTCATCGGCAGCGGCAGTGACGTCGTCACGGCTGGCGGCGGCCCCGGCTTCCGCGTCCGGACCCGCCACCGGTGCCGGCAGGTCGGCGATGGCCGGGCCGATGCCATGGTCGGCGTGGCTCCAGCTGAGCAGGGCAAGATCGCCGGCCAGGCTCTGCGCCTCGGGTTCGGCCAGCTGCAGGTAGTCGGGATGGGTGACGATGTCGCTGGCCTCCGACATCGACGGCGGCAGCGCCGGCGCTTTCTCCGGCAAGGCCTCGGGTCCGCCGGCCGGCGCCGTGCCGCCCGGCGGCCACCACCAGGTCGCGGCAAAGGCCAGGGCCAGCACGAGCAGCAGGATCCAGAGCAGCCAGCGTGGCCAGGCGCGCGGCGGCGGCTCCGGCTCGGGCTGGTCGCTGAGCACGCGCTGGCGCAGCGCCGTCAGCGCCTCGACCCGTTCCGGTGACAGGGTCTTCACCTGCCGGTGCAGGCGTTCGCGCAACTCGCCCAGGCGGGCAAAGCTGACGCCGGCCTCGCCCAGCTGCAGCAGGGCGCGCTGCAGGGCGAAGCGATAGGTCGGTTCGGACACGCCCAGCACCTGGGCGGCATGCGGGAAGTCCAGGCCGGCCACCAGGCGCAGCAGCAGGGCGGCGCGCGGGCCACTGCCCAGGGCGGCCAGGGCCGGTTCGCCGCTCTCGCCCTCGCTCAGCTCCGGCTGGGCCAGCAGCAGCGACCAGAAGGCCGCCGGCCAGCCCGACAGGGGGGTGATGGCGGAGACGGTTCGGAAGGCGCGCATGGCCTGTCCCAGGGCCGCCTGGGCCACGTCCATGCTGCCGCACTGGAGTTCGGCGAAGACGAAGGCGCGGCGCTCGATGCCGCGCAGGAAGGCAGACAGCGCGGGGGACACCGTCGTGCCGGTGGTCGTCGGGGGGGCGGATTGCACGCCCCATTCTAGCCGGCGCGCCCCTTCCCGCCAGCCCGATTGACAGCGGAAATCCTGGCGCTCCCTCAAGCCTGGCGCGGGTTCCGGCGTGAAACGTTGTACACAGCACGGTGCTGGCGCCCCGGCGCTTCCGCGGACCGGGCCGGCACCCTCCGGCACCCGCCCGAGCCTTGATGCAAGTTATTGATGCAAAAGCACTATGACAGCCTGGTTAAAATTTGCCCAACCCGAGCAAGGCGCCGCTTTCACGGGGGGTTCATGCTGCTGCCCCAAGCCCCTTCCACAGACTTATCCACATCCTGTGTGGATAAGGGATTTTCGCAAGCGCTGTCAGTGATTTAAGGCGCCTTTGTGACGGAAATCGCAGCAATGATCTGCAAGTCAATCCACAGCCCCCTCGGATAGACTGGCGCCATGCCACACGCGCCCCCGACGGTCCTGCATGTCGCCCTGCCGGTGCCGTTGCCCCAGAGCTTCGACTACCTGCCGCCACCCGGCCAGGAAGCCGGCCCGGATTGGCTGGGATGCCGGGTCCGGGTGCCGTTCGGACGCGGCGAGGGCGAGCGGATCGGCCTGGTGGTCGGCTGCGGTCCGGCCGGGCACGAGCAGGCGGGCCTGAAGCCCGCGCTGGAACGCCTGGACGCGCAACCGCTGCTGGCCGGCGAGCTGCTGGACAGCCTGCGCTGGGCCGCGACCTATTACCACGCGCCGCTGGGCGAACTGGTCGCCGCCGCCCTGCCCGCGCCGCTGCGCGCCGGTCAGCCGCTGCCGGAAACCGGCGAGTACGGCTGGCAGGCCACCGCCGAGGGTCGCGCCGCCGCCGACGGTGGCCGTGACGGCCGCCCGCGCCGCCTGCTGCAGCGGCTGCTCGAGGCGCCGCGCGGGGAAACCTGGCTGGACGAAGCCGAGCCCGGCTGGCGCGATCCCATGCGTCGCCTGCAGGCGCGCGGCCTGGTCGAACGCATCCGCCTGGACGACATCGTGCCGCACCCGACCGCGGCGGCCCCCGAACCCACCGCCGGCCAGCGCGAGGCCCTGGCCGCCCTGCGCGCCGGCGAAGGATTCCGCACCCTGCTGCTGGAAGGCGTGACCGGCAGCGGCAAGACCGAGGTCTACCTGCGCGCGATCGCCGACGTGCTGGCCGAAGGCCGGCAGGCATTGGTGCTGGTGCCGGAGATCGGGCTGACGCCGCAGACCCTGGCCCGCTTCCGCGCCCGCTTGGGCGTGCCGGTGCTGGCCATGCACTCGGGCCTGGCCGATGGCGAACGCGCCCGCGCCTGGACGGCCATGGCCCGTGGCGAAGGCCGGGTGATGGTGGGCACGCGCTCGGCGGTGTTCTGCCCGCTGCCGCAGGCCGGCCTGATCGTCGTCGACGAGGAACACGACGCCTCCTACAAGCAGCAGGACGGCGTGCGCTACCACGCCCGTGATCTCGCCCTGGTGCGCGCCCGCGCCCTCGGCGTGCCGGTGCTGCTGGGCAGCGCCACGCCTTCGCTGGAAAGCCTGCACAACGCCCTGGCCGGCCGCTACGGACATGTCCGCCTGGGCCAGCGCGCCGGCGGCGCCCGG
>DATGPR010000065.1:0-5157 GCA_035304725.1 Arenimonas sp.
GATCGTGGCGCCGATCCGCGAGATCCAGAAGGAGCACACCCAGACCCGCGCCTACGAACAGGCCTACCTGGAGGAGCGTGGCTTCAGCGTCCGCGCCAGGCAGAAGCAGTACACGATCAACGAGAACCTGCTGGGCGTGACCCTGTCCGGTGCCGAGATCGACCGCTGGGAAGCACCGGGCGAGGGTGCCCGCGCCTGGTGCAGGCCGCGGGCGGAATGGCCGGCGCAGCCGCTGCGCGTCACCCTCGGCTTCCGCCAGGGCGAGGCGGTGAGCCTGGACGGTGAGCCGCTGCCCGGCGCCGAGCTGCTGGCAAGGCTCAACCGACTCTTCGCCGGCTACGGCGTCGGCCGTGGCCTCTACACCGGTGACACCACCATCGGCCTCAAGGGCCGCATCATCTTCGAGGCCCCCGGCCTGACCGCGCTGCTGACCGCGCACCGTGCCCTGGAGGAGGCGGTGCTGACGAAGGCGCAGAACCGCTTCAAGCCGGAAGTCGCGCGCAAGTGGGTGGAGCTGGTCTACGAGGGCTTCTACAACGACCCGCTCAAGACCGACCTGGAGGCCTTCCTGAAGAGCAGCCAGGCCTGCGTCAACGGTGAGGTGGTGCTGGAGACCGCCGGCGCCCGCGTCGATGCGGTGGCGGTGCGTTCGCCGCACATCCTCAATGCCAGCGGCGCCACCTACGCGCAGTCGGCCGACTGGGGCGTGGAGGAGGCCGAGGGCTTCATCCGCCTGTTCGGCATGAGCAGCACGCTCTGGGCCGAGGTCAACAAGCCGTGAGCGAGCTGCTGCCCGAGGTGCTCAGGCACCTGGAAGCCCTGGTCGGCTTCGACACCCGCAATCCGCCGCGGGCCATCGGTACCGGCGGCATCTTCGACTACCTGCGCGCGCAGTTGCCGGGCTTCCGCGTCACGGTGACCGACCATGGCGCCGGCGCGGTCTCGCTGCTGGCGGTGCGCGGGCAGCCGAAGCGGGTGTTCAACGTGCACCTGGACACGGTGCCGGATTCGCCGGCCTGGAGCGCCGACCCGCACCGCCTGCGTGTCACCGGCGACCGCGCCATCGGCCTGGGCGCCTGCGACATCAAGGGCGCTGCCGCCGGCCTGCTGGCCGCCGCGCGGCACAGCCAGGGTGACGCCGCCTTCCTGTTCAGCACCGACGAGGAAGCCAACGACGCCCGCTGCATCGCTGCCTTCCTGGCAAGCGATCACGGCTTCAATGAAGCAGTGGTGGCCGAGCCGACCGGCGGCCAGGCGGTGCTGGCCCACCGCGGCATCAGCTCGGTGCGCCTGCGTTTTCGCGGCCGGGCCGGGCATGCCTCCGCCGCCGACGCCTTCGAGCAGAGCGCGGTGCACCAGGCCATGCGTTGGGGCGCGAAGGCGCTGGACTTCGCCGCGGCCCAGGGCCATGCCCGCTTCGGTGGCCTGACCGGCCTGCGCTTCAACATCGGCCGGATCGAGGGTGGCATCAAGGGCAACATGATCGCGCCGGACTGCGAGCTGCGCTTCGGCTTCCGGCCGCTGCCGTCCATGGACATGCCGCAGTTGCACGCGCAGCTTCGCGACCTCGCCGACCCGGCCGCGCTGGAGCTGTACGAGGAAACCTTCCGCGGCCCGCCGCTGCCGGCCGGTGACATCGCCGGCGCCGAGGAGCGGCGCCTGGCGGCCCGCGATCTCGCCGACGAACTCGGCCTGCCCATCGGCAACGCCGTCGACTTCTGGACCGAGGCCTCGCTGTTCTCCGCCGCCGGCCTGACCGCCCTGGTCTACGGACCGGGCGACATCGCCCAGGCGCATGCCGCCGACGAATGGGTCGCGCTCGACCAGCTCGCCGACTACGCCGCCACCGTCCACCGCATCCTGGCCGCCTGAGCATGTCCCAGACCCGCAGCACCATCGTCCGCCTGCTCTCCAACATGGGCAGTGCCAAGGAGATCCAGCAGTACCTCAAGCGCTTCTCGCAGCTGGACGCGGCCCGCTTCGCCGTGGTCAAGGTCGGCGGCGCCATCCTGCGCGACGAGCTGGAGGCCCTGGTCAGCTCGCTGTCCTTCCTGCAGCAGGTCGGCCTGACCCCGATCGTCATTCACGGCGCCGGCCCGCAGCTGGATGAGGAGATGGCCAGGGCCGGCATCGGCAAGAAGACCGTGGACGGCCTGCGTTTCACCGATCCGGACGGCCTGGCCGTGGTGCGCAAGGTGATGCAGGGCGAGAACCTGCGCCTGGTCGAGGCCCTGCAGGCCCAGGGCGTGCGCGCCACCTCGGTTACCGGCGGCGTGTTCGAGTGCGGCCTGCTGGGGCGGCGCAAGTACGGCCTGGTCGGCAAGGTCGAGCGCGTGCACATCGCGCCCATCCAGGCGGCCATCAAGGTCGGCTCGATCCCGGTGATCGCCTCGCTGGGCGAAACCGCCGGCGGCCAGATCCTCAACGTCAATGCCGATTGGGCCGCCAACGAACTGGTCAAGACCCTGCGCCCCTACAAGATCGTCTTCCTCACCGCTACCGGCGGCCTGCTGGACGGCGAGGGCAGGGTGATCGACTCGATCAACCTCAGCACCGACTACGAGGGCCTGATGGCCCAGCCCTGGCTGCACTCGGGCATGAAGGTGAAGATCCAGCAGATCCACGAGCTGCTGATGCAGCTGCCGCCGGACAGCTCGGTCTCCATCACCCGGCCCGACCAGCTGGCCAAGGAACTGTTCACTCACCGCGGGTCCGGCACCCTGGTCCGGCGCGGCGAGCGGGTGCGCTGCGTCACCAGCTGGCGGAAGCTGGACCTGAAGAGGCTGCGCACCCTGATCGAATCCGGCTTCGGCCGACGCCTCGCCCCGGACTACTTCGAGAAGACCAGGCCCTACCGCGTCTACGTCTCCGAGCATTACCGCGCCGCCCTGATCCTGACCCTGGAAGGCGGCCTGCCGCACCTGGACAAGTTCGCCGTGGCCGAGGACGCCCAGGGCGAAGGCCTGGGCCGGGCCGCCTGGCAGGTGATGCGGGCGGACAATCCGTGCCTGTTCTGGCGCGCGCGCCCGGGCAACCCGGTCAACGAGTTCTACCTGGACGAGGCCGACGGCTGCCTCAAGGGCGAGCGCTGGAACGTCTTCTGGTATGGCCTGGAGGGCTGGGACCAGGTGATGTTCGCGGTGGATCATTGCCGGGCCCGCCCGGCGACACTGAAGAGTTGAGTCATGGAGAGGATCAGACTGGGCCTCATCGGCGCCCGCGGCCATGTCGGCAGCGAGCTGATCCGGCTGCTGGCCGCGCATCCGCGCTTCGAACTGGCCTTCGTCGGCTCGCGCGAGCGGGCAGGGCAGCGCTTGGCCGAGCACGAGGCCGCCTACGCCGGCGAGCTCCGCTACAGCAATCCCGATCCCGCGACCGCCGCCATGCTGGGCGCCGACGCGGTGGTACTGGCCCTGCCCAACGGCCTGGCCGCGCCCTATGTGCAGGCCTTCGAGGCGCAGGCGCCGGACACGGTGCTGCTGGACCTGTCGGCCGACTACCGCTTCGATGCCGGCTGGTACTACGGCCTGCCGGAACTGACCCGCGCCCGCGCCGCCGGTGCCCGCCGCATCAGCAATCCCGGCTGCTACGCCACCGCGATGCAGCTGGCGGTGGCGCCGATGCTCGGCCGCCTGGCCGGGCCGGCGCAGTGCTTCGGCGTGTCCGGCTACAGCGGTGCCGGCACCTCGCCCTCCGACCGCAACAACCCGGAAAAGCTGCGCGACAACCTGATGCCCTATGCCCTGGCCGGCCACATCCACGAGCGCGAGGTCGGCCACCAGCTCGGCCATCCGGTGGAGTTCATGCCGCATGTGGCGCCGCATTTCCGCGGCATCAGCCTGACCGCCAACCTGCACCTGGCCGCGGCGCTGACGCTGGACGAGGTCAAGCGCATCTACCGCGAGGCCTACGCCGGCGAGCCGCTGGTGGCGGTGCTGGACGAGGCGCCCTGGGTCAGCCGCATTGCCGGCCGCAACGGCGCCGAGGTCGGTGGCTTCACGCTCTCGGAAGACGGCCGCCGCCTGGTGGTGGTGGCCACCCTCGACAACCTGCTCAAGGGCGCCGCCAGCCAGGCCCTGCAGAACCTCAACCTGGCCTTCGGCCTGCCCGAAACGATGGGGATAGCAACATGAGCGAGCTCCTCTGGCAGAAGCCCGGCGTGGAAGTGGATCCGCGCATCCAGGCCTTCCTGGCCGGCGGCGACGTGATGCTGGACCGGGAGTTCATCCTGGACGACATCACCGCCTCGGCCGCGCATGCGCGCGGGCTGGCCGGCATCGGCATCCTGACGGCGGAAGAGGGCGAGTCGCTGTGCCGCGAACTGGCGGCGCTGGCCGACGATTTTCAGTCGGGCGCCTTCGTGCTCGACGAGCGCTACGAGGATTGCCACTCGGCCATCGAGTCGCGCCTGGTCGAGCGCCTGGGCGATGTCGGCCGCAAGATCCACACCGGCCGCAGCCGCAACGACCAGATCCTGGTGGCCACGCGCCTGTGGCTCAAGCGCAAGTTGGGCGAAACGAAGGCACTGTGCCGCGAGGTCGCCGAAGTCTGCCTGCAGCGGGCCGAGGCCGAGACGTTGCCGATGCCGGGGTATACGCACCTGCAGCGCGCGGTCGTGTCGTCCACGGCGATGTGGTGGGCGGGGTTTGCCGAGGCCTTCATTGATAACGCCATTCGGGCGCAGCAGGCTTCGGATTGGATCGACGCCAACCCGCTCGGCACCGCCGCCGGTTACGGCGTGAACCTGCCGCTGGACCGAGAAGGCAGTACGAAGGAACTGGGCTTCGCCCGCATGCAGGTGAGCCCGATCTATGCCCAGCTGAGCCGCGGCAAGTTCGAGATCGCCGCCGTCGACGCCCTCGGCGCCGCCGTCCTCGACCTGCGCCGCCTGGCCTGGGACCTGAGCCTGTTCACCACCGCCGAGTTCGGCTTCGTCAGCCTGCCGGCGCAGTACACCACCGGCAGTTCGATCATGCCGAACAAGCGCAACCCCGACCTGGTCGAACTGATGCGCGTCACCTATGCCAGCATCGCCGCCGCCCGCGTCGAGCTCGAACAGTTGCTGTCCCTGCCCAGCGGCTATCACCGCGACCTGCAGTACACCAAGGGCGCCCTGGTGCACGCCTTCGGCCGCGGCCTGGGCGCGTTGGCGCTGCT
>DATGPR010000066.1:0-2760 GCA_035304725.1 Arenimonas sp.
CGCGAGACCTGGGCAAGGATCTCGGTGAGCATGGCACGCCGGCCGGCGGCGTCGCGCTCGGCCCAGCTCGGGCCATCCACCAGCCAGCCTGCCGGATTTGATTGGACGGCCTGGGGGGACAAGGGCAGTCCTCGAAGGGGGGCAGGAGGAGCCCAATCTAACGCCATTCCCTCGGGAAAACGGCCAAATCGTGGTGGACGGACGAACGGTCCGTCACCCGGTTCCGCACGCCCGGGTATGGGCATGACTTTCATCATGGCCGCGCCCGGTGCCTGCATGACTTTTCACCCGGGGAAAAGCCGCCATGGCTGGCGAAATCCGCCGCAGCCTGAATTGCCGGCAACCTCGGCGCAGTCTTCCCGCGTCCGGCAGTCCGGTTGCGTCATTCCACCGCGTAAACCCTTCCCGTGCGCCGCGAATCGCATATGCCGCCCCTCCGGTGAGGGAGGCGCTCCCGTCCCGTTTCGATTTTCGACCCGCTCTGATGTTGCGCTGCGTGCTCCGCCACCGCCGATTGCAGGACCGCCCCGGGCATGCGCTGCCGCTGCTGCCGGCCGTGCTGCTGTTGCTGGCGCTGGCGGCCGCGGACAGGGCCGATGCCGCCCCGCCGGCGCAACCGCCGCTGCCGGCGCGCCTGAGCGGGACCGGCCTGTTCCTCGACGGCGATCCGTCGCGGGTGGATCCGGCGCACCTGGCCTTCTCGCCGCAGTACCCGCTGTGGACCGACGGCGCCCGCAAGCGGCGCTGGATCTCGCTGCCCAGGGGCACATCCGTGGACGCCAGCGATCCGAATGCCTGGCAGTTCCCGCCCGGCACCCGGCTGTGGAAGAGCTTCGGCTACTCGCGCCCGGTCGAGACGCGGATGATCGAACGCCTGGCCGACGGCAGCTGGCGCTACGCCGCCTACATCTGGCGCGAGGACGGCAGCGACGCCGACCTGGCACCGGCGGCCACCGCCACCGAGCTTGCCGTGGCCGACGCGCCCGGCGGCCGCTACACCGTGCCCTCGCGCAAGGACTGCACCGCCTGCCACGAAGGCACGAAGGTGCCGGTGCTGGGCTTCAGCACGCTGCAGCTCTCGCCCGACCGCGATCCGCGCGCATTGCATGCCGATGCCGGCGAGCTGAGCCTGGATGCGCTGGTGCGCGCCGGCCACATCACCGGCCTGCCCGAGGCCATGCTGCGGCAGCCGCCGCGCATCCCGGCCGATTCGCCGGAGGAACGCGCCGCGCTCGGCTACCTGCACGGCAACTGCGGCCACTGCCACAACCGCAGCGGCCATGGCGTGCCGGTGCCGCTGAGCCTGGCCGCGCTCTGGCGCGACCAGGGCATCGACGCCGACAGCATCCGCGCCAGCCTGGTCGGCCGCGAAGCCCGCTATGCCGGCGCCAGCCTGCCGCACCGCCTGGTCGAGCCCGGCGATGCCACTGCCAGCCTTCTGCCCGCGCGCATGCGCAGCCGCGACCCGCGCCTGCAGATGCCGCCGCTGGGCACCCGTTCCGTGGACGAACAGGGCCTGGCCCTGCTCGGCCAGTGGATCGCGGCGATGCCCTCGCCGCGTACTTCCAGCCCCGAGGAAACGCCAAGATGAAATTCTCCCCCCACCTTTCCCTGGCCATCGCCATGGTGCTGCTGACGGCGGTGCCGCTGGTGCTGTCGGCCTCCGACACCAAGGCGGCTTCCGGCCCGATCGAGCTGGGCGTCGACGGCGCCGAGCTGGACAAGGCCAGCAAGATCGAGCGCGGCCGCTACCTGGTCGAGAGCTCCGCCTGCCACGACTGCCACACGCCCTGGGTGATGGGCCCGAACGGCCCGCAGCCGGACATGAGCCGGGCCCTGTCCGGCCACCCGGAAGACCTGATGATGCCGCCGCCGCCGGCCCTGCCCGAGGGTCCCTGGATCGGCGTGATCGGCGCCAGCAGCACGGCCTGGGCCGGCCCCTGGGGCATCAGCTACACCGCCAACCTGACGCCGGACGAAGAAACCGGCCTGGGCCTGTGGAGCTTCGAGAACTTCCGCGACACCATCCGCAACGGCCGCCACATGGGCCGTGGCCGCGAGCTGCTGCCGCCGATGCCCTGGCCGGCCTACCGCAACATGACCGACGCCGACCTGGAAGCGATCTACCTGTACCTGCAGTCGGTGCCGGCGGTCCGCAACAAGGTGCCCGAGCCCGAGGCGCCGGCCGCCCGTTGATGCCCGCCGGGGGCGGCCGACGTTAAGCTGGCCGCCCCGCACGCACAAGCAGGACCCATGGATCCGATCCTTTCGATCCGGGGCGTGAGCAAGACCTACGCCTCCGGCCTCACCGCGCTGCATTCGGTGGACCTGGACATCCGGCGGGGCGAGATCTTCGCCCTGCTCGGTCCCAACGGCGCCGGCAAGACCACCCTGATCAGCATCGTCTGCGGCATCGTCAACCCGAGCGCCGGCAGCATCGTCGCCGACGGCTTCGACATCCAGCGCCAGCCGCGCCAGGCCCGCACCCGCATCGGCCTGGTGCCGCAGGAGCTGCACACCGACGCCTTCGAGACGGTCACCGCCACCCTGCGCCTGAGCCGCGGCCTGTTCGGCAAGCCGCGCGACGACGCGCTCATGGAACGGGTGCTGCGCTCGCTCAGCCTCTGGGACAAGCGCGACAGCAAGATCATGTCGCTCTCGGGCGGCATGAAGCGGCGCGTGCTGATCGCCAAGGCGCTGATCCACGAGCCCAGCATCCTGTTCCTGGACGAGCCCACCGCCGGCGTCGACGTCGAGCTG